>NZ_JAPEMM010000001.1:5522938-5884407 GCF_026342735.1 Streptomyces sp. NBC_00193
AGGCACGCGTACGAGCACGCGTGCGGGCCGTCGTGCAGGCGCCCGTGCGGGCACTTGTACGGACTCTTGCGGGCGGTCTTGACGGCCCCTGGCGGTGCCATGAGACTGCGAACGCCAGCCTAATGGGGGTGGCGGACAGGAAGGGGGGCCCGGTGGACCAGCTCACCGCACCCTCCGGCACCACACCCTCCGCCACCACGCCCTCCTCCGTCGCCACCCCGCTGCGCCGCTCCTGGCTCACCCGCCGGCTGCACATAGATCTCCTCCGCGTCTGCAGTGCCACGGCCCCGGCCTCCTGAGGCCCCGCCGAGCACGCGCGTACGCACACAGACCGAGGAGACCCATGTCCCAGACCCATGTCCAGACGCCTGCCCAGACCCATGTCCAGACGCCTGCCCAGACCCATGTCCAGACGCCTGCCCAGACCCATGTCCAGACCTCTGCGCAGACCCCTGTCCAGAACCCTGCGCAGCCCCTTGTCCAGGCGGCGCTTCCCCAGAGCCGCGTCCCGGTGCCCGCCCGGAGCCTCGCCCCGGCCGCGGCCGCCGTCCTGCGGGGCCGCATCGGGACCGGGTTCTCGCCCGAGCCGCACCGGTACCGGCTGTACGTCGCCGCCGACGACTGTCCGAGCTGCCTCGGCGTCACCGCCGCCTTCGCCGACCTGGGCCTCCGGGACACCGTGGCCCTGACCGTCCTGCGGCCCGGCTCCGACCCGGCGGGACACGACGCGCTCCGCCGCGCCTACGAGGCCGCCGGGCACGACCACGACGGCACGCTCACGGTCCCCGCCCTCTGCGACGGCTGGAGCGGCCGGGTGGTCTCGAACCACGCTCCCGACATCCTGGAAGACCTGCGCAGGCTGAGCGTGCACCCGGCCTTCCGCCCGGCCCCGTAGAACCCCCGAAAAGGGCCTTCGAACCGTTCACGGAGCCTTCGCGCAACGAATCGCCGCTGCCACCCGCCAACACGCAACGAATCGATGCGCGGAGCGCAACGGTCACGGCTTGTCCCGGTCGAACGCACGAACGTACCGTCTAAGGACCCCCACCCCTCCTGCCACAGAGGTACGCCCATGCCCCCGCTGCGCACCGCCC
This sequence comes from Streptomyces sp. NBC_00193, assembly GCF_026342735.1. GTDB lineage: Bacteria > Actinomycetota > Actinomycetes > Streptomycetales > Streptomycetaceae > Streptomyces > Streptomyces stoeckheimensis. The sequence goes on from NZ_JAPEMM010000001.1 coordinate 5,524,033, forward strand.
TCCTCCAGAGTTCCGGACGGCTCGGCGACACCGCCGACAACCTGAAGGCGCTCGAAGAGGCCGCGGCCCGCGCCGCACAGGCGGGGGCCGGGCTCCTCGTGACCTCGGAGATGTTCCTGACCGGCTACGCGCTGGAGATCGAGGACATCGCCCGGCTCGCCGAACCGGCCGACGGCATGTCCGCCCGCGCCATCGGCGAGATCGCCCGCCGCCACGGGCTGGCCGTGCTCTACGGCTACCCCGAGCGGGACGGGGACGCCGTCTTCAACGCGGCGCAGCTCGTCGGCCCCGACGGGGAACGGCTCGCGAACTACCGCAAGACCCACCTCTTCGGCTCCTTCGAGCAGGCGGCCTTCACCCCCGGTGACACCCCGGTGGTCCAGGCGGACCTCGGCGGCCTCCGCGTCGGCGTGATGATCTGCTACGACGTGGAGTTCCCCGAGAACGTCCGGGCGCACGCGCTCGCCGGCACCGACCTCCTCCTGGTGCCGACCGCGCAGATGCACCCGTTCCAGTTCGTCGCCGAACAGCTGGTCCCCGTACGGGCCTTCGAGAACCAGATGTACATCGCGTACGTCAACCGCACCGGCCCGGAGGGCGAGTTCGAGTTCGTCGGCCTCAGCTGCCTGGCCGGCCCCGACGGGGTCACCCGGACCCGGGCCGGCCGCGGCGAGGAGCTGGTGTTCGGCGAGGCCGACCCCGAGCTGCTGCGCGTCTCGCGCGAGACCAACCCGTACCTGCGCGACCGCCGCCCCGGTCTGTACGCCTCGCTCGTCTGACCGCGGCCCCGCGCCCGCCGGCGCGCGCCCTCCCCTGCTTGCCCTTCCCCCCTGCCCCACCCCGCTAGGAGTCGTACCCCATGACGTCCACGGTGCCCACCACCGCCGTCCCGCACAGCGACGGTCAGATGCCGATCACGATGTTCGGCCCGGACTTCCCCTACGCGTACGACGACTTCCTGGCCCACCCGGCAGGCCTCGGGCAGATACCGGCGACCGAGCACGGCACCGAGGTCGCCGTCATCGGCGGCGGGCTGTCCGGCATCATCTCCGCGTACGAGCTGATGAAGATGGGCCTCAAGCCCGTCGTCTACGAGGCGGACCAGATCGGCGGCCGGCTGCGCACGGTGGGCTTCGAGGGCGCGGGCACCGAGGAGCTGACCGCGGAGATGGGCGCCATGCGCTTCCCGCCGTCCTCCACGGCCCTCCAGCACTACATCGACCTCGTCGGCCTGGTCACCGAGCCCTTCCCGAACCCGCTCGCCGAGGCCACCCCCTCGACGGTGGTCGACCTCAAGGGCGAGACCCACTACGCCGAGACCATCGCCGACCTCCCGCAGGTCTACCGTGACGTGTCCGCCGCGTGGAACGCCTGCCTGGACGAGGGCGCCGACTTCTCCGACATGAACACCGCGATGCGCGAGCGGGACGTCCCGCGCATCCGGGAGATCTGGGCGAAGCTCGTCGAGAAGCTCGACGACGAGACCTTCTACGGGTTCCTCTGCAAGTCCGAGGCCTTCAAGTCCTTCCGCAAGCGCGAGATCTTCGGCCAGGTCGGCTTCGGCACGGGCGGCTGGGACACCGACTTCCCGAACTCGATCCTCGAGATCCTGCGCGTCGTCTACACCGAGGCCGACGACCACCACCGCGGCATCGTGGGCGGCTCGCAGCAGCTCCCGCTGCGCATGTGGGACCGCGAGCCGGAGAAGATCGTGCACTGGGCCCAGGGCACCTCCCTCTCCTCCCTGCACGGGGGCGCCCCGCGCCCGGCGGTCACCCGCCTGCACCGCACGGCGGGCAACCGCATCACGGTCACGGACGCCACCGGCGACATCCGCACGTACCGCGCCGCGATCTTCACGGCTCAGTCCTGGATGCTGCTCTCGAAGATCGCGTGCGACGACACGCTCTTCCCGATCGACCACTGGACGGCGATCGAGCGCACCCACTACATGGAGTCGAGCAAGCTCTTCATCCCGGTGGACCGCCCCTTCTGGCTGGACAAGGACGAGGAGACGGGGCGCGACGTCATGTCGATGACCCTCACCGACCGCATGACCCGCGGCACGTACCTCCTCGACAACGGCCCCGACAAGCCGGCCGTCATCTGCCTCTCCTACACCTGGTGCGACGACAGCCTGAAGTGGCTGCCGCTGTCCGCGAACGAGCGGATGGAGGTCATGCTGAAGTCCCTCGGCGAGATCTACCCGAAGGTCGACATCCGCCGCCACATCATCGGCAACCCGGTGACCGTGTCCTGGGAGAACGAGCCCTACTTCATGGGCGCGTTCAAGGCCAACCTGCCGGGCCACTACCGCTACCAGCGCCGCCTGTTCACCCACTTCATGCAGGACCGCCTCCCCGAGGACAAGCGCGGCATCTTCCTCGCGGGCGACGACATCTCCTGGACGGCGGGCTGGGCGGAGGGCGCGGTCCAGACGGCCCTCAACGCCGTCTGGGGCGTCATGCACCACCTCGGCGGCTCCACCGACTCCACCAACCCCGGCCCGGGCGACGTCTACGACGAGATAGCCCCGGTCGAACTCCCGGAGGACTGACCCCTCCCGGCCCCCTGACACGGGCCGCCCCCGTGCGCGCGAGCGCGGGGGCGGCCCGTTCTCATGCCCGGAGCGCCGTCGGGCGGTCCGCCCGGGTCAGCAGCGGAGGACTCACCGCGCCGGGCCGGTCCCACTCCGCGTCGCCGCGCCACACGGCCCGCCAGCGCCCGGCCCGCAGCCCCGCCAGGCCGGGATCGTCGGGCGACCGCTCCAGCGGGCCGCGCGCGACCCCGCAGTGCGCGCAGAGCCAGTGCAGGTGATGGCCGTCGGCCCAGCCCACCTCCCCGTGGTCGGCCTCGCACACCGCGCAGCCGGGACCGGAGTACTCCCGGGCCCGCACGATGCGGGGCATCACCTCGGTGAGCGTTCCCAGCGGATGGAACTCCGGGTTCGGGCACCGCACCCGTCGTGGCGGTTCGGCCGGGTCCGGGACACGGATCCCGGCCCGCTTCTGGAACCGGCGTGCCTCCTGCCAGGGCCGCAGGGCCGCCAGCCAGAGCTCCCGCGCGCCCCGCAGCTCCTCCACCGCCCGCACCAGCGCGTCGGGGTCCAGGGCCGGATCCCGGGGGATCCCCGCGCTGCCGCGCAAGTGGTGGAAGGTGGCCCGGAGCCCGTACGGGGCGAACTCGGTCAGGCAGGTGCGCAGGGCCGACATCCGCCGGTGGGCCGGCAGCGCCGCGTCGTGCACGCGGAGCCGGTGCGTGGCGAAGCTGGTCATGCGGTCGACCCTACGGGGCCCCGGTCACCGGTGGGCGCGGCAGAACGTGCGGACGGCGCGGTTGAACCGCTCCGGTGTCTCCAGGTTGCTGACGTGCCCCGCACCGGGGAGCACCACGAGCTCGGCGTTCGGGATCGCGTCCTCGAAGGCGCGGGCGACGCTCAAGGGCGACCGCACGTCGAGCTCGCCCCACAGGAGCAGGGTCGGCACCGCGATCGTGGGCAGCAGGTCGCGCTGGTCGGTCTCGGCCATCATGAACAGCTCCGCTCCCAGGGTCTCCGGCCGCACCTCGCCCGCCATGGTGTCGAGCAAGGGCACGAACGCGGCGGGAGGGTCACCGGCGAACAGCCCCGGCAGTGTCGGATCGAACTGCTCCCGGGGCGCCGCGAGCATCCGCTCGGCGCCCTGGACCCGGGCCGCCACCTCCTCCGGTGGCAGCGAGCCCTTCCACCCGGCGTACGTGTCGACCAGGAGCAGCGTCCTGACCAGATCCGGATGGTGGCGGTACAGCTCCAGTACGACCGTCCCGCCCCAGGAGAGCCCGGCCACGTGGGCCGGGCCGAGCCCCAGCGCCTCGATCACGGCGGCGAGGCAGTGCGCGAAGTCCCTCAGGGCGAAGCCGGCCGGCAGATCGGAGGAACGCCCCGCGCCCGGCTCGTCCCAGGCCACCACGGTGAACTCGTCTTCCAGGTCCGCCAGCTGCGGCTGCCACATGCGGCCGTCCACGCCTGCTCCGTGCACGAGAACCAGGGGAGGGCCGTGACCCGCGCGCGCGTAGGCGACCTCGACGCCGCCGACCTGCACCGTTGCCATGCCACCAGGCTAGGCCGTCCCTGCGGGCGGTGTCGCGCCGGGCGCCCGCCCGGGTTTCAGCCCGTCGGAGTCAGCAGGCAGCGGCCGACCAGGCCGACGCCCGCGTCGAGGGACTCGGTGAACTCCTCCGCCAGGTCGGGGGAGCGGCGCAGCGACCAGAGCAGACGGGCCGAGGCCCAGGCCCCCGCGCGGGCCCGCTCCAGGCTCCAGGCGCCCAGCAGGTGCGTCAGCGGATCCGCGATCTCCAGCAGGTCCGGGCCCGGCATCAGGTCCTCCCGGATGTGCTCCTCCAGGGAGATCAGGGTGTCTCCGACCCGGTCGAAGTCCGCTTCGAGCGCGGCCGGTTCGCAGTCGAGCGAGCGGCAGGTGGCGACCACCGCCAGGGCCAGGTCGTGGCCGATGTGCGCGTTGATCCCGGCCAGCGCGTGCTGGAGCGGCCGGATCCCGGGATGGCGGCGGTACTGCAGGAGCGGCCGCCAGCACGCCGGGGCCCGGTCGGCCTCCACCGCCGTCAGGTAGCGCTCGGCGAAGCGGACGCTGAGCGCCTCCGCCCGGCGGGGCGAGGGGAACGCGCCGTGGGCGATCCCCTCGTGCAGGGTCTGCGTCACCGTGAGGTACACCCGGTTGAAGACGGCGACGCCGTCCCGCTCGGGGAGCCGCTCGTCCAGGGCGCGCATCCGCGCCAGCACCGCTTCCATGGGGACCATGGGACGCAGCGTCGCAGCCGCGGGCCGGGATCAGGGGAACTTGGCCGTACGCTTCCCCGGTTCGGGCGAAACTCCGTCAACCCCGCTTGTCCCCGGGCTCCCCGGCGGCCGTCCCGTCGTACGCGGACGTACCCGAGTCCAGCAGCGGTTCCTGCTGCTTCAGGTGCGCCGGCGCGAAGTACCGCAGGGCGTGGTAGCCCGTGATCACGACGATCGTGCCGAGCGCGATCCCGCCCAGCTCGAAGCTGTCGCTGATGTTCAACTCGACCCCGCCGACGCCGATGATGATGCCCGCCGCGGCCGGCACCAGGTTCAGCGGATTGCGCAGGTCCACCCGGCCGTTGATCCAGATCTGCGCGCCGAGCAGGCCGATCATGCCGTACAGGATCACGGTGATCCCGCCCAGCACCCCGCCGGGGATCGCGGCGACGACCGCGCCGAACTTCGGGCACAGGCCGAAGAGGAGGGCGAAGCCGGCCGCCGCCCAGTAGGCCGCCGTGGAGTAGACGCGGGTGGCGGCCATGACGCCGATGTTCTCGGAGTAGGTGGTGTTCGGCGGGCCGCCCACCGCCGTGGACAGCATCGACGCGGCGCCGTCGGCCGCGATGGCGGTGCCGAGCTTGTCGTCGAGCGGGTCGCCCGTCATCTCGCCGACGGCCTTGATGTGCCCAGCGTTCTCCGCGATCAGCGCGATGACCACCGGCAGCGCGATCAGGATCGCCGACCATTCGAACTGCGGCGCGTGGAAGGTCGGCAGCCCGATCCAGTCGGCCTTGGCGACCCCCGACAGGTCGAGACGCCAGTGGTCCACGGCCTCGGGGCCGCCCACCGTCGAGTGGATCTTGCCGAAGACGAGGTCGAACACCCAGGAGATCCCGTACCCGAAGATCAGGCCGAGGAAGATCGCGATCCGCGACCAGAAGCCCCGCAGGCAGACCACGGCCAGCCCGGTGAACAGCATCGTCAGCAGGGCCGTCCACTGGTCCTGCGGCCAGTACGTGGACGCCGTCACCGGCGCCAGGTTGAAGCCGATCAGCATCACGACCGCGCCCGTCACCACCGGCGGCATCGCCGCGTGGATGATCCGGGCCCCGAACCGCTGGACCGCCAGCCCCGCCAGGAACAGCGCCGCACCGACCACGAAGACCGCGCCCGTGACCGTCGCGCTGTCGCCGCCGCTCGCCCGGATCGCCGCCGCGACCCCCACGAAGGAGAGCGAGCAGCCCAGGTAGGAGGGGACCCGGCCGCGGGTCGCCAGCAGGAAGATGACGGTCGCGACGCCCGACATCATGATGGCGAGGTTCGGGTCCAGCCCCATCAGGACCGGGGCCACGAAGCTCGCCCCGAACATCGCCACGACGTGCTGGGCACCCAGCCCGGCGGTCCGCGGCCACGACAGCCGCTCGTCCGGCCGCACCACCGCGCCGGGGGCGGGGGTCCGCCCGTCTCCGTGCAGGGTCCAGCGCACGCCGAGGCCCATGTTCCACCGCTTTTCGTTCGTACTTCGTACTTCGTCGTTCGACGGGAGCGTGGTCACGCTACGAGGCCGTAGGTGACCAGGCGCCATATTACGGCCGGATAGGGGCAGGTTCGTCCCGGTTGGCGGCCGGGACCCCGGCCGCCACCGGCCGCTGCCGCAGTACGGTCGCCCCCACGATCAGCGCGAACGACAGCAGCGTGACCAGCCCGAAGGACACCACCAGCGAGGTCGCGTCGGCCACCGCGCCGATCGCCGAGGGGGCGATCAGCCCCGAGGTGTACGTGATCGTCGCGACACCGGCGATGGCCTGCGCCGGGGCCGGCCCGCTGCGCGCGGCCGCCGCGAAGGCCAGCGGGACCACCACCGCGATGCCGAGCCCGATCAGCCCGAACCCGGCCAGGGCCGCGGCCGGCTGGTGGACGGTGACCACGAGCAGGCCGCCCGCGGTGGCCAGTGCGCCGCCCACGCGGACCGTGCGTACGGCCCCGAACCGGTCCACGACCTTGTCGCCGGCCAGCCGGGCGAGCGCCATCGTCAGCGCGAAGGCGGTGGTGGAGGCGGCGGCGAGACCGGCGTTCGTGCCCAGCACGTCCCGCAGGTACACCGCCGACCAGTCCAGGCTCGCGCCCTCCGCGAAGACCGCGCAGAAGCCGATCGCGCCGATGAACAGCGCGGACTTCGGGGGCAGCGCGAAGTGCGGCGGCGCCTCCTCCCCGCCGGTGTCGGTCCGCAGGTCCAGGACGCCCCGTACGGCGATCAGCCCGGCCAGCGTCAGGGCGAGCGCGGCGACCAGGTGGTGCAGACGTGCATCGGCGCCGGCGTGCGCGGCGACCGTACCGGCGGCCGAGCCGATCAGGGCGCCCACGCTCCACATGCCGTGCAGCGAGGACATGATCGAGCGCCCCAGCCGGTTCTCGGTCTCCACTCCCAGCGCGTTCATCGCCACGTCCGACATGCCGGCGGTGGCTCCGTAGACGAAGAGCACGAAGCAGAGCGTCCACAGGTTCGGGGCGAGGCTCGGCAGGACGAGGGCCAGGGTCCACAGGGACAGCAGCACCCGCAGGGCGGTGCGCGCGCCCAGCCGGTGGTTGATCCGCCCGGCCAGCGGCATCGTCAGCGCGGCGCCGACGGCGGGGAAGGCGAGGGCCAGACCCAGGGTGCCCGCGCTGAGCTGCGCGTGGTCCTGGATCCAGGGGATGCGGGTCGCGAAGGAGCCGGTGACCGCGCCGTGTGCGCAGAAGACGCCGGCGATGGCGAAGCGGGCATGGCGCAGTCGCGCCGGGCTGAGTTGGGGTTCCCCGGTCATGACTCGTAAACTATCAGGGACCCTGCCTGATAGTTAGCCCCCGGAACTCCTAGGATGGGCGTCGTGACTCCTGCCAAGGCCCTGACAGCCACCACCCGCGCCGCCACTCGCGCCGCGTCGCCCGCTCCGTCCCCCGCCTCGCCGAGCACGGCCCGGGCCATCAACGACCGGCTCGCCCTCGAACTCCTCCAGGAGGAGGGACCCCTGACGGCGCCCCAGCTCAAGGAGCTGACCGGCCTGTCCCGGCCCTCCGTGGCCGACCTGGTGGAACGGCTCACCGGCGCCGGACTGATCGAGGTCGTCGGGGAATCGGGCGAACAGCGGCGCGGACCCAATGCCAAGCTCTACGGGATCGTCGCGCGGCGTGCGTACCTCGCCGCGCTCGACGTACGGACGGACAGCGCCACGGCGGTCGTCGCCGACCTCCTCGGCCGGCCGCTGGCCCAGGCGGCCCTGCCGGTGGACGCCGTGGAGGAGGCGGTGGACCGGCTGGAGGAGCTCGTCCGGGAAGCGGGCGCCGACCGGCTCCACACGGTGGTGATCGGAGCGCCGGGGCTGGTGGCCCCGGGCACCGGGGAGCTCCGCGACACCGCCGGCCTGCCCGCCTGGCACCGGGACCTGGTGGCCGCGGTGCAGCGGCGGCTGCCCGCGGTGGTCGTGGTGGAGAACGAGACCAACCTGGCCGCCCTGGCCGAACAGCGGGTCGGCGCGGCCCGGGACCTGGACTCCTTCGTGTTGCTCTGGCTCGGCGAAGGGGTCGGCGCCGCCGTGGTCCTGGACGGGCGGCTGCGCCGGGGCGCCTCCGGCGGAGCGGGTGAGATCGGCTTCCTGCCGGTGCCCGGGACGGGCGGCCTCCCGTCGGCCACGAACTGCGACGGCGGCTTCCACGAGCTGACCGGGCGGGCCGGGGTGGCCGCGCTCGCAGCGGCCCACGGCTACCGGGGGCCGGTCGAGGAGGCCGTCGCGGGCGCCGCCGGACCGGCCTTCCTCGACGCACTCGCCGACCGGCTGGCCATCGGGGCGGCGGCCGTCGCGGCGATCCTGGACCCCGGCTGCGTCGTGCTCGGCGGGGAGCTCGGCCGCGCGGGCGGACCCGATCTGGCGGCCAGGGTCGCCCGCCGCCTCACCGCCCTGAGCCCGGTCCCGACCGAGGTCCGGGCCGGCGACCTCGGCGATACGGCGGTGCTCACGGGGGCACGGCTCGCCGCCCGCGAATCCGCACAGTCCGTCCTCTTCACGGCCTGACCCGGGCCCCTGCCGGACCCGGGACGGCGGACCGCCCTCAGTTCGCTCCGCGGGCGGCCAGGAACTGCGCGAAGGTCTTCTTCCCCACCGCGTGCGCGGGTGCCAGGTTGCCGCCGCGGACGAACCCGGCGTACGCCTTGCCGGCCAGGGGGAGCGGCACCACGCGCCGGTGGATGCCCCGCGCCGCCAGGTACGCGCGGCCCAGGTCCGTCAGCGCGTGGGTCTCGGGGCCGCCCATGTCCGGGACCCGGCCCGCCGGGTCCGGTACCGCCAGCTCCGCGAGCCGGTCCGCGACCTCCTCGGCGGCGATGGGCTGCACCCGGACCCCCTTCGGCAGCAGGACCACCGGCAGCTTCGCCGCCGTTCCGGACACCCGGGCCACCAGGTCGTGGAACTGCGTGGTCCGCAGAATCGTCACGCCGAGCCCGGAGGCCTCCAGCAGCCGCTCCACCGCCAGCTTGCTCCGGTAGTAGCCGAGGGGGACCTCGTCCACCCCCACGATCGAGATGTAGACGATGTTCCGGACCGTCCCGGCCCGCCGGGCCGCCTCGATCAGGTGCCCGGCGGCCACCTCGTCACCGCCGCGCGTCGCGGTCGCGCAGTGCACGACCACCTCGGCGCCCGCCGTCGCCGCGTCGAGTCCGGCGCCGTTCAGCAGGTCCACCGGGTACACGGGTGCGTGCCGGCTGAGCACGCGGACGTCCTCGTGGCCCGCCGCCCGCAGCCGGGCGACGACCAGCGCCCCCAGGTTCCCCGTGCCTCCCGTGACCAGGATGCCGCCCATGGTGTCCGCTCCCTTCGTAGGCCGGCGCGCTCCCGTGCGAGCCCGCCACCAGGGACCGTACAGCCCGCGGAACCAGGGAAGTTGGCGGATCCGGGCAAGATCGCCGGGCCGTCCGGGGAACGCGAGGACCCGGTGGCCGCCGGGCCACCGGGTCCTCACGTCTCTTCACCTACGCGGTCACCCCGAGGGGTGTCAGCAGGCGCCCTGGTCCTTCCAGACGCCCCACTCGCCGGTGGTGCCGGGCTCCTCGTTCTGCGTCCACCACTGGGCCTTCCAGTTGCGGCCCTTGTGGGAGACGACCGTTCCGCCCGTGGTCACGCTGCCCGGGACGTACGCCGGGTTGGTGCACGTGCCGCCCGGAGGCGTGGTGGGAGGCGTGGTCGGCGGGGTCGTCGGAGGCGTGGTGGGCGGGGTGGTCGGGGGAGTCGTCGGCGGGGTGGTGGGCGGCGTGGTGCTGCCCGGCTGGACCACCGTCGTGCCGCGCGCCAGGTCACCGGCGAGCGCGTACGTCGTGCCGGAGATGTTCACCGTCCAGTTGGAGGGCGTCGAGACCGGCAGGTAGTAGTTGAAGGCCAGGTCGACCGAGGCGCCCGGGGCGAGCGTCTGCCAGGCCGGGAGCTTCAGCGAGACCCGGTGGAAGTCGCCCTTCAGACCGCCGACGTTGCTGCCGGTGTGGTCGCTCTTGATCACCTTGGTGCCGAAGCCCGACTGGTCGGAGGCGTTGGCCGGAGCCGCCGTCGAGTAGTCGAACTGGAACTCCGTGCCGCCCGGAAGCGTCGCGTTCGTGTTGTTAGTGATCTTGAGCTTCGGGGTGATCGGGTAGTTGGAGTCGCCGAGCTTGAACTCGTTGAACTCCGTCTTGATGTCCACGGCCTGGGTCGGCAGCGCGGTGTTGGACTTCTTGGCGCCGTACGGGGTGGCCGCCTTGAACTTGTCGTACATCACGGAGGTCAGCGTGTCGCCGATCTCGTACTGGCCCTTCGCGGCGTTCCAGCCGTAGTCGCCGGCCATCTCCCAGACCATGGTGCCGCCGATGCCGCGGTCGACCACGTAGTCGGCCTTGGCCGCCACCGACTGCTCGTCCTCCGTGGAGAGGAAGACCTTCTTCTGCGCGTTCCACAGCCACGGGGCGACCAGGTTCGCGTCGTACTTGCGGACGTAGGTGCCGGTCAGCGTGGTGTTCGCCGGGAAGCCGTACTTGGTGACGTAGTCGCCGACGATCCCCTTCTCGAGGTTCTTGGCGTGCCACATCGGGTTGGAACCGGCGGGGGACTCGACCCCGTTGGTGTCCTTGTCGTGCCACAGGTTGTCGATGCCGACCGCGCCGTCGCCGCACTTGGTCAGACCCGCGCCGGCCGGGCAGGTGGTCGCGGAGGCCTTGCCCCACAGGCCGTCGGTGCCGCCCTGCACGTTCTTGTGGCCGCGGGTGTAGTAGGGCAGGCCGATGTTGATGCGGCCGGCCGGCATGGAGCCGCGGAAGTAGTGGTAGGCCCAGTCGGTGTTGAGGTAACCGATGCCTCCGTACTGCGAGCTGCCGTAGACGTTGGCGGCCGCCAGCTCGGCGTCCTTGCCGTCGTCGAAGAGCGAGGCGTTGGGACCGACGTACTCGTTCCAGGCGCCGTGCAGGTCGTAGGACATGATGTTGACGTAGTCCAGATACTTCTGCATCTGGAAGGTCTCCATGCCGCGCAGCAGGTAGCCGGAGGAGGGGGCGGCGACGGTCACCAGGTAGTGCTTGCCGTCGGCGGCGCCGGCCCGGTCCAGCTTCTCGCGCAGGGTCTTCATCAGGGCGTCGTAGCCCTGGACCAGTCCGGCCCGGCGGGCGTTGGAGAGCTGCCAGTCGAGCGGGTTGCCCGCGTCCTTCATCGTGGTCGGGTACTCGTAGTCGATGTCGACGCCGTTGAACCCGTACTTGCGGATGAACTCGACCGAGGAGTCCGCGAAGGTGTTGATGCCGGCCTGGTTGACCGAGCCGTCGGCGTTGGTGGCCATCGAGTAGAAGCCGCCCGACGCGACGCGGTTGCCGTCGTCGCCGAAGTAGCCGCCGGTCTCCGCCCAGCCGCCGACCGAGATCAGCGTCTTGACGTTCGGGTACTGCTTCTTGAATTTGTTCAGGAGGTTGAAGTTGCCCTTGTAAGGGAGGGCGGGGTCCATCTCGGCACCCGCGACGCCCGGCCAGGTCATCCCGGTGGCGGAGTTGTTCGCGTTGTCCGAGCCGACCGAGATCTTGTTGTTGCCGTCGACGTGGGCGAAGGCGTAGTTCAGGTGGGTGACCTTGGACCACGGGATGTTGTGGGGCAGGTAGGCGGGCGTGCCGTCCTTGCCCGTGCGCCAGCCCGTGAAGTAGCCGATGACGCGGCGCTGGTGGTCGGCGCCCATCTTCTCGCGGCCCTCGGTGTCGTAGACCGAGCAGTACGGGACGTCCACGCCCGCGGTCTTGTACAGACCGTCGGGGCGACAGGACTCGTTGTCGGCGGCGTGCGAGACGCCCGCCGAGAGCCCCGCGACCAGCAGCCCGGCGATTGCGGCGCCGGACGTCAGGAGCATGGCCCTCGTCTTGGTGGGGGACAGCATTGTGCCTCCTGGGGAGGGGAGGATGGCAGGACACAACAGGCTGAAACGTGGTGCGTGTTGGCCCGTGACGTGCGCACATCTGACGGGCTGTCTCCCGGGGAAGATGAAGGGAACGTTAAGAGGACTAGACCAACCCGTCAATAGGTCTGGACCAAAGTGCGCGATCCGGCAAGGCCCGGCGCGCGTTCCGCCAGGGCTCGCACCCCTCCGTACGCGCGGCTGTACAGAGAGGAGCGAATCGGCCGAACGGCGCAATCGGGGCGCTCAAGAGTGGCCGAATGTGTGACCCAGGCCACATTGACTCACCTGTATGGCCGCCGATCACCCGTGGCACACTGGCTTCAGTACCAGTAGCAGCGCACTCCGGGGTCGGTGTAATTCCGAACCGGCGGTTATAGTCCGCGACCCGTCCGCAGCCAGCGGCCGGTTGACCAGGTGAAATTCCTGGACCGACGGTTAAAGTCCGGATGGGAGGCAGTGCGCGGCGGGCCAGTCACCGGTACGCCGCCGTCGGCGGTCCACCGGCACATCCCTCGGGACGTGCCGTCGAACGGACCGTGTTTCCGGCCTCGGCGTCCCCGCGTGTGCTACCCGCTTCATCTGTCGTATCCCGACAGGCCCCGGAGTCCGTGCCCGATGAGGCAGGAGGACCCGGTGGCGACACACGCCGCGCACGCAGCACCCGACGCGGGCACCCGCGCCATGCGCCGAGCCATCGAGCTCGCCGCCCGCGGACTCGGCTCCACCAGCCCCAACCCCGTCGTCGGCTGCGTCATCACCGACGCCTCCGGCGCCGTCGTGGGCGAAGGCTGGCACGAGCGGGCCGGCGGCCCGCACGCCGAGATCCACGCCCTGAACGCGGCAGGCGCGGCAGCCCGCGGCGGCACCGCCTACGTCACCCTCGAACCCTGCAACCACACCGGCCGTACGGGACCCTGCGCGCAGGCGCTCATCGCCGCCGGGATCACCCGCGTGGTCTACGCGGTCTCCGACCCGAACCCGCAGGCCAGCGGGGGCGGCGCCACCCTGCGCGCCGCCGGGATCGACACCTCGGCCGGACTGCTCCGCGAGGAGGCCGAGGCGGGCAACGCCGCCTGGCTGACCTCCGTGCGCCTGGGCCGCCCGTACATCCTGTGGAAGTACGCCGCGACCCTCGACGGCCGCATCGCGGCCGCCGACGGCACCAGCCGCTGGATCAGCTCCCCCGAGTCCCGCGCCGACGTCCACCGGCTGCGCGCCGAGTCCGACGCCGTCGTCGTCGGCTCCGGCACCCTGCGCGCCGACGACCCGCACCTCGCCGTACGGGGGATCGACGGCTTCACCGCCGCCGACCAGCCGCTGCGCGTGGTCCTGGACACCCACGCCACGATCCGGCCCACCGCCCGGGTCCTGGACGAGGCCGCTCCCACCCTGATCGCCGTCGCCGAGGACGCCGACACCCGCCACCTCGCCGGAGTGGAGCTGGCCCGGCTCCCGTACGACAAGTACGGGATCTCCGTGGACGCCCTGCTGCGCGAGCTGTACGGACGCGGCATCCGCTCCGTCCTCCTCGAAGGCGGCCCGACCCTGGCCGGCGCCTTCATCGCCGCCGGGGCCGTCGACAAGGTCGTCGGCTACCTCGCCCCCGTCCTCCTCGGCGCGGGCCCCCTCGCCCTCGCCGACGCCGGCATCGGCACCCTCGCCGACGCGCTCCGGCTCCGGATCACCGAAACCGTCCGCATCGGCACGGACATCCGCGTCACCGCCGTCCCCGCGTCGGCCCCCACCGCCCCCACAGCCCTCAAGGAGCACTGAGTGTTCACCGGAATCGTCGAAGAACTGGGCGAGGTCGTCGCCGTCGAGGAGCTCGCCGAAGCCTCCCGCTTCCGCCTGCGCGGCCCGGTCGTCACCGAGGACGCCAAGCACGGCGACTCCATCGCCGTGAACGGCGTCTGCCTGACGGTCGTGGAGACCGGTGACGGCGAGTTCACCGCCGACGTCATGCAGGAGACCCTGAACCGCTCCAGCCTCGGCGCCCTCACCCAGGGCTCCCGGGTCAACCTGGAGCGCCCCATGGCGCTCGGCGGACGGCTCGGCGGCCACCTGGTCCAGGGGCACGTGGACGGAACCGGCGAGATCATCTCGCGGACCCCCTCCGAGCACTGGGAGATCGTCAAGGTCGCCCTCCCGGAGAACCTCTCCCGCTACGTCGTCGAGAAGGGCTCCATCACGGTCGACGGCGTCAGCCTCACCGTGGTCGAGGCCGCGGCCGACTGGTTCACCATCAGCCTCATCCCCACCACCCTCGCGCTGACCACCCTGGGCATCAAGAAGCCCGGCGACCCGGTCAACCTCGAGGTCGACGTCCTGGCGAAGTACGTGGAGCGGCTGCTGGCCGCCGGCGTCGACCCCCTGCACCACCGTACGGGGGAGTCGCAGTGAGCGCCCTGACCTGGCTCAACACCGAGGCCTTCGAGGTCTTCGACCAGAAGGTCATCTGGTCCGACATGATCGGCAACCTGATCGGCCTGGGCGCCCTCGCGCTCGGCTGGCGGCGCTCCATATGGACCTGGCCCGCCCAGCTCCTCTCCGGCCTGATCCTCGTCGGCGCCTACGCCTCCGCCCATCTCGCGGGCGGGGTCGGCAAGCAGCTCCTCGTCATCGGCGTGGCCGCGTGGGGCTGGCGCGCCTGGCAGCGCGGCAAGCAGGACGCCCAGGACGGCTCCATCGCCGTCCGCACCGCCTCCTGGAAGGAGCGCGGGCTCCTGCTGGCCGGCGCGGCCGCCGGGACCCTGGCCGTCGGCGGACTGTTCACCCTCTACCCGAGCCTGTCGTGGAGCCCGTGGGCCGACGCCTACATCTTCGTCGGCACCATCGTCGCGATGGTCGCCCAGGCCCGCGGCCTGGTCGAGTTCTGGTTCGCCTGGCTCCTCGTCGACCTGGTCGGCGTCCCCCTCGCCTTCAACAGCGGACTGGCCTTCTCCGGCCTCGTCTACGTCGTCTACTTCGCCCTCGTCGTCTGGGGCGCCTACGACTGGTACCAGCGTTCGCGCACCACCACCGCCCCGGCTCTGGAAGGAGCAACGGCATGATCACCCCGAACCCCGTCCTGAAGCCCGTGCCCGACGTCGAGCGCGAAGAGGTCTTCCGCCTCGACCCCGTCGAGCAGGCCATCCGCGACATCGCGGCCGGCCGTCCCGTGGTCGTCGTCGACGACGAGGACCGCGAGAACGAGGGCGACCTCGTCATCGCGGCCGAGAAGGCCACCCCCGAGATCATCGCGTTCATGATGAGCGAGTGCCGCGGCCTGATCTGCGCCCCGATGGAGGGCGACGAGCTGGAGCGCCTCGAACTCCCGCAGATGGTCCAGCACAACACCGAGTCGATGCAGACCGCCTTCACCGTGTCGGTCGACGCGAGCGGCGCCCACGGCGTCACCACCGGCATCTCCGCCGCCGACCGCGCCACCACCCTGCGGCTGCTGGCCGACGGGGTCTCGGGCCCCGCCGACTTCGTCCGCCCCGGGCACATCTTCCCGCTGCGCGCCAAGCCCGGCGGCGTCCTGGTCCGCAACGGTCACACCGAGGCCGCCGTCGACCTCGCCCGCCTCGCGGGCCTGCGTCCGGCCGGCGCCATCGTGGAGATCGCCGGCGAGGACGGCGTGATGCTGCGGCTGCCCGAGCTGATCCCCTTCGCCCGCAAGCACGGCCTGACGATCATCTCCATCGAGGACCTGATCGCCTACCGCCGCTCCGCCGAGCCGACCGTGCGCCGCGAGGCCCAGGTCAGCCTGCCGACCGCCTTCGGCCACTTCACCGCGTACGGGTTCCGCTCCACCGTCGACGGCGTCGAGCACGTCGCCCTCGTCCACGGCGAGATCGGCGACGGCGAGGACGTCCTGGTCCGCATGCACTCCGAGTGCCTGACCGGCGACATCTTCCAGTCGCAGCGCTGCGACTGCGGCCCCCAGCTGCACACCGCCATGGAGCGGGTCCAGGCGGCCGGCCGCGGCGTGATCGTCTACCTGCGCGGACACGAGGGCCGCGGCATCGGCCTGCTGTCCAAGCTGCGCGCCTACGAGCTCCAGGAGCGCGGCCGCGACACCCTCGACGCCAACCTCGAACTGGGTCTGCCGGCCGACGCCCGCGACTACGGGGCCGGCGCCCAGATGCTCGCCGACCTCGGCGTCCACAGCGTCCGGCTGCTGACCAACAACCCCGAGAAGGCGGAAGCCCTCATCAGCCACGGCATCAAGGTTTCCGACCGGGAGCCGATGCCCATGGAGGCGGGCGAGCACAATCTGCGCTACCTCCGCACCAAGCGGGACCGGATGGGACACGACCTGCCCTGGCTCGAAGGGGCCGTGACCACGTCCGCCTGCGGCAACCAGTAGCCGGTAGCCGGTACACCGGTAGCACCATCCCCGAGCACCACCCCACACCACATCACCACACCACACGAATCGCACCGAGGAGCAGAGCTGTGAGCGGCAAGGGCGCACCCGAACTGAGCGTGAAGAACTGCGGAGACCTGCGTGTCGCAGTGATCGCGGCCCAGTGGCACGAGAAGGTCATGGACGGCCTGGTGGACGGCGCCCTGCGGGCCCTGCACGAGCTGGGGATCGACGAGCCCACCCTGCTGCGCGTCCCGGGCAGCTTCGAGCTCCCGGTCGTGGCGAAGGTACTGGCAGGTCGCGGTTACGATGCCATCGTCGCCCTCGGCGTGGTCATCCGCGGCGGCACCCCGCACTTCGACTACGTCTGCCAGGGCGTCACCCAGGGCCTGGTACAGGTGTCGATCGACACCGGAGTCCCCGTCGGCTTCGGCGTGCTGACCTGCGACAACGACGAGCAGGCGCTGGACCGCGCCGGACTCGAGGGGTCGAACGAGGACAAGGGGCACGAAGCGGTCACCGCCGCCGTCTCCACCGCCATGACCCTGCGGACCGTCAGCGAACCCTGGCGCCAGTCCAAGGGGTGAACCCAGGCGCTGGGGCACCGGGGTGAGCCCGTACCCTAGGGACATCATGGCGAACACACCCTCCAAGAGTTTCGAAGAGCTCTTCACCGAGCTCCAGCTCAAGGCCGCCAACGGCGACCCCAGCACCTCCCGTACCGCCGAGCTGGTCGGCAAGGGCGTCCATGCCATCGGCAAGAAGGTCGTCGAGGAGGCCGCCGAGGTCTGGATGGCCGCCGAGTACGAGAGCAAGGAAGCCGCTGCCGAGGAAATCTCCCAGCTGCTCTACCACGTCCAGGTGATGATGGTGGCGCGCGGGATCTCCCTCGACGACGTCTACGCGCACCTCTAGGCCGCAGTCCCCAGCAGTTCCGCGCGGGCCCCGGCACACCCTGCCGGGGCGTCCGCGCGCCCGGTACCCGTACACCAGCACACCCTTTCGCACCTACGCACCAAAGGAAGCCCCATGCTGCGCATCGCCGTCCCCAACAAGGGTTCTCTCTCCGGACCGGCGTCGGCGATGCTCCATGAGGCCGGCTACCGGATGCGCAAGGAGTCCAAGGAGCTCGTGGTCGTCGACCCCGAGAACGAGGTGGAGTTCTTCTACCTCCGCCCCAAGGACATCGCGATCTACGTGTCCTCCGGCAAGCTCGACATCGGCATCACCGGCCGCGACCTGCTGCTCGACTCCGGCGCCAGCGCCGAGGAGATCCTGCCGCTGAACTTCGGCCGCTCCACCTTCCGCTACGCCACCATCCCCGGCACCGCGAAGGGCCCCGAGGACTTCCACGGGATGACCATCGCGACCTCGTACGAGGGAATCGTCGCGAAGCACCTCGCCGACAAGGGCATCGAAGCCTCCGTCGTCCACCTCGACGGCGCGGTCGAGACCGCCATCCAGCTCGGCGTCGCCCAGATCATCGCCGACGTCGTCGAGACCGGCACCAGCCTGCGCAACGCCGGACTGGAGGTCATCGGCGAGCCGATCATGACCTCCGAGGCCGTCGTCATCCGCGGCAACGGCACCGACCCCGAGGACCCCCGGGCCCAGCAGTTCCTGCGCCGCCTCCAGGGCGTCCTGGTCGCCCGCAGCTACGTGATGATGGACTACGACTGCCGCGCCGAGCACCTGGAGCGCGCGGTCGCCCTCACCCCGGGCCTGGAGTCGCCGACCGTCTCCCCGCTGCACAACGAGGGCTGGGTCGCCGTCCGCGCCATGGTCCCCGCCAAGGAGGCCCAGCGGATCATGGACGACCTGTACGAGCTCGGCGCGCGCGCGATCCTCACCACCTCGATCCACGCCTGCCGCCTCTGACGCGTACGACGGCACCCCGCCGCACGGCCGCATCCCTCACCATCGGGCTCATCACCCGGCACCACCCGAAGGCACCTGACGAACATGGCCGACGCCACCGCCCAGCCCGCACCGCCCGCCCTGCCGGTCACCTTCCGGCCGACCCGCACCCGGGTCGTCCTGCTGGGCGTGGGCGCCGCCATGTTCCTCACCATCACGACGATCGCCCTGATGCTGGAGCGCCTGCAGCCCGGCGAGCGGATCAGCTTCGTCTTCGTCGCCGTCCTGCTGTCCTCCGTCCTCGTCCTGCTCAGCCGCCCCAAGGTGGTCGCCGACGAGACCGGGGTCACGGTCGTCAACCTCACCACCACCCGCCGCCTGGAGTGGGCGCAGATCCTGCGCGTCAACCTCCGCCCCGGCGACGCCTGGGTGTTCCTCGACCTGAGCGACGGCACCAGCCTGCCCGCCCTGGGCATCCAGCCCGGGGTCGCCAAGGCCCAGGCGATCGCCGACGCCCGCGCCCTGCGCGCCCTGGCCGAAGCCCACGGAACCGGCTCAAAGAACGACTGAGCCCGGCCGACCTCGTCGCTGCGTCCCATTGCGGCGGCGATCTCAATGACTAACCTGGTGTGGGGGCGCGACCGTGCGCCCTCCCACCGGCCCCGGGACCCCGAGGCCCGTGGGCACCTGCGACTCGAGGAGTGACTCCCTCCAGCAATGGACGGATCGTCCGGTAGTACACGCGCCGCCCTCCCCACGGAGGCGGCGGCATGACCATCCCGCTACTTCTGCTCGTGGCGGCATTCGCCCTGATCCTCGCCAACGGTTTCTTCGTGGCAGCCGAATTCGGCCTCGTCACCGTCGAGAGACCCGAGGCCGAACGCGCCGCGGCCGAGGGCGACCGCCGTGCCCGCACGGTCGTCGCAGCCCTGCGGGAGCTGTCCTTCCAGCTCTCCGGCACCCAGCTCGGCATCACCATCACCTCCCTCGTGGTCGGCATGCTCGCCGAGCCCGCCCTCGCCGCCCTGCTGGCCGGGCCGCTCGAAGCGACCGGCCTCCCCAAGGGCGCCGTCCCCGGCGCGGCCGTCGTCATCGGCATGCTGCTCGCCTCCGCCGTCCAGATGGTGGTCGGCGAGCTCGTCCCGAAGAACTGGGCCGTCTCCCGACCGCTCCAGGTGGCCCGTTTCGTGGCCGGCCCGCAGCACGTCTTCTCCCGGGTCTTCCGGCCCGTCATCGCGGGCCTCAACGCCGTCGCCAACCGGCTCGTCCGGGCGCTCGGCGTGGAGCCCACCGAGGAGATGGCCTCCGCCCGCACCCCCGGCGAGCTGGTCTCCCTGGTCCGCCATTCGGCCCAGGCCGGAGCCCTGGAACAGGACACCGCCGACCTCTTCGTACGGACCCTGTCGCTGGGCGAGCTCACGGCGCAGCTGGTCATGACCCCCCGGGTCAAGGTCAGCGCCCTCCAGCACACGGCCACCGCGGCCGACGTGCTCAACCTGACCCGCGCCACGGGCCTGTCCCGCTTCCCCGTCTACCGCGAGCGCATCGACGAGATCACCGGGGTCGTCCACCTCAAGGACGCCCTCGCCGTGCCCGAGTCCGAGCGCGCCCGCACCAGCGTCAGCGGGATCTGCGTGGCCCCCCTGCTGGTGCCCGGCTCCCTGCCGGTGCAGCCGCTGCTGGAACGGCTGCGCAGCGAACAGCCCATGGCCGTGGTCGTCGACGAGTACGGCGGCACCGCCGGCGTCGTCACCCTGGAGGACATCGTGGAGGAGCTCGTCGGCGAGGTCCGCGACGAGCACGACCTCGCGGAGGACGGCAGCCCCGAACTGGCCGCCGTACCCGCCGAGGACGGCCGCCCCTCCTGGGAGGCGGACGGGAGCTGCCGCGTGCAGACCCTGCGACGGATAGGCCTGGAGGTCCCCGAAGGACCGTACGAGACCGTCGCCGGGCTCGTCGCCGACCTGCTCGGCCGCATCCCCGCCCCCGGGGACCGCGCCGAACTGCCCGGCTGGAAGCTCTCCGTGCGCCAGGTCCGCCGCTACCGCGCCGAACGGGTCCGCCTCGTGCGCACCGCTCCCGCGGCCCCCGGCACACCGGGCTCCGACGGGCAGGCCTTCTACGGGTTCGCCCCGGACGCCGCCGCCCCCGCCGAGCTGGCACAGGTGGGTGGCCGGTGAACGCGCTCCAACTGCTGTTCGCCCTGCTGCTCGTCCTGGCCAACGGCTTCTTCGTCGGCGCCGAGTTCGCCCTCGTCTCCGTCCGCCGCAGCCAGATCGAACCCCTGGCCGCCGACTCCAAGCGGGCCCGCCAGGTGCTCCACGGCCTGGAGAACCTGCCGCGCATGATGGCCGCCGCACAGTTCGGCATCACCATGTGCTCGCTCACCCTCGGCGCCGTGGCCGAACCGACCGTGGCCCGGCTCCTGGAGCCCCTCTTCCACGCCGCCCACGTGCCCGAGGGGCTGATCCATCCGCTGGGCTACGCGGTGGCCCTCACCTCGGTGATCTTCCTCCACCTGGTCATCGGCGAGATGGTCCCCAAGAACCTCGCCATGGCCGCGCCCGAGAAGACGGCCCTGTGGTTCAGCCCCGGACTGGTCGCCTTCGCCCGGGTCTGCGGACCGGTCACCACGGCGCTGGGCGCCTGCGCCACACTGATCCTCAGGCTCTTCAAGGTGGAGCCCAAGGACGAGGTCGAGGCCGTCTACACCTCCGCCCAGCTCGGCCGCCTGCTCAAGGACTCCCGGCAGGCCGGTCTGCTGGAGCCGGTCGAACAGGAACGCCTGGAGGACGCGCTGGAACTGGGCAGCCGCCCGGTCACCGACGTCCTCCTCGCCCCGGACCGGCTGGTCACGGTCGGACCGGCCGTCACCCCGCGCCAGATCGAGCAGCTGACGGTCCGCACCGGGTACTCCCGGTTCCCCGTCCGCGCCGACAGCGGCGCCTTCATGGGCTACCTGCACGTGAAGGACGTCCTGGACCTGGAGGACCGGGAACGGGCCGTGCCCCAGCGGGTCTGGCGCCGGATGACCACGGTCTGCTCCACGCTCCCGCTGGACGACGCCCTGACGGTGATGCGCCGCGACGCGACGCACCTGGCACAGGTCGCCGACCCCTCGGGCCGGGTCCTCGGCCTGGTCGCCATGGAGGACGTACTGGAAACGCTGGTGGGCGAGGTGCGTGACCCCGCGCACCGCACGCCACCGCACGCCCGCAAGCCCGAACTCCGCTCGGAGGGGGCGTTCACCGGCTGACGCCCGCCGCCGGACCCGTCGCGAGAGGGGTCCGGCAACGGCGTCGGGCCGCCATACTCGTGAGGAGGCGGCGGGAGGGGGCACTCATGCGATCCGGTGAACACGACGACGGGGACCCGGAGTTCGGGGCCATGGCCCGCGAGGTGCTGGGCCTGCTGAGAGAGGACCCCGACGCACCCTCCCCGGTGGCGCGCCGGCTGCGCGAGGTGATCCTCGACGGGCTGCCGGCCGAACGGGTCGGCGCCGTCGCAGCCTTCGACCGCGAACCCCACGCACCGGACGCGGCCCTGGCCCTCGCATCGGTCGTGCGGGAACGCGCGGCGGCGGAACCGGAGTTCGCGGACCGGGTCCGGGCGCTGCTGCAAGGCAGGCTGGGCGACGGCGGGGCGGACGAGCAGTGGGCCGAGCAGTACGGCGGACGCCCCTTCTGGGGAGGCTGGTTCCTGATCGCCGCGGTCCTCGCGCTCTTCGTCCTCAACGCCTTCGCGGCCTGCTCCGGCCCGCCGCCGGACATACCGTAGGCCGTCCTCACAGCGGCGGCGGCTCCGGCCGCTCCTGCGGTCCGCGGCCCGACAGGACCTCCCCGTACGCCTGCATCAGGTCCGCCAGCCGCAGGGTGGACAGATCCTCCCGGGACGGATCACCGGCGAAGCCCGACAGCCGCAAGTCCCGGTACGCGCAGCTCTTCTCGTACAGCGTGCGCAGGAACCGCCCGTTGCCCAGCTCGTCGATCCACCCCTGCTCCACCACGTGCCCGCTGATGCTCCGCAGCTCCTCCAGCGCCTCCTCGTCCCACCGGTCGCCGTTGGCATCCGCCAGCACCCCGCCGATCGAGGTGAGCTCCAGCGGCCGGTAACTGGGGAAGTCCACCCGCGTGGTGAACCGCGAGGACAGCCCCGGATTCGTGGCGAGCAGCCGGTCCATCCCCGCCGGATAGCCCGCGAGGATCACCACCAGGTGGTCGCGGTTGTCCTCCGCCCGCTTCAGGAGCACCTGCAGGGCTTCGTCGCCGTACGCGTCGCCCTTGCTGTAGCCCGAGTTGGAGAGGCTGTACGCCTCGTCCACGAACAGCACCCCGCCGATCGCCGAGTCGATCAGCTCGTTCGCCTTCACCGCGGTCTGCCCGAGGAACTCGCCGACCAGGTCCGCGCGCCCGGCCTCCACCAGATGGTCGCCGCCGAGCAGGCCCAGCGCGTAGAAGACCCGGCCCAGGATCCGGGCCACCGTGGTCTTCCCCGTGCCCGACGGCCCCGAGAAGACGAAGTGCCGTTTCGGCGGCTGCACCGGCAGCCCCTGCCCCGTCCGCAGCCTGGCCATGTGCAGCTGCGCGGAGAGCGCCTTCACCTGCCGTTTGACCGGCTCCAGGCCCACCATCCGCTCCAGCTCCGCGAGCGCCTCGGCCAGCGCCGCCGGATCCGCCGGCCCGGCCGGCAGGTCCACCGGTCCCGGCTGCGCGGGCAGCGCGGCCTTGTGCCGCACCCCGGCCGGCAGACCCGCGCCGGGCCCCGGCGCCCCCGGGCCGTGCCGCGGTTCCGGCGGGTCGCCCGCCGTCAGCGGGTCCGGATCCGGCTGTCCGTCGGCGGCGATCCCCTGGACCGGACCGCCGCCGCCCAGCGCCACCGCCGCGAAGTCACCGCCCGACGGGGCCGGTCCGTGCCCGCCGAAGGCCTCGTAGCCCGCGCCGCTCGCGTACCCGGCGAGGCCGTCGGCGTCCTCGCTGTCCTCGATCGCCGTCAGCCGGGCCGCCGTGTCCATGAACGCCGGGTCCACCCGGTGCACCGCCCGGTACAGCGGCAGGGCCGCCGCGCTGCGCCCGGTCCCCTCGTGCGCCCGGGCCAGCCAGTACCGCAGCTCCTTGCGCTGGGGCTGCTCGCTGCGGCAGCGCATCAGCGAGGCCGCCAGCAGCGGCTCGGCCTGCCCGTACATCTCCAGCCGGACCCGGGCCATCCCGCCGAACAGGCCCGCCTCGATGCCCAGGAGCGGATCGTCGACCAGCGATTCGGTGGAGCGCACCAACTGCTCCCAGTCCTTGACCAGGTACGCCCGGCAGGCGTGCAGGAAGCGCACCTGGGGGTCGGTGTCCACGGGCGGCAGGGCCGCCAGCGCCTGGTCCAGCTCGGGGACGTGGCGCCCGTCCAGCCAGTGCGAGGCGTGCGCCAGCAGCAGGTCCCGCCGGGTCTCCAGGACCGGCTGCACCCACCAGCCCAGCCAGTACCAGGAGTTCAGCGTCCGCCGGTGGCGGGCCCGCTGTTCCCCGAAGCGGTCCCGGTGGGCGTACATGCGCAATAACGCGTTGGTGGTGTCGACGCGGAGCGCGTGCAGCCCCAGCCAGGCATCCGCCATCCCGGGATCGAGTCGTACGGCCGCCCGGAACTCTTCCTCGGCCTGCGGATAGGCGCCCATCGTGCAGGCGTCCACTCCTCGCAGCCAGGCGAGTTCGGCCGGGGCGTGCGCGCTGCTTCCGTGCGCGGCGAAGTCCATCACATCCCCCACAAGCCTGCCCCCGTGGTGCCCAGCAACCCCCGCGACGCATCCGCGAGTTGTTCCTGCGCCGATGAAATCAGGGGTGCATCGTACCTGCGGTTACGCACCTTACGTAGGGTGCGTCGAAGACCTGCCGGGCACGGATCCGGACGGTCCACGGTGACGCAGGGTGAGAAAACGGCCGGGATGTGCCCCGTGCGACGCCGCGACGGAGGAGTGCCGGACGGGGATCCGCGGGGGACCGGGGGACAGAACGAAGCCCCCGATCACGGGGGAACAATCGGGGACTTCGTGTCCGCGGCGGCCGGTGAGGGCCGCTTCTTCAGAACGTAAGGCCGTCCCGGCCCCCGGGTCAAGCGGCCGGGAGGCACCCGCGGAGAGGGTCTTTCCCCCGCCCTTCAGGCCTGGGGGGCCTCGTCACCCTCCGTCACACGAGCGCCGGTTCCCGCCGCCCCGGCCGCCCCGGAAGTCCACTCGTATCCCGTACTGCTCTGCCGCACCAGGGTGTCGGCGAAGGGGCGCGAAGGATCATCCGCGAAGTGCGCGAGCTCCGCGCGCTCCCATCCGTCCCAGAAGTCGGAAAGTTCGCGCCCGTCCCGGTTGCGCCCGCGCCCCCAGGACTTCGCACGCGGAGTCTCCATCCACAGCAGCCGCGCCAGGTACGGGCGCAGGGCGCGCCGCCCGGCACCGACCCCCTCGACGAGCAGCACCGGACCGGGCTCCAGCACCCGCTCCGGCCCGAACCGCCGCTCGACCCAGTCGTACGGGGCCCAGTGCGCGGCCCGCCCCGCGGCGAGCGGCTCCAGCACCTGCTTGCGCAGTCGCCCCACCCACCCGAACAGCTCCTCATGAGTGGCCACATCATCCAGCCGCAACACGGGAACCCCGCCCAGCGCCTCGGCGAGCGCCCCCGCGAAGGTGCTCTTCCCGGACCCGGCGTGCCCGTCGATCCCGACGAGGCGGACGGGCCCGATCGAGGGCGGCAGGGCGATGATCTCGCGCACGAGCGGCTGAAGCGACGACTGAGGTTCCACGCCCCCACCGTATGACCTCCGCCGCCCGGCGCGACGCAGCGGCCCTGCGGGGCTGTCCCCTACCCGCCCTTCGCCCGTTCCCCGGGGCTGCGCCCCGGCCCCCCTGGGGCTCCGCCCCAGACCCCGCGCCTCAAACGCCGGCGAGGCTGATCTTGGCTGACGCCGGCGAGAACTCAGCCCCTCCGGCGTTTGAGGAGCGGGGGTCCGGGGGTTGACCCCCGGCAACGGCGCCGCACCCGGGGACGGGTCCGGGCGGAGCCCGGGGAACGGTGGAAGGGCGGGTAGGGGACAGCCCCGCAGGGCCCGCCCGGGGGAGCGGGGGCCGCGCCGCGTCACCCCGACACGGCGCGCGGCTTCACGGCCCCGCACGCGGGAACTGGAAGGGTGGGCGGGAGCCGACCCGCCGCACCGACCCCTGGGGGCCACGCCGATGACCGCACCCACACCCCGCCGCGCCCTACTGGCGGTAGCCCTGGCGGCAGCCGCCGCCACCGTCCCCGGCGGCCGAGCCTCCGCGGCCGAGCCGAAGCCCGCCACCGGCGGCGGCCGGGGACAGGCCACCCCGGCCACCCCGCCCCCGGCCACCGCCGGAGGCGCCGAGGCCACCGCCGGAGCCGCCGAGGCCACCGCCGGAGCCACCCGCAAGACGGTGGACAACCGCTTCTGGTACTCGTACGCCCACTGGACCGCCGGCCGGCACCAGGGCACCACCGCCATCGGCGGCGCCCGCCCCGGCCTGGAGATCAAGACCCCCACGGGCCGCACCGAGTACACGGACCCGCACACCGCGAAGAAGAGCACCTGGGAGTACGCCACCTGGACCTCCCCGGTCCACACCTCGACCGTCCCCGCCACCGAGGCCATCGCCTCCTGGAACGCCCGCACCCCGGCCGGCACCTGGATCCAGGCCGAACTGCGCGGCACCTACACCGACGGCACCGCCACCCCCTGGTACGTGATGGGCCGCTGGGCCTCCGGTGACGGGGACATCCGGCGCACCTCCGTGGACGGCCAGACCGACGGCAAGTCCACCGTCTGGACCGACACCCTGGCCGTGGACGCCCCCGCGAGCGGGCTGCGGATCAAGGACTGGCGGCTGCGCCTGACCCTGTACCGCAAGCCCGGTGCGAGCCGCGGCCCCACGGTGTGGCTGGCCGGCGCCATGGCCTCGGACGTCCCGGACCGGTTCGGCGTCCCGGCCTCCACCGCCGCCGGCGGGGCCCACGAGCTGAAGGTGCCGAGGTACTCGCAGGAGACGCACGCCGGCCAGTACCCCGAGTACGACAACGGCGGTGAGGCCTGGTGCAGCCCCACCTCCTCCCAGATGATCATCGAGTTCTGGGGCCGCAGGGCCAGCGCCTCCTCCGTGGCCTGGGTCAAGAAGGACTACGCGGACCCCCAGGTCTGCCACGCCGCCCGCTCCACCTACGACGCCGCGTACAAGGGCTGCGGAAACTGGCCCTTCAACGCCGCCTACGCCGCCACCTACCGGCAGATGGCCGGCGTCGTCACCCGCCTCGGCTCCCTCACGGACCTGGAGACCCTGGTGCGGGCCGGAGTCCCGGTCATCACCTCGCAGTCCTTCAGGGCCGAGGAGCTCACGGGCGCGGGCTACGGCACGGCCGGCCACCTGATGACCGTCATCGGCTTCACGGCCTCGGGCGACGTGATCGCCAACGACCCGAACTCGGCCGACAACACGGCGGTGCGCCGCGTCTACGGGCGCCGCCAGTTCGAGAACAACTGGCTCCGGACCAAGCGCCACAACGCCGCGGGCAAGGTCGTCTCCGGCACCGGAGGCGTCTGCTACCTCTACGGTCCGATCAGGCCGAACCCGGCCCAGGTCCTCGCACTGCGGGCGGTCGGCGTGCTCTGAGATCTCGCGTCGATTTTCGCGTTGACCCGAATGGCATGTAAGTGGAACATAAAGGGCAAAAGGGCAATAGGAGCTTCTCATAGGAGGCAGCCCGCCATGACCACCCAACCGAGAATCGAACACCACCCCGACCTCGCTGAGATGCGCTCGCGGTTCGAGCGGGTCACCAGCACTCCGAGTGCCCAGGTCGTAGAGGCGCTGGCCCTGATGACGGGCCTGTACATCGCCGCCTCGCCGTGGATCGCCGGATTCAGCGGGCTCAGCTCGCTGGCGATCAACAACCTGATCGCGGGCCTGGCCTACTGTCTGTGCATGAGCGGACTCGGCTCCGCCTACGAACGCACCCACGCCATGGCCTGGACCGCGGTCGGTCTCGCCGCCTGGACGATCGTCGCGCCCTTCGTCATCTCCGGCGACGTCAGCACCACCCGCACGGTGTGGAGCAACGTCCTCGCCGGCGGTATCGCCCTGTGCCTGGCCCTGGCCATGGCGGGCATGGCGGGCCGCGACCGCACCACCTGATCCGGTACGCACGACCCCTCGCGCCCCCGGTCCGCACCACGCGGCCGGGGGCGTGAGACATGCCACCCGTGACCATCGTCTCTACCGCGAGGGCGCCCTCCGCTGTCACATTGGAGGACATGACCGCACACAGCGCCGCCCTGACCGCCCGCGCCCGCAACCTGGTCCGCACCGGCGGACCCGAGGACGATTCCTCCTCCTGGCTGGAGCACGTGCTCGGCTGGACCCTGGTCGTGGTCGTGGCCATGTTCGTCACCCAGGTCGGCTGGTTCTTCTGACCTCAGGCTCGGCCCTTCCCGGCTCGGCCACGGCCCCCGCCCCGGCCCTCGCCCCGGCTTCCGCCTCGGCCTCCGGCTCCACCTGCCAGTGCCGGTCCGGAACGCCCACCAGCCCGTACAGCGCCCGCACGGGCGAGCGGGCCGGCAGCAGCACCACCCCGGCCAGCAGGGCGAACACCCCGATCCCGGCCCACCAGCCGAGCAGCCGGACGAGGACGCTCGCGCCCAGCGCCCCCGCGAACGGCAGCCCGTAGACCCCCGCCCCGGCGATCGCCACCGCGATCACCCTGGGCACCTTGAGGTCCGCCGCGGCGCCCGGCAGCCGCCAGCCCTCCACCAGCCAGCCGATCTCGGCCAGCAGCATCGTGCCGATGACGGCCGTCCCGAAGATCAGCACGGCCAGGAAGGTGCCCGAGGTCGCGAAGGCCAGGACGCCGTTCGCGACGCCTTCCGCCGGCCAGTCGGCGAAGGCCTGCGGATCGGCGCTCAGCAGCCGCTCGTACCCCGTGCCGTCCCACCCGTGGATCAGGGTGAAGAACAGCAGGAAGTACCCGGCGACCGCCTGGAGGTACCCCCAGTAGCCGGCCCCGACCAGGACGAACAGCCGCGCCACCAGGAACCCGAGCAGCGCGCCGACCACCACCGAGGCCCCGTAGAAGAGCGCGAAGCCGGCCCACACCCCGTCGTGGC
Organism: Streptomyces sp. NBC_00193; assembly: GCF_026342735.1. Taxonomy (GTDB): domain Bacteria; phylum Actinomycetota; class Actinomycetes; order Streptomycetales; family Streptomycetaceae; genus Streptomyces; species Streptomyces stoeckheimensis. The sequence continues at coordinate 5,552,586 of NZ_JAPEMM010000001.1, forward strand.
CGCGGGCCGCGTGCATCGTGGACCAGGCCGGGTTCTGCCACATCAGGTACGCCCCGGTCGGGGCGGGCAGCAGCGCCGCGTAGAGCAGGGTCAGCGCCAGGTACGGATTGGCCGCGCGGCTCCTCGTACGGACCCCCTCGCCCCGGACCGACCGCTCCCACCACTGGAGCTGGCGCCCGGCGGCCACCGCGAAGGTGGCGCCGATGCCGTACGCCCACAGCGGCGCGGCCTGGACGGGGATCACGAGGCCACCAGCCGCAGGTCGTCGGTCTTGATCACGTCGGAGGTGACGAGCGCCTGCTCCGCGCTCACCCGGGTCATGAAGACGAACGGCGGGATGACCGGGGGAGCCGGCAGCCCGTCCGGGCTGAAGGTCACGCACAGCAGCCCCTCGATGCACCCGCTGAACCTCGTCAGGTACAAGGTCACATCGCCGCTCAGGTCCAGCCGTTTCGCGGCGAGCCCGTACTCCTCGCGGCCGTCACGGCTGCGCAGCTCGTAGTCGGTGAGCGTGGCCGCCCGCATCCGCAGCACCAGCACCTTCAGTGGGCCGTCCACCGTGGGCACGTGGGTGACCCCCGCGAAGGCGAACCCCTGCGGGGCGAAGAGCGCGGTGGTCACGGTCGGGGGAGTGCGCGCGGCCATCGGCGGACCGGCCGGGGCGGCCTTCGCCTCCCCGGTGCCCGCCACCAGCGAGGCGAGCAGCACCACCGGCAGCGCGGCCGCCAGCGTGCGCGGCCCGCTGCCGTCCAGGCTCGGGACGTACGGGCCCTCCTCGCCCGCCTCCGGATCGGGCGCCGGGGTCCAGCCGAAGGCCAGCGCGCTGCCCGCGATGCCGAGCAGCATCCCGACGAGGAAGCCCCCGAGGTTGGTCGCCACGAAGGAGAGCACCGAGAGCAGCAGCGCGTGGATCGAGACGTAGGCCCGGGTCTGCGGCAGCAGCCACAGGAACAGGCCCGCGGCGATCAGCGCGAGTCCGATCCCGATGGCCGCGATCCCGCCGAGGCCCAGGCTGACCAGCACGGTGAGCGGGGAGAGCGGGACCAGCAGCAGCTCGGTCCCGCCCAGGATCACCAGCAGTCCGCCCCAGAAGGGGCGGGTGCGGCGCCAGGCGCGCAGCCGCCGCCGGGGGCCGGGCAGCGGGAGCCGGCGGTCCAGCCACCCGCTGCCCGGCCCGGCGGGCCCGCGCAGGCCTAGAAGCACTTCTTGCCGTCCAGGCTGACGTTCAGCTTCAGGCCCTTGAGGTGGAAGTTGCCGCCGGTCGCCGACCAGGCGTGCGACTTCACGTCCACGACCTCGATGTCCCCGGCCTGGAGGCCGAACTTGCCGGCCTCGCCCTTGATCCCGCCGACCTGGTCGAGGGTGGAGGCGTCGCGGCCGATCTGGGCCGTCCCGAAGACGGCGTCACCGGCCAGGTCCTCGCCGTCGATGACGAGATTGCTGGCCGTGACGGTGCCGGCCGGGCCGCCGGCGGTCAGCTTGAAAACCACCTTGCCCACCGGGGTGTCCACCTCGGCGGCCTGGCAGATGTCCGTGAGGGTGGCCTCGTCGATGCCGAGCAGCGCGACGGGATGGCCCTTGCCGTCGACGGAGCGGTCCGTGTGCACGTAGGAGGCCAGGCCCTTGCTGCTCAGTTTGGACGAGGAGACCTGGAAGCTCGTCCCCGAGACGGCGAAGGAGGCGGCGAGCGCGCCCTGTGCCATGACCATCGCCATCGCCCCGACCGCGACGACCGCGGGCATCGCGACGGCGGCCGTCTTCTTCCAGTCGACCCGGCCCTCGGGCGTCCTTCTCTTCGCGTGCGCGGTGCTCGACGTGCTCGTCCTGCCGTTGCCCATGATGTGTTCCTCCCGTACGTCGTCCGGTGCGCAGGGGGAGTGCAAAGGGGGGTGCACAGAGGTCTGCCATACTGCGGGCTTCCTGTGGCAGTTCGAGGCTAGGGCTGAATTTGAATAATAGTCAACAGCGCGGAACGACCGGACGTTCGCAGGTTCGGCGGGCCGAACTCATAGCGATCGGGCGGAAGTTGTTCGCCGACACCTCGTACGACGCGCTCTCCATGGACGACATCGCCAAGCACGCGGGCGTGGCCAAGGGGCTCATCTACTACTACTTCAAGAGCAAACGCGGCTACTACCTGGCCATCGTCGAGGACTCGGTCGCCGAGCTCGTGGCCCGAGCCGCGGGCGAGAGCGAACAGCCCACCGCGCAGCGCGTGCGCACCACCATCGACGGCTACCTGTACTACGCCGAGCACCACCAGGCCGCCTACCGCACCATCGTCACCGGAGGCGTCGGCTCGGACTCCGAGGTCCTCGCCATCCGCGACGCCGTCCGCGAGGAACTCATCGCGACCATCGCGGAAGGCGCGTACGGCCGCCGCGAGATCCCGCCGCTCGCCCGGCTGGCCCTGGTCGGCTGGCTGGCGGGCGTCGAGGGCAGCACCCTCGACTGGATCGGCCCGGCGGACGCCCCGGCGCCGGTCCCGGCGGATGCGGAGGCGGACGCGGACGCGGCGGCGGGCGCTCCTGACCACCCCAACCGTCCCAACCACCCCAACCACCCCGACCGGGCCGAGTTCGGCGCCTTGCTCGTGCGCACGCTGCGCGCGACCCTGACGGTGATCGAGGAGTTCGTTCCCGAGTGCCCGGCCCCGCCCGTCCCCGACGAAGATCTCGTACCCGTGACGGGAAGCCCCTGATCGGGCATACTCAACCGCCGCAGCCCCTTGAACTGGACCTTCCCGCGATCCGGGAGGGCACCATCGGCTGTGAGCCCCGAGACCCGGCGACGCGTACCACCCTCACGCGCCGCCCCGTGCTTGAACGTGAGGAGAGCGCTGCCATGACCGACCGCGCGCCGCAGGTGGACCGATCGCTGCCCACCGAGGAGTCCCGAGACCTGCTCGCGCTCGTACGCGAGATCGCGCAGCGGGAGATCCGCCCCCGGGCCGCCGAGGAGGAGGATGCCGGCCGCTTCCCCCGGGAGGTCTTCGCGCTCCTCTCCGAGTCCGGTCTGCTGGGGCTCCCGTACGCCGGCGAGTTCGGCGGCGGCGACCAGCCGTACGAGGTCTACCTCCAGGTGCTGGAGGAGCTGGCCGCGGCCCGCCTGACCGTCGGGCTCGGCGTCAGCGTGCACTCGCTGGCCTGCCACGGCCTGGCCGGCTACGGGACCAAGGAGCAGCAGGGCGCCCACCTGCCCGCCATGCTCGGCGGCGGGCTGCTCGGCGCGTACTGCCTCTCCGAGCCGGCCTCCGGCTCGGACGCGGCCTCCCTGACCACCAAGGCGGTCCGGGACGGCGACGACTGGCTGATCAGCGGCACGAAGGCCTGGATCACCCACGGCGGGGTCGCCGACTTCTACACGGTGCTGGCCCGCACGGGCGTGGACGGACCGAAGGGCATCACCGCCTTCCTGGTCCCGGGCGACGCGGAAGGCCTCACGGCGGCGGTCCCCGAGAAGAAGATGGGCATGAAGGGCTCGCCCACCGCCCAGCTGCACTTCGACGGCGTACGGGTCCCCGACACGCGCCGCATCGGGGAGGAGGGCCAGGGCTTCACCATCGCCCTGGCCGCCCTGGACGCGGGCCGCCTCGGCATCGCAGCCTGCGCGATCGGCGTGGCCCAGGCCGCGCTCGACGAGGCCCTGGCGTACGCCCTGGACCGCAAGCAGTTCGGGCACCCCATCGCGGACTTCCAGGGCCTGCGGTTCATGCTGGCCGACATGGCCACGAAGATCGAGGCCGGCCGGTCCCTCTACCTCGCGGCCGCGCGGCTGCGGGACGCGGGCAAGCCCTTCTCCCGCCAGGCGGCCATGGCCAAGCTCTTCTGCACCGACGCGGCGATGGCCGTCACGACGGACGCGGTCCAGGTCCTGGGCGGCTACGGCTACACGGCGGACTTCCCGGTCGAGCGCCTCATGCGCGAAGCGAAGGTCCTCCAGATCGTGGAGGGCACGAACCAGATCCAGCGCATGGTGATCGCCCGCCACCTGGCGGGCCCGGAATCCCGCTGACCACCCGCCCCGGCAGCGCTGCCACGCCGGTGGACGGCCCTGCCGAAGCGGCAGAGCCGTCCACCGGCGGCGGTTTCGGCGCACAACCGTGGCGGTGGAGCTACCGGTATGTGGGACCGCCTGATCTGCGAGCCCTTGTCCGGCCTGAGGCCGAGGGGCGACGCATCCACTCGGCGGCCGACCTCGCGGACTGGGCCTCGGCTCTGGCAGCGGTGGAGCTTGCCGAGCCCTTCACGTTCGTCATCGACCCGGCGGGTGTGCTGCGGCTCGCCCCGCGCCGGAGCGAGCACGTGGTGTGTGCCGGCGGTGGCCCTGTTCTGGGCGCCGGGGAGATGCGCTTCCGCGAAGAGTCCGGGCAGTGGGTGGTGGCCGAGACGAGCAACCAGTCGACCGGATACTGCCCGGACACCAGCTCGTGGGCGGCCGTCGCGAAGGCTCTGGACGCAGCCGGGATCGAGCACCCTCCCGGTTTCACCCACGAGGTGGTGTTCCGCCGCTGTCCCTCCTGCAGTGAGCTGAACATCGTGCGGGAGGAGGACTTCGTCTGCGTCTTCTGCGACGGGGACCTGCCGCAGGAATGGAACGTGGACGGTTCCGCGGCCTAGCAGGCCGGGGCGGGGAAAGGCGATGCCCGTCAAAGCCGTCGAGCACGCGCACGTCGGGCCCGGACGCCGTCCGTCGCGGCCCACCGGCCCGCGGCCGGCCTCGCCCCGGGCCTGGCCGCGCTGCGAGGGGTCAGCCGCCGAAGAGGGGGCCGGTCGGCCAGATCGGGGAGGAGGCGACCCGGGACCACTCCGGATCGCGCCGCCCCGGCACGGTCCGGCCGTCTTCCTCCCAGCGGGTGAGCAGCGCGCGGTAGATGGGCGGGTCGGGGGCCTGCCGAACCGATTCTTCGTGCCCTGCGGCAGGCGCCCGCCGCCGGCGCCCCACCTTCGGCGTGGAAGTCTCCATCGTGGTCATACCGGGCCAACGCGCCACCGGACCCACGGGTAACCCCGCCCATCCGTTCGACCTGTCCCCACCGACCGAGCACTCCCCTCGGCGATGCGAAGCGCATACGCCCAAATCAGCCCCTCCGGCGTTTGCTGAGCGGGGGCCGGCCCCCGGCAACGCCGCCGCACGCGGCAACGGGTCCGGGCGGAGCCCGGGGCCCTCCAGCCCGTCCGGCGTGTGAGGACCGGGTCCGGGCCGGGGTTCGGCCCCCGGCAGCGGCGCCGCACACGGCAACGGGTCCGGGCGGAGCCCGGGGCCCTCCAGCCCGTCCGGCGTTTGAGGACCGGGTCCGGGCCGGCCCGGGGAACGGTGGAAGGGCGGGTAGGGGACAGCCCCGCAGGGCCCCACCCGGACCCCGCCGACACGGTGCGCCCCCCGCGGCCGGGCACGGATTCGGGCCGCGCTCAGGGCATCCCGCCGGGAGCCCCCCTCGGCGGGCGCAGCCGGGCCGCCGGGGGCCGACCCCGGGGACCCCGGAGTCGGAGACCCAGGCCACCCCGTCGAAGGCCCGCCCCAACCGGGCCCCCGCACGGTGTGTCTCTCTGCCAGTCTGTGCCACAACCCTGTTCCCCACCACGCAACCTGACGTACCGTCATCTCCGCCCAGGTGTCATCCCTCGCACCCGTTCCCGGAGGTTCGCCATGCCCGCCGACCGGCCCGTACCGCTCGACGAATACCCCATCCACCAGGCCCCGTTGTCGATGAAGCACCTCGTCACCGGCGACCGGAACGCCTACGACCGCTGCATCTTCCACGTCTTCGACCACGCGGGCCGCGCCGTCCTGATCCTCGGCCTCGGCGTCTACCCCAACGCCGGTGTCATCGACGCCTACGCCACCCTCCGCGTCGGCGACGAACTGCTCGCGGTCCGCGCCTCCGACGCCCTCACCGACGACCGGATGAACCTCTCCGTCGGCCCGCTCCGCATCACCGTCGACGAGCCCCTCCGGCGGATCACCCTCACCTGCGCCGCCGACCCCGAGGACCCCGACGGGCTCTCGTACGACATCACCTGGACCGCCGAGTTCCCCGCCGTCTGGGAGCCGCACCACACCCAGCGCCGGGGCGACCGCCTCATCCTCGAAGGCCGCCGCTTCGTCCAGGCGGGCGGTGTCACCGGCACCATCCGCGCCAAGGGCGAGGAGTTCACCCTCGACGCCGACTGGACCGGCACCCGCGACCGGAGCTGGGGGGTGCGCCCGATCCCCGGCGAAGAGGGCGGCCGGGCGGCCGAGGAGCACCGGCCCGAGGGGTTCCACTGGCTCTGGATCCCGGTCCGGTTCGAGGACCGCTTCCTGATGGTCATCACCCAGGAGGACGCCGACGGCCACCGGGCCCTCAGCGAAGCCGTGCAGGTCTTCCCCGAAGGCAGCGGCCGCCACGACGTACAGCTCGGCTGGCCGCACACCGACATCCGCTACCGCCCGGGCAGCCGCCACCCCGAGAGCGCCGTCGTCCACCTCACCGACCCGGCCGGCCGCAAACCCCTCGAACTCGGCGTGGAGATCCTGAACTCCTCCCCGCTCGCCGTCGGAGCCGGCTACCCGCCCGCCTCGGACTGGCAGCACGGCACCTGGCAGGGCCGCGGCTGGACCGACCGCCGCACCTACGACCTCTCCGACCCCGCGGCCCACCCCATGGCCGCCTTCGGAGTCACCGACCACTCGGCCCGCTTCACCTTCGAAGGCCGCACCGGCTACGGCATCTTCGAGCACGGCAGCTTCGGCCGCCACGACCCCAGCGGCTTCGCCGACTACAGCTCGGTGGCCCCGTAACCCGGCCCTCCCGGACGGGAGGGCCGGCACCACCACCGCCAACCTCAAGCCTCAACAGCCAAGCCAGAGAAGGGGTTTCCCATGGCAGGACCGGCACCGCGCCCCCGTACCTCCACCCGCGAACCCGAGGAGCTGGGCCGGCGCCTCGCCGCCTGGCTCGACACCGAGCTGCCCGGCGCGAAGGTCACCAACATCTCCGTCCCCGGGTCCAACGGCATGTCCAGCGAGACCCTGCTCTTCGACATAGAGCACCCCGACGCCCCGATCCACGCCTGCGCGCTGCGCCTCGCCGCCGACCCGGCCGCCTACACGGTGTTCCCCACCTACGACATGCCCCGCCAGCACCGGGTCATGAGCCTCGTCGCCGACCACACCGACCTGCCGGTCCCGCGCGTGCAGTGGCTGGAAGAGGACCCCGGCCCGCTCGGGGCGCCGTTCTTCGTGATGGCCCGCGCCGAAGGGCGCGTACCGCCCGACGTGATGCCCTACACCTACGAGGGGAACTGGCTGCACGCCGCGACCGACGCGCAGCGCGCCGCGCTGCAGGAGGCGAGCATCGCGCTGCTCGCCCGGCTGCACGACCAGTTCCCGCCCGAGGAGGCGCGGTTCCTCCTCCCGGAGGGCGACGGGAGCCCGCTGCGCCGCCACGTGGAGGCCCAACGCGCCTACTACGAATGGGTGGTGGAGGGAAAGTCCCGGTCACCGCTGCTGGAGCGGGCGTTCGCCCGGCTCGAAGAGCTCTGGCCCGCGGACGAGGGCGGCCCGGCCGTCCTCAACTGGGGCGACGCGCGCATCGGCAACGTCATCTACGAGGCGGACGGCTTCGAACCGGTGGCCGTCCTCGACTGGGAGATGGCGGCTTGCGCCCCGCGCGAGGTGGACCTGGGCTGGACCGTCTACCTGCACTGCTTCTTCCAGGATCTGACGGTCGGTTTCGGCCAGCCGGGCCTGCCCGACTTCCTGCGCCGCGAGGACATCGAACGCCGGTACGCCGAACTCACCGGGCACGCGCCGCGGGACATGGAGTTCCACACGCTCTACGCCGCCCTGCGGCACGGGATCGTGATGCTGCGCATCGCCTACCGGCAGGCGCACTTCGGCGAGGTCGAGGTCCCGGCGGATCCCGACAGCCTGATCCTGCACCATGCCAGTCTCACCGCCATGGTGCAGGGAACGTACTGGTAGGCGACCAGGAAGTCGCTCGGCCCGGGCTCAGGCGGCCTGCGCGTGCTGGCGCATCTGCGGCATCACCGCGGGCGCCGGCATCCGCACGGGACGCGAGCCGGGGCCGCCGACGTGCGAGAAGGGCTGCGTCCGCCAGTCCAGACCCTGCGGAAGCGCCAGGTGGACGACGGGCTCCAGCTCCGGGGCCCCGTCGTCGCCGAAGTCGAGGGTGGGCAGCGCGTCGGAGGCGGGCCGCCCGGTGCCCGCGCACACCGTGAGCCCGAACGGGTTCCACGGGGTCAGGCAGAGGGCGTGCTCCGGCAGGAACTCCTCGTCCGCGACGAGGGCGATCGACTGACCGCAGTCGGGGCAGGTCGCGTGGTGGATCTCGAATCCCTCGGTGTCGTATTCGAGGTACTCGTCGTCGTCGGCGTAACCGCTCTCGACGATTTCCAGGGGCTCCGGTTCGATGCGACCGGCGCGCTTGGTGTTCAGCATGGATGTACTCCCCCTTGGGTGGGCCGGGCGGGCAGGTTCTTCGGCCACGGCCACCCCAAGCACTTCCCGTCGCGCGGCACGAGTAACCACATCCGGCCGCCGTACGCCCGCATACCCCTGTGGCCTTGGTCACATGCCTGCCGCAGGTGCCACCTCAATCCGTGGACACGGGTGGGCCTAAACGGTTCGGGGCCGTAAGTTGTGCGGCTATGAGCGCAATGGAGGAGCTGGACCGCCAGATCGTGGATCTGCTCGTGCGGGACGGGCGGATGAGCTACACGGACCTGGGCAAGGCCACCGGACTGTCCACGTCGGCGGTCCATCAGCGAGTACGCCGCCTGGAGCAGCGCGGGGTCATCCGCGGGTACGCGGCGGTCGTCGACCCCGAGGCCGTCGGTCTTCCCCTGACGGCCTTCATCTCGGTCAAGCCCTTCGACCCGAGCGCGCCGGACGACATCGCGGAGCGGCTGGCCGGGGTCCCCGAGATCGAGGCCTGCCACAGCGTCGCGGGCGACGAGAACTACATCCTCAAGGTCCGCGTGGCCACCCCGCTGGAGCTGGAAGACCTCCTGAGCCGCCTCCGCGCCCTGGCCCACGTCTCCACCCGCACGACGGTGGTCCTCTCCACCCCGTACGAGGCCCGCCCGCCCCGGGTGTGACCCTCCGGCCGAATTCAGCCCCTCCGGCGTTTGAGGAGCAGGGGTCCGGGGGCTGGCCCCCGGGAACGGCGCCGCACCCGGCAACGGGTCCGGGGCGAAGCCCCGGGGAACGGGCGAAGGGCGGGTAGGGGAACCACCCCCGGCCCCTGTGCAGGGGCCGTGGTCCGCGGCGCGCGGCGCACCCGCCAGACTGTCGGCATGACAGACCGCACCGCCGACTCCGCCAACGCCGCCGGAGGCCCCCGCACCGCCGACTCCGCCCCCACCGCCGGAGGCCCCCGTACGGTCCTCCTCCGCGGCGGAGAGGTCCACAGCCCCGCCGATCCCTTCGCCACCGCGATGGTCGTCGAGCGCGGCCACATCGCCTGGGTCGGCTCCGAGGGCGCCGCCGACGCCTTCGCGCAGGGCGTGGACGAGGTCGTCGACCTCGGAGGGGCGCTCGTCACCCCCGCCTTCACCGACGCCCACGTGCACACCACCTCCGCGGGCCTCGCCCTGACCGGCCTGGACCTGTCCACGGCCGCCTCCCTCGCCGAAGCCCTCCTGCGCGTACGCGCGTACGCGGACGCCCGCCCCGCCGACCGGGTGCTGCTCGGCCACGGCTGGGACGCCGCCCGGTGGCCCGAACGCCGCGCCCCCCGCAGGCAGGAGCTCGACGAGGCCGCCGGCGGCCGCCCGCTCTACCTCAGCCGCATCGACGCGCACTCCGCCGTGGTGACCACGGCCCTGCTCCGGCTCGTACCCGAGGTGCGCGCGGCCGCCGACGAGCCGCTGACCCGCGACGCCCACCACGCCGTACGCCGGGCCGCGCTCGGCGCCCTCACCCCGGCCCAGCGCGCCGAGGCACAGCGGGCCGCCCTCGACCGGGCCGCCTCCCTCGGGATCGGCTCCGTCCACGAGTGCGGCGGCCCGGAGATCTCCTCCCCGGAGGACTTCAGCGGCCTCCTGGAGCTGGCGCAGACCCACCCCGGCCCGCGGGTCTTCGGCTACTGGGCCGACCGGGACCTCGCCCGGGTCAAGGAACTCGGCGCCGTCGGGGCGGCCGGCGACCTCTTCGTCGACGGAGCCCTCGGCTCGCACACCGCCTGCCTGCACGCCCCGTACGCCGACGCGGACCACACCGGCACCGACTACCTCGACGCGCGGGCCGTCGCCGACCACGTGGCCGCCTGCACCGAGGCGGGCCTCCAGGCGGGCTTCCACGCCATCGGGGACGCCGCGATCACCGCCGTGGTCACCGGGGTCCGGGCCGCCGCCGACAAGGTCGGCCTGGACCGGGTCCGCGCGGCCCGGCACCGCGTCGAGCACGCCGAGATGATGACCCCGGCCACCATCGCCGCCTTCGCGGAACTGGGCCTCACGGCCTCCGTGCAGCCCGCCTTCGACGCGCTGTGGGGCGGCGAGGAGGGCATGTACGCCGACCGGCTCGGCGCCGAGCGCGCCCGCACCCTCAACCCCTACGCGGCCATGCTCAAGGCCGGCGTCCCCCTGGCCTTCGGCTCCGACGCCCCGGTCACCCCCCTCGACCCCTGGGGCACCGTCCGCGCGGCCGCCTTCCACCACACCCCGGCCCACCGCATCTCCGCACGGGCGGCCTTCGCCGCCCACACCCGCGGCGGCTGGCGGGCCCTGGGCCGCGACGACGCGGGCATCCTCGTCCCCGGCGCCCCGGCCGACTACGCGGTCTGGGACACCGCCGAACTGGTGGTCCAGGCCCCCGACGACCGGGTCGCCCGCTGGTCCACGGACCCCCGCTCCGGCACCCCCGGACTGCCGGACCTGACCCCCGGCGGCGAATTGCCGGTCTGCCTCGCCACGGTGGTCGGCGGCCGGGAGGTATTCGTACGGCCACAGGGGTGATCCGGGTGGCCGTGGTTCGGTGAGGGCGGCCGGACCCGGATAAGTTCGGCCGGGTCCACCACCGGACGTCCGAACCGGACGGAGCCGATAGCTCAGCCGCGCCCGCGCCTCGGGGGCGAGGGAAGGTTTCGCCGCAAGGGTGTCCCCCCTGCTCCGCAGGAGACTTGGGGGCGGTGGCCTCAGATCGGGGCCCTGCGGTCCAGTAGACAACGGTCAGGCGGCCCGCAGCCAGCGGGAGCCGGTCCGGCCCGAAGGACCGCGGGCCCCGATCGCTGTTCTAAAATCATCCTCTGCGACACGACGTACAGGATGTACGAGAACGCAAAAGGGGAATCAGTGAGCGACGGCGGACAGCGAAGCTACGGACCGCTCGGCACGGCCTTGGTGATCATTCCGACCTACAACGAGGCGGAGAACATCGGGCTGATCGTCGGCCGCGTCCGCGCGGCTGTACCCGGGGCCCACGTCCTGGTCGCCGACGACAACAGCCCGGACGGCACCGGAAAGCTCGCCGACGAGCTGGCGGCCGCGGACGACCAGGTCCACGTCCTGCACCGCAAGGGCAAGGAGGGCCTCGGGGCCGCCTACCTGGCCGGCTTCGGGTGGGGCCTGGAGAACGGCTACGGCGTCATCATCGAGATGGACGCGGACGGCTCCCACCAGCCCGAGGAGCTGCCCAGGCTGCTCACCGCCCTGGAGGGTGCCGACCTGGTGCTGGGCTCCCGCTGGGTGCCGGGCGGCCGGGTCGTCAACTGGCCCAAGAGCCGCGAGTTCCTCTCCCGGGGCGGGTCCACCTACTCCCGGCTGATGCTGGGCGTCCCGATCCGCGACGTCACCGGCGGCTACCGCGCCTTCCGCCGCGAGACCCTCGAAGGGCTGGGCCTGGCCGACGTGGCCTCCGCCGGCTACTGCTTCCAGGTGGACCTGGCCCGCCGCGCGGTGCAGAAGGGCTTCCGCGTGGTCGAGGTGCCCATCACCTTCGTCGAGCGCGAGTTCGGCGACAGCAAGATGAGCAAGGACATCGTGGTGGAGGCCCTCTGGAGGGTCACCCAGTGGGGGCTCAAGGAGCACGCCGGCAAGCTCTCGGACAAGCTGACGGGCAAGCCCCGGAACAACTAGCCCGCGCCGGGACCAGAGCCCCCGCCGGGCGGTCCGGCACCCCTAGGGGATGTCCGGTACCTCCGGCTGAGGACGTCTTTACCCCGGCCCAGGCACACTGGGGGTATGACGACCGGAGTTCCGACCTCTACGGCCCCCCGGCGGCGTTCGCCCGCCCGTACGTACCTTCCCCTGGCCATCGCGGCCTGGCTGATCCTGGAGATCTGGCTGCTCGGCCAGGTCGCCGGACTGATCGGCGGCGGTGGTGTCGCCCTGCTGCTCGCGGGCGGCCTGGTGCTGGGTGCGGTGGTCATCAAGCGGGCCGGGCGACGTGCCTTCAAGAACCTGACGGACACCTTCCAGCAGGCCCAGGAGGGCCGTCAGCCGACCCCGCCGCAGCCCGGCAAGGCCGGCACGGGCAACGGCCTGACCATGCTGGCCGGCCTGCTCCTGATGATGCCCGGCCTGATCTCGGACGCGGCCGGCCTGCTGCTCCTGCTCCCGCCCGTCCGCGCCCTGATCGGCCGCCGGGCCGCCCGCTCCCTGGAGCGGAAGATGGCCTCCGCGCCGGCCGGCTCCTTCGGCGACGCCTTCCAGCAGGCCCGGATCCACTACCCGGACGGCAAGGTCGTCCCGGGCGAGGTCATCCACGGCGAGGTCATCCGCGAGGACGGCCCGCAGCGGCCCGACAACGGCCACCGGCCGCCGCTGACCCCCTGAGGGAACGGCGCGGAGCGCCGGCGCACACGGCGAAGCCGAGGGGCCCCACCGCACACTGTGCGGTGGGGCCCCTCGGCTTCGTGCTGTCTTACGGTGCTGCGGGTGCTGCTTGCCGCTGTGTGGCGTCCGGCTGTCAGGCGGACTTGCGGCTGTCGCGCGGATGCACGGCAATGTTCATGGCGCCGGAACGAAGGACCGCGAGCCTCTCGGCCAGCACTTCCTCCAGCTCCTCGCGGGTGCGCCGCTCCATGAGCATGTCCCAGTGCGTTCGCGCAGGCTTGCCCTTCTTCTCTTCGGGCCCATCCCCGTCAACCAGGAGTGCCATGGCGCCACACGCCTTGCACTCCCACTCCGGCGGAATTTCTGCCTCAACCGAGAACGGCATCTCAAATCGATGTCCGTTCTGGCATGCGTACTCCACCGCCTGGCGCGGGGCCAGATCGATGCCGCGGTCCGTCTCGTAGCTGGTAACCACGAGCCGCGTACCGCGGAGAGCTCGCTCACTCATGAATCGTGCCTCCCGGGCTTGTCGCCCACAGGACAGGTGTCGCTGTCGTCGTCATCCGGTCAACGTCCGGTCGGCGGTATAGATTCCCGCTCCGGGTCATGCGTCGCCCGTCGTACCGCCCCTTGTTGTACCCACCAGTGCCCGTTTTGTCACATCTGGCAGCAGATGTCACCCAACGTCTTCACTTCATAAGCACGCAGTAACGGTCCGCCTGGCAGGCCAAAGGCGTACACTACCGGCCCTTAGCTTGAACGTCGAAATTCGTTCCGAATTCGCGCGGCTGCGACCCCTCGGATCCGTCGGATGCGTCGGATCCCCGGTCAGATCCGCTCGGGTACAGGATTCCCCGCCGCCTCCACCGCGCGCCGCACCGGCACTCGGGCGAGCAGCACGAAACCCAGTGCGAAGAAGACCACCAACGAGATGATCGCGTCCCGGTAGCTGCCCGTGACCTGGTACGTGAGCCCGAAAACCAGCGGGCCCACCCAGCTCAGCCCCCGGTCGCTCATCTCGTACGCCGAGAAGTACTCGGCCTCCTTGCCCGCCGGAACCAGGTGCGAGAACAGCGAGCGCGACAGCGCCTGACTGCCGCCGAGCACCAGTCCGATCATCGCGGCGAGTGCGAAGAACCACACCGGGGTCCGGGCCGGCAGGAAGTATCCGGCGGCCAGCGTCAGGCCCCAGGCCGCGAGCGAGCCGAGAATCGTCCGCTTGGCGCCGTACCGGAGGGCCAGTCGGCCCATCCCCAGCGCACCGGCCACCGCCAGGACCTGAACGAGCAGGATCGCCCCGATGAGGGTGGACTGCTCCAGCTTCAGCTCCTCCGACCCGTAGATCGAGGCCTGGGAGATCACCGTCTGCACGCCGTCGTTGTAGATCAGGTACGCCAGCAGGAACGACAGGGTCAGCGGGTAGCGCCGCATGTCCTTCAGGGTGGCGACGAGCTGCTTCCAGCCGCTGACGGCCGGGGCCGCGCCCGGCTCCCGGACCACGGCGCGGTCCCGCAGCCGGCGCAGCGGGATCAGCGCGAAGGCCCCCCACCACAGGCCCGCGGAGGCCAGGCAGATGCGGATCGCCATGCCTTCGGTCAGACCGAAGGAGTCGTGGCCCATGTAGAGCGCCAGGTTCATCACGAGCATCAGCGAGCCCGAGGTGTATCCGAAGGCCCAGCCGCGCGAAGAGACCGTGTCCCGCTCGTCCGGCGTGGAGATCTGCGGCAGATAGGCGTTGTACAGCACCATCGAGACCGACAGCGAGGCGTTCGCGACGATCAGGAGCAGCCCGCCCAGCAGGTAGCGCTCGCCGGCCAGGAAGAACATGCCGGCCGTCGCCGCGGCCCCCGTGTACGCGGCCACGGCCAGCAGCGGCTTCTTGCGGCCGGTCCGGTCGGCGACTGCCCCCGCCAGCGGCATGAGCAGCACGGCCAGGATCACCGAGGCGGACACCGTGTAGGCGAAGAAGGAACCGGCCCGCACCGGGATCCCCAGCGGATGCACGAAGCCCTCGGCGTCCGCCGCGGCCTTGGCGATCGAGGTGAGGTACGGCCCGAGGAACACGGTGAGCACGCTCGCCGAGTACACGGAAACCGCGAAGTCGTAGAAGTACCAGCCGCGCTGCTCGCGCTTGCGCGCGGCCGTGGCCGCGGCCGCGGCTCTGCCGTCCTCGGCCCCCGGTTCTGCGTCTTCCGTCGTCTGCGCACTCATTGGTGCCCCCTCGCTGGTCCCCGTACCGCTGCGGCCGCCGCCACCGGGCGCGCAGCCGAACGGGCCGGTCAGGCCCAGGCTCCGCGCCGGTCCAGCACCGTGCGCAAGATGTCGATCCGGTCGGTCATGATGCCATCGACTCCCAGGTCCAGGAGAGCCTCCATGCGTTCCGGTTCGTTCACGGTCCACACGTGCACCTGGAGCCCCCGCTCGTGGGCCGTCCGCACGAACCTGCGGTCCACCACGCGGATGCCCGCCTGGGTCTCCGGCACCTGCGCCGCCACCGCGCCCGCGCGCAGCGCGGCCGGGATCGCGTACGACCGCAGCCGCAGCCCGACCACCCCCGCCACCCCGTACGAGGTCGCCAGCCGCGGGCCGGCGATCTTCTGGGCCCGGGCGACCCGGCGCTCGGAGAAGGAGCCCACGCACACCCGGTCCCAGACCCCGGCCCGCGCGATCAGGCCGACCAGCGGGTGCACGGCGGACTCGTCCTTGATGTCCACGTTCCACCGGGCGTCGGGGAACTCCTCCAGCAGGTCCTCGAAGAGCGCGAGGGGCTCGCTGCCGCCGGCCCGGACCTCGCGGAGCCGGCTCCACGGCAGCTCGCGGATGCGCCCCTGCCCGTCGGTGACCCGGTCCAGGGTGGCGTCGTGGAAGGCGACCAGTTTCCCGTCGGCGCTGGCGTGCACATCGGTCTCGAAGTACCGGTAGCCCGCGGCGGCCGCGGCCCGGAAGGCGGCGGCGGTGTTCTCCAGCCCGTCCGCGGCCCCGCCGCGATGCGCGAAGGGGATCGGACCCGGGTGGTCGAGATAAGGGTGGGGGAGGCGTACGTGCGTCACCGCGGCAGTATGCCCGCTGCCCGGCCCGGGCCGGGAGCGCCCCCGTGTCCGGCCGGTGAACGCCCGCCCCGCCCGGGCCCCCTGTGGCCCCCTCCCCGCTCACTCAGTGGCCCCCTGGGCCCCGGCCTCCGGCCACCCCGTGGCACTCTGGACCCCAAGGATCGATCCAATGCCGCCCTCAAGGGGCCGGCAGGGGCCAATTTCGCGAAGGTGGACCCGAACGCATGGCGCAGTGGACCTCGGCCGTCGGTGCCGCACAGCTCGGCCGGCTCATCACCTCCCAGCAGGGCCGGGCCGCCGCGCCCGGCGGGCGCAAGCTGCCCGCGTACCGCACGCTCGCCGACGGCATCCGCCTGCTCGTCCTCGAAGGCCGCATCCCCGTCGCCGCCCGGCTCCCCGCCGAGCGGGAGCTGGCCGTGGCCCTCTCCGTCAGCCGCACCACCGTCGCCGCCGCCTACGAGGCCCTGCGCGGCGAGGGGTTCCTCGAATCCCGGCGGGGCGCGGGCAGCTGGACCTCGGTGCCCGCCGGCAACCCCATGCCGGCCCGCGGCCTGGAGCCCCTGCCCCCCGAGTCCCTCGGCTCGATGATCGACCTCGGCTGCGCCGCACTCCCGGCCCCCGAGCCCTGGCTCACCAAGGCCGTCCAGGGCGCCCTGGAGGAACTCCCCCCGTACGCCCACACCCACGGGGACTACCCGGCCGGGCTGCCCGCGCTGCGCCGCATGCTCGCCGACCGCTACACCGAGCGCGGCATCCCGACCATGCCCGAGCAGATCATGGTCACCACGGGCGCGATGGGCGCCATCGACGCCATCTGCAGCCTCTTCGCGGGGCGCGGAGAACGCATCGCCGTCGAATCCCCGTCCTACGCCAACATCCTCCAGCTCATGCGCGCCGCCGGCGTCCGCCTCGTGCCCGTCGCCATGGGGGAGGGGCTGTCCGGCTGGGACATGGACGTCTGGCGCCAGGTGCTCCGCGACTCCGCCCCCCGCCTCGCCTACGTGGTCGCCGACTTCCACAATCCGACCGGGGCCCTGGCCTCCGACGAACAGCGCCGCGCGATGGTGGACGCGGCCCGCTCGGCCGGCACCGTCCTCGTCGCCGACGAGACCATGGTCGAGCTCCAGCTCGACCCGACGCTGGAGATGCCCCGCCCCGTCTGTTCCTTCGACCCGGCCGGCTCCACCGTCATCACCGTCGGCTCCGCCAGCAAGGCCTTCTGGGCCGGCATGCGCATCGGGTGGGTCCGCGCGGCCCCCGACGTCATCCGCAGCCTGGTGGCCGCCCGCGCCTACGCCGACCTGGGCACGCCCGTGCTGGAACAGCTCGCGGTGGACTGGCTGATGCGCACCGGAGGCTGGGAGCAGGCCGTGGAGATCCGCCGCGACCAGGCCCGGGAGAACCGGGACGCGCTGGTGGCGGCGGTCCGCCGGGAGCTGCCCGACTGGGAGTTCCGGGTTCCGCTCGGCGGGCTGACCCTGTGGGCCCGCGCGGGCGGGCTCTCCGGCTCCCGGCTGGCCGAGGTGGGGGAGCGGGTGGGCGTACGGGTTCCCTCGGGGCCCCGGTTCGGTGTCGACGGGGCCTTCGAGGGATACGTCAGGCTCCCGTTCACCGTCGGCGGCCCGGTGGCCGAGGAAGCGGCCGCCCGGCTGGCCGCCGCGGCCCGGCTGGTCGCCACCGGAGCGGGCGGCGGCGGGGCGGAGCCGCCGCGCACCTTCGTCGCGTAGGGCCGGACGGACCGGACCCGCGGCGTCCTACGGGGCGTCCGCCGGGACCTCGGGGATGTCCGAGGCGTCGATCGCCGGGCCCTGCGCCTGGGCGGGCGCCTGGACGATGTGCAGCGGCTTGCCCAGGGTGACGTGGTCCGGGACGGGCTTGGGCGGCGCCTGCCGCTCGGGCAGCAGGTCCAGTACCGCCTGGCGGTGTCCCGGGTGGGTGGCCTCGTCGTACGGGTCCGGGGTGGCCGGCACCTGGAGCCGGTGCACGGGACCGGCGCCGAGCCGGGCGTACCCGCGCCCCGGCGGCAGTACGGCCGTCGGCGTGGTGTGCGGGGGCAGCCCCAGCACGTCGGCGATCTGCTGGATCGTGGCGGCTCCGAGCACCGCCCGGGCCCGCGTGTGCTGCCAGACGGAGTCGTGCAGCAGCTCCAGGTGGTCGAACTGCTCGGCCACCACCACGGTGACGTGCGCGGCGCGCCCGTGCCGCAGCGGCACCTGGAGCTGCGCGATCGGGTCGGGGGCGCCCTCGGCGGTGGCCAGGTGGGCCAGCACGCTCGGCCGGTCGAGCAGGATCCACAGCGGGCGCCGGGTGTCCTCGGGGGCGGGCCGGCCGGCTTCGCGGGCCCGGTGGGTGGCGATCAGGCGCCGCTCGGTCTCGCGGGCGGCCCATTCCAGGGTGGCCAGCGCCCCGCTCGGCCCGCACTCCACGGCGAGGACGCCGGCGCGGCCGGACAGGCAGGAGTACTCGCCGGTGCCGCCGCCCTCCACGATCAGGACCTCGCCCCCGTGCCGCAGGGCCTGCAGGGCGATGGAGCGCAGCAGCGTGGACGTACCGCTGCCGGGCTGGCCCACGGCCAGCAGATGGGGTTCGCCGGAACGGGAGCCGGTGCGCCAGATGACCGGCGGCATGTCCCGGGGCTCGTCGCCGTCCAGGACGGGCAGGGTGCGCTGCACGCTGCCCGGATCGGTGAAGCCGAGCACGGTCTCACCGGGGGAGGTGACGAAAGGCTGGGCGGCGATGCCTGTGGGCAGCGCCGCCAGCACGCTCAGGTCGAGCTGGTTGCCCTCCTCGTCCCAGTCGAAGAGATACTCCCGTCCGCGCCCGGACTTGGCGTGCAGCAGTGCCTCGATCCGGGCCCGTGACGCGGCCTCGCCATCGGTGAAGTAGGCCGGGTAGCGGATGTGGAGCCGGGTGATGCGGCCCGCCTCGTCGAACTCGTAGCCGCTGAAGGCCTTGTCCCACTCCCCGCCGTGGGCGAAGAGGGGGCTCGGGTCCTCCGGGATGGAGAAGTACGGCACGAGGGCTTCGTAGAGGGAGCCGAGCCGTTCGGTCTCGGCATCGCTGGGCCCGGTCTTCACCGGGGTGCGGTCGCGTCCCTGCCAGGCCGCCGCCGCCATGAGGGTGATCAGGGCGGTGAGCGGGCCGTAGGGGACGAGCGCGACCACGAGGACGCACGCGGCACCCAGGAACAGCGCGGGACCACGCTTGTCCTTGGGTGTGTCGCACCATTTGCGGCGTCCGGCCGAGGCCAGGACGCGCAGGCCGCGTCCGATGGTGAGGAGCGGATGGAGGACGTCCGTGGCGCTGTCGGCGGCCGTGCGAGCGAAGTCGCGGCCCCGGGTCAGCGACACGCTGCCGCTGCTGAGGATGCGGGGAAGTGGGCGCCGGGCCACGGGCGTCTCCTGGAGTTGTGGAAGCTTCGGGTGGGTGCCGGGGCCGGCCGCTAGAGCTTGATCCCGCCGAGAAGGCTCGCGAGGCTCGCCGTGCTCGCCGTGATGCTGGGGGCGATGGCGGAGCCGGCGAGGAAGAAGCCGAAGAGCGCGCACACGAACGCGTGCGTGAGCTTCATGCCGTCCTTCTTGAAGAACAGGAAGCAGATGATGCCGAGCAGGACGACACCTGAGATGGACAGGACCATGAGTCAGTTCTCCTGGTGGGTGGGGACAGTCACCATCAGTTCTTCCAGGCTCACAGGAAGTATCAATGCGATAAAAGGTGCATACGGGTGAATCCGGCAATTTTTCACTTGACCGGCCCATCCCGGCTGGCGCGCCTGGCGGGATGGGGGCACGCGGGCCGCAAGGTGATCATTGCCTCGGCCCGCGCCTCTCATGTGCAGGTCCGGGCGCTACTCTGACGCTTCACCCGTACGGACGCAGTGCCGTGCGCAGCCCTGCCCTCGAAAGGCGGTACGACCGATGAGTGAGCACGTCGAGAACGGCTCCCAGGACTCCCAGGCCCTCCAGGGCTCCCAGGGCGCTCCGGGCTCCCCGGACGTTCCCGACGAGGACGTCGTCGAGCTGGCCACCAAGATCTTCGACCTCGCCCGTCGGGGCGAGACCGAGACCCTGGCCGCGTACGTCGACGCGGGTGTCCCGGCGAACCTCACCAACGACCGCGGCGACACCCTCGTCATGCTCGCCGCCTACCACGGCCACGCCGAAGCCGTCACGGCCCTGCTGGCCCGCGGAGCCGAGGCCGACCGCGCGAACGATCGTGGCCAGACCCCGCTCGCCGGGGCGGTCTTCAAGGGCGAGGAGGCCGTCATCCGCGCGCTGCTCGCCGGCGGCGCCGACCCGAACGCCGGAACGCCCTCCGCCGTGGACACGGCCCGCATGTTCGCCAAGGCCGACCTGCTGGAGCTTTTCGGAGCCAAGTAGTCCGGTTCTGGCCGCTCCCTGGCCGGTTCTGGGCTGGTCCAGACCTCACGGGTTGGTCACGGCGGCCTTAAATGTGGTCGCGGCGCACAAACCGCCTGGGTCATCATGGCGTCGGATTCGATTCGCGGACAGGACGGACGGGCAGGAGCGGGCAGGACACAACGGGTGTCCGACCCCCACTCCTGCCGGGGGACCGCCGCCCTGGCCGAGAAGCACCGACGAGAGTGAGAAGGCAATGGTCTACATCGAGCGGAACCTGACGGCGGACGTCCTCGCATGCTGTTACGCGGCCCTGTGAATTCCGATTCCCGGTTGCGTCCCCAGCTTGATTTGAGGCCATTCCCATGTTCGAACCAGTCATAGCGCCGAGCGGCACCCTGCTCGGGCTCCTCCAGCGCGGCCGCGGCGACGGCACGCTGCACGCACTCGCGGCGCCCAGGGCAGAGGCCCTCGCGGCGCTCAACCTCTGCGTGGCCGGCGATCCGCGCCAGGACTGGCAGGTCGAGAACCGCTCCCTGTACTACGCACGTCTGTACCTGGATCTCGACGGCCCCCTGGGCGAGATCGAGGACCACCTCTTCAGCGTCGACGACCTCGTCGACGAGGACGACCACCGCACGGGCCTCGCCCTGTCCGTCCTTGGCCACCTGGCCTCGTACGGCCGCGACGACGCGCTCATGCTGCTGCGCCGCTACGCCGCCACGGGCTCCAACTGGGCCTGGGCCCTCGACGAGCTCGCCCTGCGCGACGACGACGAGGGGCTGCGCTCACTGGCCGCCCCCGTCCTCGCCCGCTTCCCCGCCACCGCCGAGGGCGAGGCATTGCTCGCCGCCGCCGTCCGCGACGCCTACGAGCCCAGGCCCTGGCGCCTGTGGGAAGAGGCGGCGGAACCCAACGCGTACGCCGAGCGGTTGCGCGCAGCCCGCCAACAGGGCTCGTTCGACCGCTGGCAGCGCCAGCTCACCCCGCGCGGTCCCCAGCCCGGCTGGGGCGTTCAGGCCGTCTTCGACTGGGCCGCCGACGGACTGCGCCGGGGCACCCCCCTGCACGTCCCGGCCGCCCGCTGCCTCGCCGCCGTCGCCACCCCCGAGGACCGCTCCGCGATCCTGGCGGCCGCCGCCGGGGCATCCGGAGAGGCCGCCCGCGCCACCGCGCTGCACCACCTGGTCCTCGCCGAGCCGGAGAACCCGGCCGTACTGGACCTCATCGAAGCCGCCGGCGACGAGCCGGCCGTAGCCGCCTACGAGCGCATGTGCGGCCCCGCCGCCGTCGAGCGGGCCCGGCGCTGGGTCCAGCGCCCCGACGCCCTCGGAACGGCCGCAGCGACCCTCCTGGCCGCCCGCGGCGGCATCGAGGACGCCCCCCTCGTCCTCGGCGCCCTGCGCTCCACCGTCCGCGGCTCCGGCCCGGACTCGACGCCGCTGTTCACCCTGGTCGACGGAGCCGGCCGGCTCCGCATCGCCTGCGCGGCCCCCGTCCTGCGCCACATCTACCGCGAGACGGCCTCCTCCGGTCTCCGCGGCCGCGCCGCGCGGGCCCTGGCGGCGACGGACCCCTCCTTCGCGGCGGGCTTCGCCGTCGAGTGCCTCTGGGACTGCGAGGAGACCACCCGGGAGGTGGCCGCCCGCCACGCGGAAACGGCCGACGCCCGAGTCGCCCCCCGCCTGCGCCGCCTCGCGGCCGACCCGGCCGAGGAAGAGGACGTCCAGTCGGCGGTCCGCAGCCGCATCACCCCGGAGTCGGCGATGTAGCCCCGCCGGCCCCCCATCGACACGCACCCGGCCCGGCCCCCTGACCCGAGGGGGCCGGGCCGCTTGCTGTGCGGGTAGGACCCCGCGGTGCAGGCGCGGTCAGGGGGACGGGGCCGGGGTCGGGCTGTGGCCCGGGGTCCCCGCCGCCGACGGCGGGAACAGATCCTGGCCATCGGAGTAGTCGATCACGCAGGACGGGAGCCTGGAGGTCTCGACCACGCCGAAGGAGATCCCCGGTACACCCGGCGGGTAGTGCTCCGCAAACGGAAACATGAGCGTGTGCCCGGGTGGGACCGTCTTCGCGTTGACCTTGATGATGAAGCTGTCACCGCCGTCCTGCAGGATCTCGGCCTCGGGGTCGGCCTGCGGTCCGCGGCCCCCGCCCCCGAGCTCGGAGCACTGGGACCGCGGCAGCTTCGGGACCACGACCGCCGGAACCCCCAGTGCCTTCAGCCGTTGCACCAGGGCCGGGACCTGGTCGTGCGTGGGCAGCGGGAAACTGAGCGATCCGTCCGGATCCTTCTTGATCTCGGGTGCGGCCGTGCCCGAGGGGCTCGGCGAGCCCGCCGGGCCGCCCGGTATCGAAGCGGTGCGGGCGCTGCCCGGGAGGGCCATGACGGCAACCACGGAGGCCGTGGCGATGCCTATCGCGAGCGGGACGCCGTACCGCCGGGCGAAGGACCGGGCGGGCGTCACGGGTGCGGGCTCCGGGAGGCGGGCGAGGAGGGCGGACTTCAGGCGGTCCTCGAAGCCGCTGGGCCGGGTACTCATCGGACTGCCTCCAACTTGTTTTCCGTGACGGGGGCCGGGCCGCGCAGAGCGCGCCGGGCCCGGAGCAGGCGGACGCGGACCGTCGCCCGGGTGACGCCGAGTGCCCGGGCGGCCTCGGCGGGGGTGAGCTGGTCGATGACGACCAGGTCGAGGGCGGCCCGGAGCGGTTCGGAGAGCACGGCGTGGCGCTCGGCCAGGTCGCGGAAGGCCCGCTCGGCGGCTATGCGCTCCTCCAGCGCGGCGACGTCCTCGGCATCGAGCAGCCGGCGCCCGCTCAGCCGGGCCGGCGCCTCGCTGTCGCGGGTCAGCCCCCGGGCGTGGGCGGACAGGACGGTGCCGGCTATGCCGAACAACCATGCGACCGGAGCTCCCCTGCGGCTCCGGTAGGCCCCGGCTGATTCCATCGCCGCGAGGAAGACGTCCGCCGTCAGATCGGCCGCCACGTGCGGGTCGGCCACCCGGCGGGTGACGAAGCCGAGTACGGAGTCGATGTGGTCCTCGTAGAACGCCCCGAACCCCTCGGGCGTGGTGAGATCCGGTGGTCCGGTCTCGTGTCGTGGGATGCGCACCTGGTTCCTCCCCTGCGCAGGGGCCCGGTCGGCCCCCTCACCCGGTAATTGGCCGGAGCGCCGGAAAGCGTTTCACCGGGATCACCGGGATCACCGGGATCACCGGGATCACCGGGATCACCGGGACCGGAGGAACCTGACGGGAGTACCCGGCCGGGCCTGCGCCGCCGCGT
Organism: Streptomyces sp. NBC_00193; assembly: GCF_026342735.1. Taxonomy (GTDB): domain Bacteria; phylum Actinomycetota; class Actinomycetes; order Streptomycetales; family Streptomycetaceae; genus Streptomyces; species Streptomyces stoeckheimensis. Next base: position 5,576,061 of record NZ_JAPEMM010000001.1, read on the forward strand.
CCAGGGCCGGGCCCGGCGGGACCACGCCCACCACCGGGTAGCCGCCCGTCACGGGATGGTCGGCGAGGAACACCACCGGCTGCCCGTCCGGCGGCACCTGCACCGCCCCCAGCACCATCCCCTCGCTCGGCAGCTCACCACCCCGCGCCCGCACCAGCGGCGGCCCCTCCGTGCGCAGCCCGATGCGGTTCGAAGCGGCCGAGACCCGGTACGTCGCCCGCAGCAGCCGCCCCGTCACCGACTCCGCCGTGAACCAGTCGGCCCGCGGCCCCAGCAGCAGCGGAAGCACCAGCTCCGAGGGCGGCCCCGGCGCCGCCGGAGCATCCGCCCCGGCCACCGGATCCGGACCGGGCGTGCCCACCGGCAGCAGCGCTCCCGCCGTCAGGACCGGCGGGCCGAGGCCCGACAGCAGATCGGTCGAGCGACTGCCCAGCACCGGCGGGGCCGCGAACCCGCCCCGCACCGCCACGTAGCCGCGCACCCCCGACTCCGCCCGGCCCACCTCCAGCTCCGCCCCGGCGCGCAGCAGGACCGGGGCTCCCCAGGCCACCGGGCGCCCGCAGACCCGTACCGCACAAGGCGCTCCGGTCACCGCCACCGTCATCGGGCCGCCCACCGCCCGCAGTCCCACGCCGTCCAGGGTCGTCTCCAGGACGGCAGCCCCGGGCGGGTTGCCCAGCAGCCGGTTGGCCAGCGCCCGCGCCCCCGCGTCGAGGGCCCCGGACCGGGGAACGCCGAGGTGGGCGTACCCGGGCCGCCCCAGGTCCTGGACGGTGGTCAGCGCGCCCGCCCGTACGACCTCCAGCCCCCTCAAGCCGATCCCTCCTCGGCGAACCGCACCCGTACCCCCGGCGCGAACAGCGCGGCCGGCTCGCGCGCCGGGTCCCACAGGACCGCGTCGGTGGACCCGATCAGCTGCCAGCCGCCGGGGGAGGAGCGCGGGTAGACCCCCGCGTACTCGCCCGCGAGGGCCAGCGAGCCCGCCGGTACCGCCGTACGGGGCGTCGCGCGCCGGGGCAGGTGGAGGCGGGCGGGCAGGCCCGTCAGGTAGCCGAAGCCCGGGGCGAACCCGCAGAAGGCCACCCGGAAGGTGATCGAGCCGACGATGCCGGGCACCTCCCCGGGCGACACCTCCCATAGCGCGGCCACCTCCGCGAGGTCCGGGCCGTCGTACCGCACCGGGACCGTCACCGGGGGCGGCCCGTCGGACGGCGCGAGCGGGGGAACCCGCCAGCGGGCGATCCGGGCCGCGAGGGCGCGCGGCTCCCGCACCCCGTCCAGCAGGACGGTCCGGGCCGCCGGCACGATCTCCCGTACGCCGCCCAGCTCGTCACCCGCGTCCCGCCGCCGCAGCAGCTCCGCGTGGAGCACGGCCACCTCCTCGGCGGAGTCCAGCTCCAGCAGCAGCGCCCCGGCGCCGGCTTCCAGCGCCCTCACGCGAAGGCCTCCACCCGGACCCCGGCCGCACCGAGCGCCCCGCGCACGCGCAGGGCCAGGTCCGCGGCCCCGGGGGTGTCCCCGTGCAGGCACAGGGAACGGGCGGCCACCGGGATCCGGGAGCCGTCGGCGGCCGTCACCGCGTGCCCGGCGGCCATGTCCACCGCGCGGGCCACCACCGCGTCCGGGTCGTGGACCACGGCGCCCGGCTCACCGCGCGGTACGAGCGTGCCCGCGGGGGTGTAGGCGCGGTCGGCGAAGGCCTCCGGGACGGCCGGCAGCCCGGCCCGCCCGGCGGAGGCGAGCAGCAGGGAACCGGGCAGCCCGAGCACCGGGAGCCCGGCGGGACCGGTCGCGAGCAGCACGCCGGCCACCACGGCCGCGGCCTGGCCGGAGTCGTGCACGGTGCGGTTGTAGAGCGCGCCGTGCGGTTTCACGTACGACACCCGGGAGCCGGCCGCCCGCGCGAAGACCTCCAGCGCCCCGATCTGGTAGGCCACCTCGTCGGCCAGCTCACCGGCCGGCACGTCCATGGAGCGGCGGCCGAAGCCCGCCAGGTCCCGGTACGAGACCTGCGCGCCGATCCGTACCCCGCGCGCGGCCGCCAGCTCGCAGACGCGGCGCATGATGGACGGGTCGCCGGCGTGGAAGCCGCAGGCGACGTTGGCGCTCGTGACGACGGACAGCAGGGCCTCGTCGTCGGTCAGCGTCCACCGGCCGAAGCCTTCGCCGAGGTCGGCGTTGAGATCGATCACGGGGGCGGCCGCCGGGGTGTCCGGCGTGATCATGGAAGCCATGCGGTGAGCGTAGAACAGGGCGCGGTCCGGGTTCTCGCCGACGGCGGAGGGCCGGCGGCGGAGGGCCGTCGGGAGGATCGGGCGAACCATCCCGTTTGGGATGTTGTCAGGGTCAGCGCCTAGTCTTTGCCCGTGACTCTCCCTGCCCCGGCGAAGACCCTTCCCTCCCCGGCGCCGGGCCCGGCCGCCGACGAGGGCCTGGCCCGGCGGCTGCGCGCGCTCGCCTGCACCGCCCCGCTCCACGACCTCGACGTGCGCAAGGCCAATCTGGCCGGCGAGTACGGGGTCTACGCGATGGCGGAGGTCGCGCTCGCCGCGATCGACCTGGTCACGCTCAACATGGACTTCGACACCGGCGCGGACCACGAGCAGATAGTGGCCCGCCTGCTGCCGCGCGTCGCCGCCCAGGCACCGGCGCGCCCGGCGGCCGAGCACGAGCGGGTGGCCCGCTGGGTGCTGGAGAACCTGATCAACGTCGGCAGCGTCGACCGCGGATTCCGCGCGATCTACGGCACGTTCGGCCCGGACGGGGTGTACGTCCGCCGCGACTACGACTTCAAGCTGATCGAGGAAGTCCCGGGCTACGGCGGCGCGGTGTACCTGCGCACGACGGACGAGGCCGTCAACGTCCTGGTCGGCGCCCTCGACACGGACGTCACCAGCGCGCAGATCGCCGCCGAGGTCAAGCTGGAGGTCCTGATCAGCCGGGGCCGGCTCGCCGACGCCCAACTCGCCGCCGAGCAGGCCCGCTACCGCACCGTCCAGTACGCCGAGACCCTGCGCCGCACGCTGGACGCGACCCGGCGCAACGTGCGTGCGGTGGACTGGCTGGTGACCGTCCCCGACATGATCGCGGAGGCCCTCGACCACGTCGCCGACCGCTACCGCCACGAGAACGCGATCCTGACCAACATCCGCAAGGCCCGCGACGAGGCGGAGGAGCCGGACAACAAGCGGCGCGCCGCCGAACTGGTCGACATCGTCAAGGACTGCATCCGCCGCCACACCCAGCTCCAGTCCCGGCTGCTGGACGCCGGCCCGCTCTTCCGCGCCGAACAGGACCGCCAGGCCTTCGCCGCCCCCGCGCCGCGCTCCGGGATCGACCTCTACGGACAGCTCGTGGCCCCCATGCTGCCGCTTCCGGTCGCATCGGCCATCCGCGTCACGGACGCCTTCTTCGCCTCGGGCGCGGGCCTGCGCACCCCCGTCTCGGTCCGCGTCGCGGACCTGGTGGAGATCCTCCTCACCCCGCCCGTGGAGCGCGAGCACCTCGGCGTGGAGATGCCGGAGCCGGACCTGATCGCCACCCCCGACGACAGCCGCTTCAGCGAGGAGCAGCTCGCCGCCGCGATGGCACTCCTCGAACTCCCGCACGACGCCCCGCGCCGCCTGTCCGGCCTCCTGGCGGAGGCCCGCCGCTCCGACCCCGACCTGCCGTACCTGGTCGCCCTGCTGGCCGTCCACGCGGCGAGCCCGGCGGTGGGCACGGCGTACCGCCAGGGCGAGGAGCGGCTCCTCTTCGCGGTCGACGACGGCACGGAACTCGAAGACCCGGAATTCGGTGGCGCGGACCTCATCGTCGGCACCGCCCTCCTGGACGCGGCAGCCATGACGGCAGACCGCACGGAGGCGGCATGACCCCGCACACGCCCGGGCCGCGCTGCCCGGGACCGGCCCTTCGTGCGGCCGCGGCCGCGGCCGCAGGCTGCGTCGCCGGGGCGGAGCCCCTGGCGGCCCGGTCCCACCCGGGGGTGTGGGGGCTTGCCCCTGCTTTCGGGAAGGGGCGGGGTGGGGGAAGATTCCCCACCGCCGAAGCCACCGCGCCGAAGTACACCACCGGCCTGAGCCGCTCCGGCCTGAGCTGCTCCGGTCTGAGCTGCTCCGGTCTGAGCTGCTCCGGTCTGAGCTGCTCCGGTCTGAGCCGTACCGGCCCGAGCCGCACCGGTCTGAGCCGTACCGGCCCGAGCCGCACCGGTCTGAGCCGTACCGGCCCGAGCCGCACCGGCCCGAGCCCCGCCCGCCCGAGCCCCGCCCGCCTGAGCCCCACCCGCGTGAGCCCCACCCGCACCGCCGAGGAGACCCACCCGTGAGCGACCACCACGCCGAGCAGCACCCCGCGTGGAGCGAGCCCGACGCCCACGAGGCCCCGGCTCCGGTCCAGGCACCCGCACAGGCGCCGACCCCGGCCCCGCCGGCCCCGGCCCCGCAGGGCCCCGCCCCGCAGGGAGCCGTCACCCCGGCGGACGCCGCGGACGCGGCCCGCCTCGTCGCCTTCGGGCTCCAGCCCAAACTGCTGCCCGCCCGCGACGCCGAGTACGCCGAACTGCTGCGCCGCTACCGCGAGGACCCCGCCTTCGCCCGCCTCGCCGACGCCGTCGCGACCGGCCTCGGCCTCGTGGTCCTGGAGGTGTCCTCCCGCGCGGGCATGGCCGTGGCCGCCGGCGAGGACTCCGTCTTCGCCGTCCGCATGGGCGACTACGCCCGCCGCACCACCGCCGACTCCGCGGACCGCTTCCTGCACGGCCTCGCCCACCTCGCCGTCGCCGCGCTGGCCTTCCCCCGCCCCGAGGACCTCGCCGACGACGGCTACATCGGCCGGATCACCGTCAACGGCGTCGACGCCTTCGTCCGGCAGACCTGCCGCCGCCTGGAGGAGCGCGCCGAGGAACTCGGCGAGAACACCGACCCGGCCTCCGACGCCCCCGGCCTGGAGGCCGCCTGGCGGGTCTACGCCCGCCGCAGCGCGACCGGCGCCACCAAGGACGCCCGCCGCCTGGCCGGTTCAACCACCGGCATCGTCGGCAAGGCCGCCGCCTTCCTCACCGACTCCGGCTTCCTCCAGCGCACCGGGGACGAGGCCGGAGGCACGTACCGCACCACCCCCCGCTACCAGCTCCAGGTCCGCGACATGGCAGGCAGCGCGGCCATGGCCGAGCTCCTCGACCTGGGCGTCGTCCCCGTCAGCGACGGCTCCGCCAGCCTGCTGCCGCCGCCCGAGGGCGACGACCTCGAACTCGCCGCCGACGCGGGCCTGCCCTTCCACGCCTGAGCCGCCCGCCCCCGGCCACCGCACGCCGCCCGCCACCCGTCCCCGTACGACCTGCGTACGACCTACGAAAAACGACGAGAGTCCGCCGCCATGTACGAGCTGTCCCGGATCCGCCTCTACTCCATCGGGCCCGCCGGCGCGCGCTACGCCGACACCGTGCTCGACCTGCGCGGAGTCGGCGAGCCGGTGCCCCACCCGGCGCCCACCCAGGCGGAGTTCTTCGAGGACGAGCCCACCGGCCCGCCGCGCCGCCCCGCGCCCGCCGGAGTGCTCTTCCTGGAGAACGGCGGCGGCAAGTCGGTCCTGCTCAAGCTGATCTTCTCGGTGATGCTGCCCGGCCACCGCAACACCCTCGGCGGCGCCAGCTCCGGCGTCCTGCGCAAGTTCCTGCTGGCCGACGACTGCGGCCACGTGGCACTGGAATGGCAGCACACCCAGACCGGCGAGTGCGTGGTCGTCGGCAAGGTCAGCGAATGGCGCGGCCGCCAAGTCTCCAACGACCCGCGCAAGTTCGCCGAGGCCTGGTACTCCTTCCGCCCCGGACCGGGCCTCAGCCTGGACAACCTCCCGGTGGCCGAGGCCACTTCGGTCCGCCCGCCCGTGGAAGGCGCCTCCGGCGCCCAGGGGCGGCGCCGCACCATGAAGGGCTTCCGCGACGCCCTGACCGAAGCCGGCAAGGCGTATCCGCACCTCGAGGTGTACTTCGAGGAGATCCACGACCGCTGGAACGAGCACCTCACCGAGCTCGGCCTCGACCCCGAACTCTTCCGCTACCAGCGCGAGATGAACGCCGACGAGGGCGAGGCCGCCGGCCTCTTCGCGGTCAAGAAGGACTCCGACTTCACCGACCTGCTGCTGCGCGCCGTCACCGACACCCGGGACACCGACGGCCTCGCCGACCTCGTCCACGGCTTCGGCAACAAGCTCGGCCGCCGCGCCGAGCTGATGGCCGAACGGGACTTCACCGCGGGCTCGGTGGAGCTCCTGAACAAGATCGTCGAGGCCGCCGCGGCCCGCTCCCGGCTGCGCGACGTCCACGCCGGCGCCGAACGCCGTACGCGCACCCTCGCCCGGCGCCTGTCCGCCCGCGCCGGCGAGGAGCGCGGCCGCGCCGCCGACCTCGCGCAGCGCGTCACCGGCGCCGCCCACCAGGTCACCGCCGCCGAATCCGCGCGCGCCCGCAGCGCCGCCGTCTCGGCCGAACTCGCCTACCGGCACGCCTCGCTGGCCCTGACCGTCGCCGACAAGGCTGCCGCCGCGCAGCGCCGCGAACTCCTCGAAGCCCGCACCCTGCACTCCGCCTGGCAGGCCGCCGAGCACGTCCTGCGCCACCGCTCCGCCGCCGACCGCTCCGCCCGGGTCGCCGCCGCGATCCTGGAGGCCGAACGGGACGCCGCCCCGGCGCTCGCCGCCCGGGCCACCGCCGCCACCGAGCTCGTACGGGCCCTGCACGCCGCCGCCGAGCAGGGCGAGCGGGCCGCCAACGAGGAGGAGGAGCGCTCCGCCGTCCTCCAGGAGACCGGCGAGGCCTCCCACCGCGCGGCCACCGCCGCAGCCACGGCCGCCCAGCGGGCCCGCAGCGAGGCCGAGCACCTGCGCGCCCGCCTCGCCGAGGTCCAGCAGGAGACCGCCGAGGCCGTCCGGGCCGGCTGGCTCGACGACTCCGCCCCCGACGCCGACCCGGCGCGCGCCGCGCTGGCCGCCGCCGACGCGGAGAAGACGGCCGTGGCCGCCTGGGACGAGTCCCGCGAGGCCGCCCGCGCAGCCGCCGAGGCCGCCCGCGAGGCCGCCGCGACGGAATCCCGCGCGGAACTCACCGCCGCCCGTGCGGCGGACGCCGCCGACGCGGCCGAGGCCGCCCACGACGCCGAGCACCGGGCCGCCGCCTCCCTCGCGGGGGCCCCGCGCCTGGCCGCCCTGCTGGGAGCCCCGTCGGCCCCCGCCGCCGCGGACGCCTCCCCGCGCACCGGCGCCGGTACACCGGCCGACGGGACCGTGACCGTGACCGACGCCGCGGGCGCCCCCCAGGGCCCCGCCACGGGCCCGGGCACCGCACCGGGCACGCCCCGGAACGCCGCCACCGCCGGCTGGCTCACCGTCGAGGACCTCGACCGGGGCGCCGACGAGCTGCGCGACCTGCTGACCCGCGGCGTGGCCACCGCCGAACGCCAGCTCTTCGACCTGCGCACCGCCGCCGCCGACGACTCCCGCATCCTCGGCGCCCTCGGCGACGGCGGCCTGCTGCCGCCCGGCCCCGACGTCCTCGCCACCGTCGAGTTCCTCGGCGAGCACGGCATCCCGGCCCTCCCCGGCTGGCGCTACCTCGCCCAGTCCGTGGACCCGGCCGACCACGCCGCGGTCCTCGCCGCCCGCCCCGAACTCGTCGACGGCGTGGTCATCACCGACCCCGACACCCACTCCCGGGCCCGCGAGGTCCTCTCCGGCGCCGCCCTGCTGCCCCGCTCCACCGTCGCCGTCGGCACCGCCGCGGCCCTGCTGGCGCCGGTCCCCCCGGCCGGTGACACCGAGGGCCCCGGCAGCTCCGGCATTTTCATCGTGCCGCCGAACCCGGCCATGCACGACGAGCACGCAGCCGACGAGGAGCGCCAGGCGCTGCGCGCCCGGGCCACCGCCCGTGACACCGAGATCCGCGAGCTCGCCGCCCGGCTGTCCGGCGACCGAGAGCTCGCCGCCCGGCTGCTGTCCTGGCGCACCGGCTGCCCGCCCGGCCGCCTCGCCGAGCTGGCGGAGCAGGCCGCCGCCGCCCGCGGCTTCGCCGAGGAGACCGACGCCGAGCTCGCGGAGGCCCGTACCGTACGCGCCGAGGCCGACGAGGCCGCCGCCGACGCCGCCCGCGTCCGCGACGAGCGCCAGGACACCGCCCAGCGCGCACGCCGGGTCGCGGACGCCCTCGCGGGCCTCGCCTACCGGCTCCGCGAACGCGCCGGCTGGCAGGCCAAGCTCCGCGAACTCGCCGACGACGCCGCCGAGTCCGAGGCCCGCGCCGAGGTCTGCCTCGACCGGGCCCGGGCCGCCGACGAGGACCGCCGCGCCGCCCAGCGCGCCGCCGACGACGCCCGCCGCACCGCCCGCGCCCTGCGCGCCGAGCGCGCCGAGATCGCCGGAGCCCCCGATCCGCTGCCCGAGGACGACGGAACGCCCAAGGCGCCGCTCCCGGCGCTGCGCGAGGCCTACCGCGCCGCCTCCCAGCTCTACGAGAAGGTCGGCGTCGGCGCGGACCTGCGCTCCGAACAGGCCCGCGCCGAGAGCGACGAGTCCGTGGCCCTCGCCGAACTCGACCGCCTCACCAACAAGGTCCGTACCCGCGCCGCCCAGCTCCTCGAAGGCACCGACGGAGCCGACGGCCCCTCCCGGCAGGCCGCCGCCGCACGCGCCGAAGCCCTCGTGCAGATGCTGGAGACCCGCGCCTCCACCGCGAGCGAGCAACTCGGCCGGCTGCGCGGCGAGGCCGAACGGCACGCCCCCGCCGAGGGCGAGGCACACACCGATCTGCCCGAGGAGCTGATCCCCGACAACGTCGAGGAGGCCCAGGCCCGGCTCCGCACCGCCACCGCCCAACTCGCCGCCCACACCGCCGCCGTGGAGTCCGCCCGCGCGGCCCACGCCGACCTGCTGCGCGCCCACCGCACCGCCGAGGAGGGCGCGGGCGGCTTCGACGAGACCGCGGCCATGCTCCGCGACCTCCTGCGGGACCACACCCACCAGGAGGACGAGCAGGAGCCGGTGGCCCACGCCGGCAGCCTGGAGGAGGCCCGCCAGTCGGCCACCGAGGCCCGCCGTTCGCTACGGGCCTGCGCCGCCGACCTGTCGGCCGCCGAGGCGGCCGTCCGCGAGGCGAGCGACATCCTGGTCCGGCACGCCAACGCCAACCGCTACGAGCAGGTGCGCACCCCCGCGCGCCAGCAGATCCGCGAACTGCCCGCCTCCGCCCTGCCCGAGCACGCGGCGGCCTGGGCCGTGGCCTTCGCCCCGCGGCTGCGCGTCCTCACCGACGAGCTGGCGCAGCTGGAGCGCAACCGGGACAGCATCGTGGACCGGCTGCGCGGCCTCGTGGAGTCCGCCCTGGCCACCCTGCGCTCCGCCCAGCGGCTCTCCCAGCTCCCCGAGGGGCTGGGGGAGTGGTCGGGCCAGGAGTTCCTGCGCATCCGCTTCGAGGAGCCCGACCAGGCGACCCTCACCGAGCGGCTCGGCGAGGTCATCGACGAGGCGACCCGCGCCGCCGTGAAGAAGAACAGCACCGCCTCCTTCGGCGAGGGCCGCCGCGACGGCATGTCGCTGCTGCTGCACGGGGTCTCGGCGGCCCTGGAACCCAAGGGCATCGCGGTGGAGATCCTCAAGCCCGACGCGGTGCTCCGCGCCGAGCGGGTCCCGGTCGGCCAGATGGGCGACGTGTTCTCCGGCGGCCAGCTGCTCACCGCAGCGATCGCGCTGTACTGCACGATGGCGGCGCTGCGCAGCAACGACCGGGGCCGCGACAAGCACCGGCACGCGGGCACGCTCTTCCTCGACAACCCGATCGGGCGCGCGAACGCCACGTACCTGCTGGAACTCCAGCGGGCCGTCTCGGACGCGCTCGGCGTCCAGCTGCTCTACACCACGGGCCTGTTCGACACCACGGCCCTCGCCGAGTTCCCGCTGGTCATCCGGCTCCGCAACGACGCCGACCTGCGCGCCGGGCTCAAGTACATCAGCGTCGAGGAACACCTGCGCCCGGGCCTGCCCCAGCAGTTCGCGGAGGGGGAGACGATCCACGGCGAGATCACGGCGACCCGCATGTACCGCCGCAGCGCCTCTTCCTGACGCGCCGGTGCACCGGACCGGGGCCCCTCAGCCCCGCCCGGTGCCCGTCGGCGGCGGCCAGATGCCGGTCGCCTCGCCGAGCGCGGGTGCGCGGGGCGGCAGCGGGGGCGCCGAGCGGGCCTCCCGGCGCGCCCTGCGGCGCTCGCGCCGCCGGCCCCGCGCCGTGCTGCTGGGCTCCGAGAGCACCCCGTAGCGCTGGTTCCACGCCTGCCGGGTGATCAGCACGTCGAGCACGCCCCACGTGGCCACGACCACCCCCGCTATCCCGCACAGCGACAGCGGAAGGGCCAGCCAGGAGCCGGTGACCGTCAGGAAGAAGGCGATCGTCGCGTCCGTCAGCGTCACGGCGACGATCAGCACCGCCCGCACGGCGGACGTCCGCACCGGATCCGGCATGCGCCGTCGTCCCGCCGGCTGGTCCACCCACAGGACCCGCCCCCGCTGCACCCCAGGCGCCGCGCGGCCTGCGCTGTTGGCGCCGTTGCCGCCGGCCCCGTTGTTCTCGTACCTCTTCGCCATGGTCGGCTCCCTCCCCTCCTCGCGGCCGCTCATGCCCGCCCCGAACAGGTAGACGCACGAAGAGCCCGAGAGATTCCCGGATCCCGGACGCGCGGGACGCCCCGAAGTATCGCGGAACGAAGAATTCCAGCCATCCATTTCGCCACGGGGACCGAGGCCCCACCGAGTGTCATCTGCCACATATCGGGCCGCACTTCACCGGATCTTCCGGACAACTCGTGATCTTCGCCCAGGGGTCAGGCCGAAAACGTCCGGACAGGCCTTCGAAGGTTCGCCGTGGCAGTAGTAGGCTCACGCCGTTTAAATGACGGAACACCAACCACCGGTAACGGGGTTGAGCTGGGGGAGGCTGGGGAGGCCATGCGCTTTCGCGGGAAGTCCATCCGCCGGAAGATCGTGGCGTTGCTCCTTGTGCCGCTCGTCTCCCTGACCGCCCTCTGGGGCTTCGCAACAGTGATCACCGGCCGGCAGGCCGTCCAACTGCTCGGTGTCGCCTACGTCATCGACAAGGTCGGCTACCCGGTGGAGGACGTCGTCCGCGTCATCCAGAAGGAACGCCGCCAGACCCTCGTGGTCATCGGCGACCCGCGCGCCTCCAACGCCACCACCGCGCTGGCCAAGAGCCGCGCGGCCACCGACGAGGCGGTGGAGAGGATCTCCGCCGACGCCAGGGACCCCGAGGTCGTCGACGAACTCGCCCCGTCCAGCGCCCGGCACCTGAACTCCATCCTCGAAGCCTTCCGCAGCATCGGAGCGCTGCGCAGCGCGGTGGACGGGGGCTCCGTCGACACCAACCAGGCGCTGGAGCTCTACAACCGGCTCGTGGACCCCTGCTACGACTTCCTCATGAACCTCCACGCGCTCGAGGACGTGGAGATGGACAAGCAGGGCCGAGCCCTCGTCGGCATCACCCGCGCCCGCGAAACGCTCTCCCGCGAGGACGCCCTCGTCGCCGGAGCCCTGGCCGCCCGCAACGTCAGCCAGGCGGACATCCGGCACGTCTCCGACTTCGTGGCCAACCGCAAGCTGCTCTACGACTTCAACCTCGCGATCCTCCCCGCCGCCGACCGGGAGCAGTTCGAGCAGTACTGGAACAACCCGGAGAGCCGCGCCCTGCGCGAGGCGGAGGAACGGTTCCTCGTCCAGGGCGCGACCCACAGCCCGCGCAACGTGACCGCCGCCCAGTGGGACGAGGCCACCGGCAAGGTGCTCCAGGACCTCGCCGTCATGGGCACCGCCGCGGGCGACCGCTACCAGAAGCGCGTCGAGCCCGTCGCCATGGACGTCCTGGTCCAGGCCGCCCTCGCCGGAGTGCTCGGGTTCATCGCCCTCGTCGTCTCCCTCGTCCTGTCCGTGCGCGTCGGCCGGGACCTGATCCGCGACCTGTCCCGGCTCCGCAAGGAGGCCCACGAGGTCTCCGGCATCCGCCTCCCCGGCGTGATGCGCCGCCTCGCCGCGGGCGAGCACGTGGACCTGGAGACCGAGGCCCCGCGTCTGGAGTACGAGAAGGACGAGGTCGGCCAGGTCGGCCAGGCCCTCAACTCCCTCCAGCGCGCGGCCATCGAGGCCGCCGTCAAGCAGGCGGAGCTCCGTCGCGGCGTGTCCGAGGTGTTCGTCAACCTGGCCCGCCGCAACCAGGTGCTGCTGCACCGCCAGCTCACCCTGCTCGACACCATGGAGCGGCGCACCGAGGACACCGAGGAGCTCGCCGACCTCTTCCGCCTCGACCACATGACCACCCGCATGCGCCGCCACGCCGAGGGCCTGGTGATCCTCTCCGGCGCCGCGCCCTCCCGCCAGTGGCGCAAGCCCGTCCAGCTCATGGACGTCGTACGGGCCGCCGTCGCCGAGGTGGAGGACTACGAGCGCGTCGAGGTGCGCCGGCTGCCGCGCCTGGGCATCGCCGGCCCGGCCGTCGCCGACGTCACCCACCTCATCGCCGAACTCCTGGAGAACGCCACCGTCTTCTCCCCGCCGCACACGGCGGTCCAGGTGCTCGGCGAGCGCGTGGCCAACGGCTTCACCCTGGAGATCCACGACCGCGGCCTCGGCATGACCCCCGAGGCGCTCTTCGACGCGAACCTCCGGCTCACCGAGACCTCCGACTTCGAACTCTCCGACACCGACCGGCTCGGCCTGTTCGTCGTCAGCCGGCTCGCGCACCGGCACGAGGTCAAGGTCCGGCTCCAGATCAGCCCCTACGGAGGCACCACCGCGGTGGTCTTCCTCCCGGTGGCCCTGCTGACCGAGGCTCCCGAGACCAACGGCACCGGCATCCGGCTGGCCGGCGGCAGGCTGTCCGGAGGCGCGGTCGGCTCCGCCCGCCCGAAGGCCGTCGCCGAGGGCAACGGCACCGACCGCCGGCTCCCGGCCGGCGCCGAACTGCGCGGCCCCGTCGAGCTGGAGGCCCCGATCGGCATGCTGGGGCTGGACGAGCCCGTCCCGGCCCCGGAAGACACCGCCAGTGGCCGTACGGGCTCCGCCGGAACCATCGGGCTCACCGGGGTCTCCGGGGCCAAGGGCAGGCCCGCCATGGCCACCCTCGACGACGAGACCCCGCCGAACGGCATCTCGCGCAACTCCCTCCTCGGCCTGCGCCCGGCCGCAGCCCGCCCGCACACGGACCGGCACGCCGACCGCGGCGGTCCCCGCAAGGGCGACCGCAGCGCGGACCGCATGGGCGAGCGGGCCCCGGACGGCTCCGGCGACCGCACGGGCCTCTGGAAGGGCGACCGGTCCACCGAAGCCCCCGCCGAGCGGGGCGGCGCCCGGCTCGGCGAGGGCTTCCGCGACCGCAGCCGTGACCGCCGCGACCGCGACCACCGGGACCGTGACCACCGCGAGCGGGAGCCCCTGCCGCCCACCGGCCCGGTCCGCCTGGAGCCGGCGCGCGCGGACTCCGTCCGCCCCGACGGCGCCCGCTCGCCCGGCGCCGTCCCGCTCCCGCGCCGCCGACCCACCCCGACCCTGGTGGCCGAGCACGGCCGCCGCGTCGAGCCCCGCCCCGTATCGGCGGTCCCCGACCCCGCGCAGCAGGGGCCGGTCCCGAACGGCCCGGCACACCCGGCGACGGCGCCCCCCGGGGCGACCCTGCCCCGGCGGATCCGCCAGGCCAGCCTCGCGCCCCAGCTCAAGGACGGCCCGGCCCCGGCACCCGCCGGAGCCGCCGCCGAGCCGGTGGCCGACCGCGACGCCGAGGACGTACGCCGTCGCATGTCCTCGCTCCAGCGCGGCTGGACCGCGGGCCGCGACCACCACGCGCGGCAACAGGCGGAACAGGCCGCACAGGCGCAGCAGACCACGTACACCCAGCAGGCCCCGCACATCCAGCAGGCCGACCAGACACAGCAAGCGCAGCAGAACGCACCACACCAGTCCGTGACCGAGGCCGGCACTCCTGCCGCCACCGGTTCCGGTAGCGAGAACGAAGGGGACGGTCGATGACCGCACCGCAGTCCGGGAACGACACCAGGGGCCGTGGCTCCGGCCCCCTCAACTGGCTCCTCGACGAGCTCGTCGACCGGGTCGCGAGCATCCGCAAGGCAGTGGTCCTCTCGGGCGACGGCCTGCCCACCGGCAGCTCCAAGGACCTCACCCGGGAGGACAGCGAGCACCTGGCCGCCGTGGCCTCCGGGTTCCACAGCCTCGCCAAGGGCGTGGGCCGCCACTTCGACTCCGGCCGGGTCCGCCAGACCGTGGTCGAGCTGGACGAGGCGTTCCTGTTCGTCATGGCGGCCGGCGACGGAAGCTGCCTGGCCGTGCTCGCGGACTCCGACTCCGACGTCGGCCAGGTCGCGTACGAGATGACGCTCATGGTCAAGCGGGTCGGTGACCACCTGGCGACCGCCCCGCGCACCGGGCTGCCAGCCGGAGGGTGAGTCGGACGGCATGAGCGATCCTGGCCAGGACCACCCCGCCCACCCGCCCGGCACCGCCGCCGACGCGGCGTCCGACGCCGCTGCCGAGCAGTGGTTCGACGACGACGCGGGTCCGGTGGTGCGTCCGTACGCGATGACCCGCGGCCGGACCAGCCACGCCGGGCAGCACCGCCTCGACCTGATCGCGCTGGTGGTCGCCGAGTCCGCGGCCGACGACCCGGTCTGGGACACGATGCTGTCCCCGGAACACGCCGACATCCTCGGGCTCTGCCTGTTCCGCCCGCAGTCCGTCGCGGAACTCGCGGCCGAACTCGACCTCGCGGTCGGGGTCGTACGCGTCCTGATCGGCGATCTCGTCGACGACGAACTGGTGCACGTGACCCGGCCGGTCCCCCCGGCCGAACTGCCCGACGAATCCATTCTGCGTGAGGTGATCGATGGCCTTCGGGCGCTCTAGCCGCACCGGCGCCATGCATGCCGTGACGCCGGTCGAGCCGCTGACCCTGAAGATCCTGGTCGCGGGCGGTTTCGGGGTGGGCAAGACCACCCTGGTCAGTGCGGTGAGCGAGATCAGACCGCTCCGGACGGAGGAACGCCTCTCCGAGCCGGGCCGCACCATCGACGACATCGGGGGAGTGGAGGGCAAGAGCACCACCACGGTGGCCATGGACTTCGGGCGCATCACCCTGCGCGAGGACCTGGTGCTGTACCTGTTCGGCACCCCCGGACAGGACCGCTTCTGGTTCCTGTGGGACGAGCTGGCCCAGGGCTCGCTCGGCGCCGTCGTCCTCGCGGACACCCGGCGGCTCTCCGACTGCTTCGCCGCCATCGACTACTTCGAGCGCCGCGAGATCCCCTTCGTGGTCGCCGTGAACTGCTTCGACGGAGCGGAGCAGTACCCCGTGGTGACCGTACGGGAAGCCCTGGACCTCGTTCCCGAGGTACCGGTGCTGCTGTGCGACGCACGGGACCGGGAGTCGGTGAAGGACGTCCTGGTGGGGGTCGTGGAACACGCGATGACCCTGGCCAGGGCCCGCCGCCAGAGCCTGACGACGCCCTAGCGCGTCCCCTGGCGTCACCCTCGGACCGGGCCGCGACATGGAGGCGGCCCGTACCCCCGCCGACTGGGGTACGGGCCGCAGCTCTCATGGGGGGATCAGGGGGATCCCGGTTGCGGCGCGGGACCGTGGAGAGAGTGTGAACCCGCCACCGGGGGCCGTCAAGCATTCGGACAGCAGCCGCAGTTCAGCGACACACCGGGCATCGACCGCCGCTCAACCGCCGCTCATCGAACGGCGACGACCGCCGATCCGTGCCCGAACAGGCCCTGGTTCGCGGTCATTCCGGCCCGCGCCCCCGCCACCTGCCGCTCCCCGGCCGTGCCCCGCAGCTGCCAGGTCAGCTCGCACACCTGGGCGATGGCCTGCGCCGGCACCGCCTCCCCGAACGACGCCAGTCCACCACTGGTGTTGACCGGGATCCGCCCGCCCAGCGCGGTCGCGCCCTCCCGCACGAGCTTGGCCCCCTCGCCCTCGCCGCACAGGCCGATGTCCTCGTACCACTCCAACTCCAGTGCGGTGGACAGGTCGTAGACCTCGGCGAGCGAGAGGTCGTCCGGCCCGAGCCCCGCCTCCTCGTACGCGGCCCGCGCGATCGAGGCCCGGAAGGAGCCGGATCCCGCCACCCCGGCCGTCACCGAGTCGGTGGCGATGTCCGGCAGGTCCAGGACGGTACGGGGATACGTGGGCGTCACCGTGGACACGGCCCGGATCCGCACCGGGTCCGCGACCCCGCGCGAGCGTGCGAAGTCCATGCTGCTCAGCACCAGCGCCGCGCCCCCGTCGGAGGTGGCGCAGATGTCGAGCAGCCGCAGTGGATCGGCGACGATCGCCGAGGCGGCCACCTCCTCGGCGGTGACGGCCTTGCGGTAGCGGGCGTTCGGGTTCAGCAGCCCGGCCGCCGCGTTCTTCACCTTGACCTGCGCGAAGTCCTCACCGGTGTCCCCGTAGAGGGCCATCCGGCGCCGGGCGTACAGCGCGAAGTACGCCGGGTTCGTGGCCCCCAGCACCCGGAAGCGCAGCCAGTCGGGGTCGTCGGGGCGGTCCCCGCCCGCGGGTGCGAAGAACCCCTTCGGGGCGGCGTCCGCCCCGACCACCAGCACCACGTCGGCGAGCCCGGCCAGGATCTGCGCCCGGGCCGCGCCGATGGCCTGGGCGCCGGACGCGCAGGCCGCGTACACGCTGGTCACGCGTGCGCCCTGCCAGCCCAGCGCCTGCGCGAAGGTGGCTCCGGCCACGTAGCCGGGGTAGCCCGAGCGCACCGTGTCGGCCCCCACGATGGACTGCACGTCGGTCCAGTCCAGCCCGGCGTCGGCGAGCGCGGCCCGCGCGGCGGCCCGCCCGTACTCGACGAAGCTGCGGCCCCACTTGCCCCACGGGTGCATGCCGGCCCCGAGGACGGCGATGTCGGCGCTCACTGCTCCACCCCCACGGGGCGGAAGTTCCAGGTGGTCCAGGCGGTGCCGTCGGCATCCTCGTTCAGCACGCCGCCGACCACCTCGACCTCCATCCCGACCGCCAGATCGCCGACGCCCACCCCGGGCGCGGCCTGCCCGAGCACGACCATCCCCTCGGCCTCCAGTTCCACGGCGACCAGGGTGTACGGGACCCAGGGCGCGTCCGGGTCGGACACGTACGGCGCGGGCGGCCGGTACCGCCCGTCCGTGTAGGACCAGACCCGGCCGCGCGGGGACAGCGGGGTCTCGGCGAGCTCACCGCCGCCCGGGCAGCGCGGATTGCGGCAGTACGCGTCCTCGCGCGGGAAGAACACGGCGGCGCAGGCGGAGCACCGGGTGCCGAGCAGCCGGAACCCGCCCTCGGCTTCGTCCCCGGTGAACCACCCGCCGACCACGGGTGTGCGTGTGCGTTCCAAGACCCCTCCCGAAACCGACATCTGACGAACCGTCAGAAGTCTGTCAGGGAACGAGCGGGAGCGCACCCCCGGGAGCGCACTCGTCACACGGGTTCTCGGCGAGCCACTTCCGCGCGATCTCGCCGAGCTCCGCGTCCCGCCCGGCCAGCATCATCCGGATCATCTGCGCGTCCCCGCGCAGGGACCACCCCGGATTGCCGAAGGTGGCCGGGTTGTTCCGCTCGATCAGGAAGTGCGCCGGCCACGCCGTCCCGTACCCGATCAGGGGGAGCGCGGCGAGGTACCGCTTCCGGCCGCGGGCCAGCCCGTAGACGGTGAGGGCGAGGCCGGAGAGGGTGCCGGTGAGGTGGATCCAGCGGGTGGCGGCGCGGGAGTGCATGGCGACGTAGTAGGGCCAGAACTCCTCGTACGAACTGAATGTCATGCGGGCACGGTACTCAGCGGTGCACGGAGGCGACAGAGACGGGGAAATCGAAGTACGCGTCCGGGAACGCCTCCGGCCGGTACGTGAAATGCCACCATTCCTGGGGCAGGTTCACGAACCCCTGCCGGCCGAGCACCCGTCTGAGGAGGTCCCGGTTCTCACGGGCCGGACCCGTCACCCGCGGGCTGTCGGTGTGCGCGAGCGGATCGAAGAAGTCGAACGGGGTCCCCATGTCGAGCGGCCCCCGCCCGAGCCGGGTCAAGGTCACGTCGACCGTGCTGCCACGGCTGTGCCCGGACTTCTCGGCGATGTACCCATCCGGGATCAGCCGGTCCTTGGCCACCTCCGGATAGAACTCCGCCTTGGTCCGCTGATCTGCCCCGTCCCGGGCCCACCGCACGAACCGGTCGACGGCCCGCTGCGGCCGGTAGCAGTCGTACACCAGCAGCGAGTACCCCCGCCGCAGCACCTCCCGCTGCGCCCGCCGCAACGCCTCGGCGGCGGGCCGGGCGAGCAGACAGACGGGCTCGTCGTAGCCGTCCACGACCGCCCCGGTGAAGTTCCGCGCCGTGGCGTACCGCATGTCCTGCCCGATGCTCGCATCCACCTCGGCAACCACGGCAAACCCAACACCGGACACACCCCGTCGGGCCGCCGCATCCACCGTCCCGCCAGTGCCGACGCCCCTGTCACCGCCCGCTGCTCCACCCCTGCCGACGGCTCCGGTACTACCCACCGCCCCGGTACTGCCCGCCGCTTCGACCCTGCCAACGGCTCCGGCGCTGCCCACCGCCCCGGCACTGCCCGCCGCCTCCGGTGCGGCCACCGCCGCCAGCACCGCCAGTGCACCCACCCATCCCGCAACGACAGCCATCCGCATGCCCCTTGGCATACCATCGCCGCATGCCGGCGCACCTGAAGGACTCGCACTGCTCCGCCTGTGGAGCCCTGTTCGATTCGGCCGACTGGCCCCGTACCTGCCCCTCGTGCGGCGCCGTCGCCTACCGCAATCCCCTCCCGGTCGCCGTCGCCCTGCTCCCCGTCGAGGACGAGCTCGGCACCGGCCTGGTGGTCATCACCCGCACCATCCAGCCCGCCCTCGGCGGCATCGCCCTGCCCGGCGGGTTCATGGACTTCGGCGAGGACTGGCGCGAGTCGGTCGTCCGCGAGCTCCGCGAGGAGACCGGCATCCACGCCCCGGCCTCCGAGGTCGCCCTCGCCGACACCCTCAGCTCCCCGGCCGGCCATCTGCTCGTCTTCGGCCTCCTGCCCGTCCGCCCGGCCGCCTCCCTCCCGGCGTCGGCCCCGACGGACGAGACCACCGGCTGGCACATCCTGCGCGGCCCGGAGCAGCTGGCGTTCCCGCTCCACACGCAGGCCGCCGGGGCCTGGTTCGAGGGCCGGTACACGCGCACGCCCTAGAGCCCGACCGGGCCCCAGCCGCCGCTGCCCCCGGCCACCCCTGCCTCCGGCCACCCTTGCCTCCAGCCACGGCCGCCCCGGCCCCCGCCCCCGCCGCTCAAAGCCCCCGCAGCACCACCCCCTCCACCCGCTCCCCGGCCTCGTCCTCCACCACCACCGCGTCCCCGGACCACCGCACCACGTACCGTTCCACCTCCCCCGGCTCGAAGCCCGGCCCCGGGTCCCGGATCACCACCCCGCCGCCCGTGCGGCCCCGCGCCGGAGCCCACGCCTCCAGGGCCACCGACCCGTCGGCCGCCCGCACCGGCAGCAGCGCGCCCGCCCGTGCCAGTACCGGGATCCGGTCCGCCGGGGCGTCCAGCAGGATCTGGCCCGGCCCCTCGTACGCCCGGCCCGTCGCCGTGTCGTACCACCGCCCGCGCGGCAACCGCACCGCCCGCCGGTCCGCCCCGCACTCCAGCACCGGAGCCACCAGCAGGGCGTCGCCGAGCAGGAACGCGTCCTCGCAGTCCCGTAGCGCCCGGTCCTCCGGAGCCCCCCACCACAACGGCCGCACGTACGGCGCCCCGGTCCGCCGCGCCAGATGGGCCAGCGTCACGAAGTACGGGCGCAGCCGCTCCCGTTCCGCCAGGACGGCCCGCGCGGCCCGTGTGGTCTCCTCCCCGAACTCCCACGGCTCCCGACGCCCGGCGAAGATCGCCGAGTGGGTGCGGAACAGCGGCAGGTACGACCCCAGTTGCAGCCACCGCAGGTACAACTCCGGCGAGGGCGAACCCCAGAAGCCGCCGACGTCCGGCCCCGAGTACGGCACCCCGCACAGCCCGAGGCCCAGCACCAGGGCCAGCGAGGCCCGCAACCCGTCCCAGCTGCTCGCCACGTCACCGGACCACGTGCCCCCGTACCGCTGCATCCCCGCCCACCCCGACCGGGAGAAGAGGAACGGCCGCTCGGCCGGCCGCAGCCGTACGAGTCCCTCCCAGCCGGCGCGCGCCATCGCGAGGGCGTACACGTTGTGCGCCTCGCGGTGGTCCCCGCCGGCCCCCTCCAGCGCGTGCCGCGCCGACCGGGGGAGCGTGCGCTCCCCGAACGGGGCGAAGGAGACCGGCTCGTTCATGTCGTGCCAGACCCCGGCGAAGCCCTGCGCGAGCCGCTCCTCGTACAGCCCGCCCCACCACCGCCGCACCGCCGGATCCGTGAAGTCCGGGTACGCGCACTCGCCCGGCCACACCTCGCCCCGGACCTCCCGGCCCGCCCCGTCCCGTACGAAGGCCCCGTGCGCGCCGACCGCGAGCCCCGCGGTGTGCACCGGATCGCCGGCCTTCACCGCCGGGTCGACGATGGAAACCAGCCGGACGCCGCCGTCCGCCAACTCCCGGGCCAGCCCCGGCAGATCGGGGAACCGTTCGCGGTCCACGGTGAAGACCCGGTGGCCGTCGTAGTGGTCGATGTCCAGGTGCACGGCCGACAGCGGCAGCCCGTGCTCGGCATACCCCGCCACGATCCGGCGCACTTCCGCCGCGCTGCCGAACCCCCAGCGGGCGTGCTGGTACCCGAGCGCCCACTCCGGAGGCACGGCCGCCCCGCCCGTCAGCCCGGACCAGCCCTGCAGCACGCGCCCGGGCGGCCCCACCAGCACCCAGCACCGCAAGGGGCCGCCCTCCATGCGCAGTTCGCAGGAGCCGGGCCGGTCCGCCCCCGAGCCGGCGCCCTCCTCGCCCTCCCGCAACACCACCCGCCCGTCCCAGGAGTTGTCGTGGAACACCAGGTGCGTACCCGCGTCCGCGACCACCAGCTGCACCGGCATCGTGATGTACAGGGGGTCCTCGCCGGGCCCGGACCCGAACCCGCCCTGGGGATCGGTGTTCCACAGCCGGTAGCTCCCGTCCCTGAGCCGCGGCCCCACCGCCCGCCCGCCCAGCCCGAACACCCGCGCGTCCGCCGCCACCTCGCTCCGCAACAGCCACCGCGCGCCACCGACGCGCCCGCTCGCACCGCCGTCGTCGTCCCTGACCGTCCCCCCGGCTTCGCCCGCCCCGCCACCGCCGACGGAACCGTCCGCCGCACCACCACCGGACCCGGCGGAGCGCCCCGGAACCGGGTCCCACCACCGCGGCGGCAGATCCCGCCGCAGCACCGTCCCGCCGGGGGTGCGCACCTCCACCGCCCCGTGCCGGGACACCGCCACCGTCACGCGCTCGGACACCACCCGCCACCCGCCGTCGGTGTCCGGCTCCAGCTCGGCGCGCGGATCAGGCTCCGGGCCGCTGCCCACCACCGCGTACGAGGGCGTCGGCGCGGCACCGTCCCAGCCCCAGAACACCGCCCCGCCCACGGTGACCCGGATCAGCAGCTCCGAACGGGTGAACCGGAGCACCCCACCGCCCGGCCGGGCCTCGGTACCGGTCAGCAGACCCGGCACCCGCGCCCGCTCCGCACCCCGGGGCGCGAGCCCCACCGCGTCCACGCGCCGGTTGCGCCAGGCCGAGCGCCACGCGCGCCGCCCCCGCTCGCCGCCGAGGTCCTTCACCGCACGCACCAGCCCACGACCGTCCATGGCGCCCACCCTGCCACCGCCACCTGGCCCAGAAGGCGCCGTTCAACTGCCGTTCACCCGCAAAAGGATCACTGCCGACCGCCGATGACGGCTCTGGTGCGGATGTCGATCACATGGCATCGTCCCTGTGAGCCCCCGTGCGCACACCCCGCGCGCGATGGCACCGTACGAACACCACATGTCACACCACACGCCAGACCACGACACGCCCACGAAGCGCGAACCGCAGACGTGACCGGGAGCCGACGCATGACCGCAGCAGCCACCTCCTCCGAGCCCCTCTGGTCCCCGGGCCCCGACCGGATCGCCGCGGCCCGGATCACCGCCTTCCAGTCCTGGGCCGCCGAACACCACGGCGCCCCCGTGGACGGCGGCTACCCGGCCCTGCACAGCTGGTCCGTCGACGAGCTGGACACCTTCTGGCAGGCCGTCGCCGAGTGGTTCGACGTACGGTTCACCACCCCGTACGAGTCCGTCCTCGCGGACCGCTCGATGCCGGGCGCGGTCTGGTTCCAGGGCGCCACCCTCAACTACGCCGAGCACGCCCTGCGCGCCGCCGAGGACCCGGCCCGCGCCGCCGACGCGGCGCTCCTCCACGTGGACGAGACCCACGAGCCCACCCCCGTCACCTGGGCCGAGCTCCGCCGCCAGGTCGGCTCGCTCGCCGCCGAACTGCGCGCCCTCGGCGTGCGCCCCGGCGACCGGGTCAGCGGCTACCTCCCCAACATCCCCGAGGCCGTCACCGCACTCCTCGCCACCGCCGCCGTCGGCGCCGTCTGGACCTCCTGCGCCCCCGACTTCGGCGCGCGCAGCGTCCTGGACCGCTTCCAGCAGGTGGAGCCGGTGGTCCTCTTCACCGTCGACGGCTACCGCTACGGCGGCAAGGAGCACGACCGCCGCGACACCGTCGCCGAACTGCGCGCCGAGCTCCCCTCGCTGCGCGCCGTCGTCCACATCCCGCTCCTCGGTACGCCGGCCCCCGCGGGCGCCCTCGAATGGTCGGCCCTCACCTCGGGCGACGCCGAGCCGGTCTTCGAAGCGGTCCCCTTCGACCACCCGCTCTGGGTCCTCTACTCCTCCGGCACCACCGGCCTGCCCAAGGCCATCGTCCAGTCGCAGGGCGGCATCCTCCTCGAACACCTCAAGCAGCTCGGCCTGCACTGTGACCTGGGTCCCGAGGACCGCTTCTTCTGGTACACCTCCACCGGCTGGATGATGTGGAACTTCCTCGTCTCCGGCCTGCTCACCGGCACGACGGTCGTCCTCTACGACGGCAGCCCCGGCTACCCCGACACCGGTGCCCAGTGGCGCATCGCGGAGCGCACCGGGGCCACGCTCTACGGGACCTCCGCCGCCTACGTGATGGCCTGCCGCAAGGCGGAGGTCCACCCCTCCCGCGACTTCGACCTCTCCGCGGTGAAGTGCGTGGCCACCACCGGATCCCCGCTGCCGCCCGACGGCTTCCGCTGGCTCCACGACGAGGTGGCCGAGGACCTCTGGATCGCCTCCGTCAGCGGCGGCACCGACGTCTGCAGCTGCTTCGCCGGCGCCGTCCCCACCCTCCCCGTCCACATCGGCGAGCTCCAGGCCGCCTGCCTGGGCACGGACCTCCAGGCCTGGGACCCCTCCGGCAAGCCCGTCATCGGCGAGGTGGGCGAGCTCGTCGTCACCAACCCCATGCCGTCCATGCCGATCCGCTTCTGGAACGACCCGGACGGCAGCCGCTACCGCGACAGCTACTTCGAGATGTTTCCGGGCACCTGGCGCCACGGAGACTGGATCACGATCACCGACCACGGCTCCGTCGTCATCCACGGCCGCTCCGACTCCACCCTGAACCGCCAGGGCGTCCGGATGGGCTCCGCCGACATCTACGAGGCCGTAGAGCGACTGCCCGAGATCAAGGAATCCCTGGTCATCGGCCTGGAGGAGCCGAACGGCGGCTACTGGATGCCGCTCTTCGTCCACCTCGTGCCCGGCGCCGTCCTCGACGACGCCCTCCGCTCCCGGATCAAGGCCACGATCCGCGAGGAGCTCTCCCCGCGCCACGTCCCCGACGAGATCATCGAGGTCCCCGGCATCCCCCACACCCTCACCGGCAAGCGCATCGAGGTCCCGGTCAAGCGCCTCCTCCAGGGCGCCCCCATGGCCAAGGCGGTCAACCCCGGCTCGGTGGACAACCTCGACCTCCTGCACTTCTACGAGGAGCTCGCCCGCACCCGCGGCTGACGCGAGAGGCCACTGTCAGTGGCGATGATTACTCTGAGTGAGCAAGTGATCGCGTCACTCAGGGGGAACCATGC
Organism: Streptomyces sp. NBC_00193; assembly: GCF_026342735.1. Lineage (GTDB taxonomy): Bacteria > Actinomycetota > Actinomycetes > Streptomycetales > Streptomycetaceae > Streptomyces > Streptomyces stoeckheimensis. Next base: position 5,600,196 of record NZ_JAPEMM010000001.1, read on the forward strand.
CACGCTCGAACGACACCGGGACCGCCACCACCACGGGGCGTCCCGCCCGCACCGGCAGGCGCCGCACCCTGCGCCGCGAAGTCCCCAGCACCGTCGGCCTCCTGGCCGACGCCGGGGACTTCGCGGCCATGCGCGGGTACCGCAGCTTCACCTTCGACGACCACCGCGACTACCTGGACCACGTGGACCGGCTGCTCCGCTCCCTCGCGGCCCGGGGCATCCACATCACCGTCGCCCTCTTCGACCCCGTGGAGTACGCCGACTTCTGCGCGGACCGCGGACTGGACCCGGACACCCCCGGGGCCCGCACCCGGTTCACCGCCGAACTGGGCGGCGCCACCGGCGGCCTCCCCTATGCCGGCCAGCCCATCGACGAACTGGTCCCGCTCCTCGTGGACGCGGCCGTCCGGCAGGCCACCTGGGAGTACGCGAGCTCGCTGCTGGCCGAAGTGGGCCGCTGCGCCGACTGCGGGGAGGACATCGGGACCGCCTCCTTCGAGCGCGCCGCCGAGGCGCTCCGGCACCTCGTGGACCGGGCCGGTCCGGGCCACCACCACCTGGTGTGCAGCGTCCCGGCCCCGGAGGAACAGCTCGTGGCGGTCCTGCACGCCGACACCGGCCCCGGCGGCGGACCCCGGGTCGACGGCCGCGACGGCCTCGACTTCGTGACCGTCCTCGCCGCGGGCCTGGCCCTCGGCGGGCCCGGGGGACTGGTCCTGCGCACCACCACCGAGGGAGACCGGGACCGCGTCCACGGCTGGCGCCTGGACCGCGGCCGCCTGGTACCCCTCTCGGCGGCGGCGGTCTTCAACGCCTACTGCACCGACGCCGACACCGGAGAGCCCGTGGGCCCAGAGCCCGGCGTCGAATACTGCCCCGGCTACGAGGTGGATGAACCGGGCCCGCACCACTGACCCGGGCGCACCCCGCCCACCGGCAACGGCCGAGGGGCCCCCGCCACCGGCGAAGGCCCCTCGAACGTCGCTCCGCACCATCCGGCGCGGTGCTTCTGCTTCCTACTCTCCGGACAGCACGGCCTGGGCGGCCACCCGGGCCTCCTCGGCGGTGTCCGAGGCACGCGCGGCGGCAGCCGCACGCTCGCACTGCGCGAGGGTGTACTTGGCCAGCGTCGCCCGCACGTAGGGAATCGAAGCGGCACCCATCGAAAGAGAGGTGACACCCAGACCCGTCAGCACACAGGCCAGCAGCGGGTCGGAGGCGGCCTCGCCACAGACGCCGCAGCTCTTGCCCTCGGCCTTGGCGGCCTCGGCCGACATGGCGATCAGGTCGAGCAGCGCGGGCTGCCACGGGTCCTGCAGACGCGATACCGCACCGACCTGACGGTCGGCGGCGAAGGCGTACTGGGCCAGGTCATTGGTGCCCAGCGAGAGGAACTCGACCTCCTGGAGGATCGAGCGCGCCCGCAGCGCGGCGGAGGGGATCTCCACCATCGCACCGAACTTCGCCTTCAGACCGGCCTCGCGGCACGCGTCCGCGAACGCCTTGGCGTCGATGCGGTCGGCCACCATCGGGGCCATGACCTCGAGGTAGACCGGCAGCCCCTCGGCGGCCTTGGCCAGCGCGGTGAGCTGCGTACGCAGCACGTCCGGGTGGTCGAGCAGCGAACGCAGGCCACGGACACCCAGAGCCGGGTTCGGCTCGTCGGCCGGGGTGAGGAAGTCCAGCGGCTTGTCGGCGCCGGCATCCAGAACGCGTACGACGACACGACCCTCGGGGAAGGCTTCGAGGACCTTGCGGTACGACTCGATCTGCTTCTCTTCGGTCGGCGCGTGCTTGCTGTCGTCCAGGAAGAGGAACTCGGTGCGGAACAGGCCCACACCCTCGGCCCCGGCATCGACGGCCGCCGGCACGTCCGCCGGACCGCCGATGTTGGCGAGCAGCGGAACCTTGTGACCGTCGGACGTGGCGCCCGGACCGGAAGAAGCGGAGAGAGCAGCCTTGCGCTCGGCGGCCGCAGCCTCCAGCTCGGCCCGCTTCGCCGCGCTCGGCTCCACGAACAGGTCGCCGGTGCTGCCGTCGACGGCGATGACCGTACCTTCGGCGATCTCACCGGCACCCGGCAGCGCCACGATGGCCGGCACGCCCAGCGCCCGCGCGAGGATCGCGCTGTGGCTGGTCGGGCCGCCTTCCTCGGTCACGAAACCGAGGACCAGCGTGGGGTCGAGCAGAGCGGTGTCGGCGGGAGCCAGGTCCCGCGCGATCAGCACGTACGGCTCGTCGCTGTCGGGCACACCGGGCATCGGCACGCCGAGCAGGCGCGCGACGATGCGGTTGCGCACGTCGTCCAGGTCGGCCACGCGGCCGGCCATGTACTCACCCGCACCGGCGAGCAGGTCACGGTAGGCGGCGAACGCGTCGTACACACCGCGCTCGGCGGTGCTGCCGACGGCGATGCGCCGGTCGACGTCCGCCATGAGCTCGGGGTCCGTGGCGATCATCGCCTGGGCCTCGAGCACGTGCTGGGCCTCGCCACCGGCCAGCTGGCCCCGGGCGATCAGGTCGGCCGATACAGCTTCCACGGCCTGACGGGCGCGCCCCTGCTCGCGCTCCGCCTCGTCCGCGGTGATCTGCTTCGCCGGCGGTTCGAGAACCGCCGTGCCCATGTGCCGAACCTCGCCGATCGCCACACCGTGGCTCACGCCGACGCCTCGCAGCGTTGTCTCCATTTCACCTGTCTCCGATTGAGCGGCGGGTCCACCCGCCGCGTTGGATGTCCAGTTCGCCCGAGCAGGCGGATACGTCACTGCCAGCCGAAGAGAACGTCTCCGGCCTTCATGTCTCCGGCCTCGACAACGTCAGTGAGGGAGTCGGCAGTCGCTTCCAGCGCCACGACGGGGCAGATGGGGGACTTGCCGGCAGCCTCGACGGCCGCGGGGTCCCAGCGAATGACCTCCTGGCCGCGGGTCACGGTGTCGCCCTTGTTGACGAGCAGCTCGAAGCCCTCGCCGTTGAGCTGAACGGTGTCGATGCCCAGGTGCGTGAGCACACCGTGGCCTTCACTGTCGACGACGACGTACGCGTGCGGGTGCAGGGAGACCACTACACCGTCCACGGGGGACACCGCCGCCGAAGGCTCGCGCACGGGATCAATGGCGGTACCCGGTCCCACCATCGCGCCGGAGAACACCGGATCGGGCACTGCCGCGAGTCCGATCGCGGTCCCGGCAAGTGGGGACGTCACGCTGGTCATGGGGGCCTCCCAGGGGTGGGGCTTCGTCGTGTCGCCGTCACTACCTGTCGCGAACGGCGTACTCTCCAGAAGGATAAGTCACAAGATGTTCGGGTTCGCCCGATGTTGGTCCCGAACTGGACTGGTCCTTCGGCACGGAGACTAGTGGACTAGACCGGTGGACTAGACCATACGCCTGATTCGATTTGCTTGGGTCCTGCCCGACCTGTACTGTCGTGACTCCCGCCAGGAAGCCCCGCGTGAACATTTCGCGAACGGCCGATGGACGGGACACCCCCTCTCTCCAGTTCTGATCTTGATCTCTCCTTCTTTCCGCATGCCTATTCGGCAAAACGGAGAGTGGTCAGGGAGAAGGAAAAGGGCTGATAGAGTCGGACTCGCCGGAAAGGGAAAACGCGAAAGCGGTTGACCTGGAAGGCGGAAAACAAGCGAGACAGACTCTGATAGAGTCTGAAACGCAAGAACAGAACAGAACGAAAGCCCGGAGGAAAGCCCGAGAGGGTGAGTACAAAGGAAGCGTCCGTTCCTTGAGAACTCAACAGCGTGCCAAAAATCAACGCCAAAAAGTTGATACCCCGTCCATTTCGGTGGATGAGGTTCCTTTGAAAAAGACCTGTGAGGTCGCGGCTTCGGCCCTGACACTTGCAGGCAATTACACAGCGAGGACGCAGTGGACGGTCGGTCTTATTCCGACATGACTGTCCCGCTCTAAGTGCGTGTGCACCCGATTACGGGTAAACATTCATGGAGAGTTTGATCCTGGCTCAGGACGAACGCTGGCGGCGTGCTTAACACATGCAAGTCGAACGATGAAGCCCTTCGGGGTGGATTAGTGGCGAACGGGTGAGTAACACGTGGGCAATCTGCCCTTCACTCTGGGACAAGCCCTGGAAACGGGGTCTAATACCGGATAACACTCCTGCCTGCATGGGCGGGGGTTAAAAGCTCCGGCGGTGAAGGATGAGCCCGCGGCCTATCAGCTTGTTGGTGGGGTAATGGCCCACCAAGGCGACGACGGGTAGCCGGCCTGAGAGGGCGACCGGCCACACTGGGACTGAGACACGGCCCAGACTCCTACGGGAGGCAGCAGTGGGGAATATTGCACAATGGGCGAAAGCCTGATGCAGCGACGCCGCGTGAGGGATGACGGCCTTCGGGTTGTAAACCTCTTTCAGCAGGGAAGAAGCGAAAGTGACGGTACCTGCAGAAGAAGCGCCGGCTAACTACGTGCCAGCAGCCGCGGTAATACGTAGGGCGCAAGCGTTGTCCGGAATTATTGGGCGTAAAGAGCTCGTAGGCGGCTTGTCACGTCGGATGTGAAAGCCCGAGGCTTAACCTCGGGTCTGCATTCGATACGGGCTAGCTAGAGTGTGGTAGGGGAGATCGGAATTCCTGGTGTAGCGGTGAAATGCGCAGATATCAGGAGGAACACCGGTGGCGAAGGCGGATCTCTGGGCCATTACTGACGCTGAGGAGCGAAAGCGTGGGGAGCGAACAGGATTAGATACCCTGGTAGTCCACGCCGTAAACGTTGGGAACTAGGTGTTGGCGACATTCCACGTCGTCGGTGCCGCAGCTAACGCATTAAGTTCCCCGCCTGGGGAGTACGGCCGCAAGGCTAAAACTCAAAGGAATTGACGGGGGCCCGCACAAGCAGCGGAGCATGTGGCTTAATTCGACGCAACGCGAAGAACCTTACCAAGGCTTGACATATACCGGAAAGCATTAGAGATAGTGCCCCCCTTGTGGTCGGTATACAGGTGGTGCATGGCTGTCGTCAGCTCGTGTCGTGAGATGTTGGGTTAAGTCCCGCAACGAGCGCAACCCTTGTCCTGTGTTGCCAGCATGCCCTTCGGGGTGATGGGGACTCACAGGAGACCGCCGGGGTCAACTCGGAGGAAGGTGGGGACGACGTCAAGTCATCATGCCCCTTATGTCTTGGGCTGCACACGTGCTACAATGGCCGGTACAATGAGCTGCGATACCGTGAGGTGGAGCGAATCTCAAAAAGCCGGTCTCAGTTCGGATTGGGGTCTGCAACTCGACCCCATGAAGTCGGAGTTGCTAGTAATCGCAGATCAGCATTGCTGCGGTGAATACGTTCCCGGGCCTTGTACACACCGCCCGTCACGTCACGAAAGTCGGTAACACCCGAAGCCGGTGGCCCAACCCGTAAGGGAGGGAGCTGTCGAAGGTGGGACTGGCGATTGGGACGAAGTCGTAACAAGGTAGCCGTACCGGAAGGTGCGGCTGGATCACCTCCTTTCTAAGGAGCACAGTACCGATTGCAGACAAACGTTCTGCACGGTCAGCTCAGGGTGGAACGTTGATTAGTTGGCACGGTTTCCTGGATGGATCACAAGTACTGCTTCGGCGTGGAAAGTGACTCACTGACGGGGGATCGTGCTTGGCACGTTGTTGGGTATCTGAGGGTACGGCCGTAAGGCTTTATCTTCGCGATGCCGGCCCCAGTGAACTTCGCCTTATGGGTGAGGGTGATGGGTGACTGGTCGTTGCTTGAGAACTACACAGTGGACGCGAGCATCTGTAGGCCAAGTTTTTAAGGGCGCACGGTGGATGCCTTGGCACCAGGAACCGATGAAGGACGTGAGAGGCCGCGATAGGCCCCGGGGAGCTGCCAACTGAGCTTTGATCCGGGGGTGTCCGAATGGGGAAACCCGGCAGTCGTCATGGGCTGTCACCCATGCCTGAACACATAGGGCATGTGGAGGGAACGCGGGGAAGTGAAACATCTCAGTACCCGCAGGAAGAGAAAACAACCGTGATTCCGGGAGTAGTGGCGAGCGAAACCGGATGAGGCCAAACCGTATGCGTGTGATACCCGGCAGGGGTTGCGCATGCGGGGTTGTGGGAATTCTTTTGATCGGTCTGCCGGCCGGTCGGCGAGTCAGAAACCGTTGATGTAGTCGAAGGACATGCGAAAGGTCCGGCGTAGAGGGTAAGACCCCCGTAGACGAAACATCAGCGGCTTGCTTAAGAATCTCCCAAGTAGCACGGGGCCCGAGAAATCCCGTGTGAATCTGGCGGGACCACCCGCTAAGCCTAAATATTCCCTGGTGACCGATAGCGGATAGTACCGTGAGGGAATGGTGAAAAGTACCGCGGGAGCGGAGTGAAATAGTACCTGAAACCGTGTGCCTACAAGCCGTGGGAGCGTCGCCGTTATTCTTCGGAATAACGGTCGTGACTGCGTGCCTTTTGAAGAATGAGCCTGCGAGTTAGCGGTGTGTAGCGAGGTTAACCCGTGTGGGGAAGCCGTAGCGAAAGCGAGTCCGAATAGGGCGATTGAGTTGCACGCTCTAGACCCGAAGCGGAGTGATCTAGCCATGGGCAGGTTGAAGCGGAGGTAAGACTTCGTGGAGGACCGAACCCACCAGGGTTGAAAACCTGGGGGATGACCTGTGGTTAGGGGTGAAAGGCCAATCAAACTCCGTGATAGCTGGTTCTCCCCGAAATGCATTTAGGTGCAGCGTCACGTGTTTCTTGCCGGAGGTAGAGCACTGGATAGGCGATGGGCCCTACCGGGTTACTGACCTTAGCCAAACTCCGAATGCCGGTAAGTGAGAGCGTGGCAGTGAGACTGTGGGGGATAAGCTCCATGGTCGAGAGGGAAACAGCCCAGAGCATCGACTAAGGCCCCTAAGCGTACGCTAAGTGGGAAAGGATGTGGAGTCGCAGAGACAACCAGGAGGTTGGCTTAGAAGCAGCCACCCTTGAAAGAGTGCGTAATAGCTCACTGGTCAAGTGATTCCGCGCCGACAATGTAGCGGGGCTCAAGCGTACCGCCGAAGTCGTGTCATTGCAGCAATAGGGCCAACGCCCGCTGTGATGGGTAGGGGAGCGTCGTGTGCCGGGTGAAGCAGCAGCGGAAGCTAGTTGTGGACGGTTCACGAGTGAGAATGCAGGCATGAGTAGCGATACACACGTGAGAAACGTGTGCGCCGATTGACTAAGGGTTCCTGGGTCAAGCTGATCTGCCCAGGGTAAGTCGGGACCTAAGGCGAGGCCGACAGGCGTAGTCGATGGACAACCGGTTGATATTCCGGTACCCGCTTTGAAACGCCCAATATCGAATCAGGCGATGCTAAGCCCGTGAAGCCGTTCCGGACCCTTCGGGGAAAGGAAAGTGGTGGAGCCGGCGAACCAGACTTGTAGTAGGTAAGCGATGGGGTGACGCAGGAAGGTAGTCCAGCCCGGGCGGTGGTAGTCCCGGGGTAAGGGTGTAGGCCGAGGGGTAGGCAAATCCGTCCCTCATATAAGGCTGAGACCTGATGCCGAGCCGATTGTGGTGAAGTGGATGATCCTATGCTGTCGAGAAAAGCCTCTAGCGAGTTTCATGGCGGCCCGTACCCTAAACCGACTCAGGTGGTCAGGTAGAGAATACCGAGGCGTTCGGGTGAACTATGGTTAAGGAACTCGGCAAAATGCCCCCGTAACTTCGGGAGAAGGGGGGCCATCGCTGGTGATCGGATTTACTCCGTGAGCTGGGGGTGGCCGCAGAGACCAGCGAGAAGCGACTGTTTACTAAAAACACAGGTCCGTGCGAAGCCGTAAGGCGATGTATACGGACTGACGCCTGCCCGGTGCTGGAACGTTAAGGGGACCGGTTAGTCACATTTCGGTGTGGCGAAGCTGAGAACTTAAGCGCCAGTAAACGGCGGTGGTAACTATAACCATCCTAAGGTAGCGAAATTCCTTGTCGGGTAAGTTCCGACCTGCACGAATGGCGTAACGACTTCTCGACTGTCTCAACCATAGGCCCGGTGAAATTGCACTACGAGTAAAGATGCTCGTTTCGCGCAGCAGGACGGAAAGACCCCGGGACCTTTACTATAGTTTGATATTGGTGTTCGGTTCGGCTTGTGTAGGATAGGTGGGAGACTTTGAAGCAGCCACGCCAGTGGTTGTGGAGTCGTCGTTGAAATACCACTCTGGTCGTGCTGGATGTCTAACCTCGGTCCGTGATCCGGATCAGGGACAGTGTCTGATGGGTAGTTTAACTGGGGCGGTTGCCTCCCAAAAAGTAACGGAGGCGCCCAAAGGTTCCCTCAGCCTGGTTGGCAATCAGGTGTTGAGTGTAAGTGCACAAGGGAGCTTGACTGTGAGACCGACGGGTCGAGCAGGGACGAAAGTCGGGACTAGTGATCCGGCGGTGGCTTGTGGAAGCGCCGTCGCTCAACGGATAAAAGGTACCCCGGGGATAACAGGCTGATCTTCCCCAAGAGTCCATATCGACGGGATGGTTTGGCACCTCGATGTCGGCTCGTCGCATCCTGGGGCTGGAGTCGGTCCCAAGGGTTGGGCTGTTCGCCCATTAAAGCGGTACGCGAGCTGGGTTTAGAACGTCGTGAGACAGTTCGGTCCCTATCCGCTGTGCGCGTAGGAATATTGAGAAGGGCTGTCCCTAGTACGAGAGGACCGGGACGGACGAACCTCTGGTGTGCCAGTTGTCCTGCCAAGGGCATGGCTGGTTGGCTACGTTCGGGAGGGATAACCGCTGAAAGCATCTAAGCGGGAAGCCTGCTTCAAGATGAGTATTCCCACCTCCTTGAGAGGGTAAGGCTCCCAGTAGACGACTGGGTTGATAGGCCAGATGTGGAAGCCCGGTAACGGGTGGAGCTGACTGGTACTAATAGGCCGAGGGCTTGTCCTCAGTTGCTCGCGTCCACTGTGTTAGTTCTGAAGTAACGAACTGTGTTCATATCCGGTTGGTTAACTTCATAGTGTTTCGGTGGTCATAGCGTTAGGGAAACGCCCGGTTTACATTCCGAACCCGGAAGCTAAGCCTTTCAGCGCCGATGGTACTGCAGGGGGGACCCTGTGGGAGAGTAGGACGCCGCCGAACAATCATTGTAGAAAGCCCCGTACCGGGAAACCGGTACGGGGCTTTTCTGCGTTTACGGACCGGTGCACCGGCTCCTGTAGGGTCAGGGTGCATCGTTCGACATTTCTACAGTCACAGTGGAGGCCCCCGGGTGGAGGTCCAGGAGACTCGGGTTCAGACTGACCGAATTTTCACCATTCCGAACATCCTGAGCATGGCGCGCCTCGCAGGCGTACCCCTGTTCCTGTGGCTGATCCTGGCCGAGCACGACGGCTGGGCTCTTGCCGTCCTCATGCTCAGCGGGATCAGTGACTACCTGGACGGGAAGCTGGCACGGCGCTGGAACCAGATCAGCAGCCTCGGCCGGCTGCTGGATCCCGCCGCGGACCGGCTCTACATCCTGTCCACCCTGTTCGGTCTCACGTACCGCGAGATCCTGCCGCTCTGGCTCACCGGAGCACTGCTCGCGCGCGAGCTGATGCTGCTGGTCATGGTCTGGATCCTGCGCCGGCACGGCTATCCGCCGCCCCAGGTCAACTTCCTCGGCAAGGCCGCGACCTTCAACCTGATGTACGCGTTCCCCTTCCTCCTGGTGAGCACCTGGTCGGGTTGGTTGGCCTGGATGGGGTCAGTTTTCGGATGGGCGTTCGCCGGATGGGGTACAACCCTCTATTGGTGGGCAGGAGTCCTTTACGTGGTACAAGTCCGCCGGCTGGTGAAGGCGGACGCCACGGCCGATTGAGCTCGCTCGGCGCCTGACTGACGCGGGGGAGTGGTCCAGTCACCGTCCGAGACGGGTGAGGTCGGCGATACGCCGTCTCTCAAGGAGGACTCTTCCGACATGAAGGCCGTCGTGATGGCTGGTGGCGAAGGCACTCGGCTTCGCCCCATGACCTCAAGCATGCCCAAGCCGCTCCTGCCGGTGGCGAACCGGCCGATCATGGAGCACGTGCTCAGGCTGCTCAAGCGGCATGGGCTCAACGAAACCGTGGTCACCGTGCAGTTCCTGGCGTCGCTCGTCAGGAACTACTTCGGTGACGGCGAGGAGCTCGGAATGGAGCTCACCTATGCCAACGAGGAGAAGCCACTCGGCACCGCCGGCAGCGTGAAGAACGCCGAGGAGGCTCTGAAGGACGACACGTTCCTCGTCATCTCCGGCGACGCGCTCACCGACTTCGACCTGACCGACCTGATCCGTTTCCACAAGGAGAAGGGCGGACTCGTCACGGTGTGCCTCACCCGGGTACCGAATCCGCTGGAATTCGGCATCACCATCGTGGACGAGGAAGGCAAGGTCGAGCGCTTCCTCGAGAAGCCGACCTGGGGCCAGGTGTTCTCGGACACCATCAACACCGGCATCTACGTCATGGAGCCGGAGATCTTCGACTACGTGGACGCGGACGTCTCGGTCGACTGGTCCGGTGACGTCTTCCCCCAGCTGATGAAGGAAGGCCGGCCCATCTACGGCTACGTCGCCGAGGGCTACTGGGAGGACGTCGGCACCCACGAGAGCTACGTCAAGGCCCAGGCCGACGTCCTCGAGGGCAAGGTCCAGGTCGACATGGACGGCTTCGAGATCTCCCCCGGCGTGTGGATCGCCGAAGGGGCCGAGGTGAGCCCGGACGCGGTCCTGCGCGGACCGTTGTACATCGGGGACTACGCCAAGGTCGAGGCCGGGGTGGAGATCCGCGAGCACACCGTCATCGGGTCGAACGTCGTCGTGAAGAGCGGTGCGTTCCTGCACAAGGCCGTCGTGCACGACAACGTGTACATCGGGCCGCACAGCAATCTCCGCGGCTGTGTCATCGGCAAGAACACCGACATCATGCGGGCCGCCCGGATCGAGGACGGGGCCGTCATCGGCGACGAGTGCCTCGTCGGCGAGGAATCGATCATCCAGGGGAACGTGCGGGTCTACCCCTTCAAGACGATCGAGGCGGGCGCCTTCGTCAACACCTCGGTCATCTGGGAGTCCCGGGGGCAGGCACATCTGTTCGGTGCCCGCGGGGTCACCGGGATCCTGAACGTGGAGATCACCCCGGAGCTGGTGGTCCGGCTGGCCGGTGCCTACGCGACGACCCTGAAGAAGGGGGCGACGGTCACCACGGCCCGCGACCACTCCCGCGGCGCGCGAGCGCTCAAGCGGGCCGTGATCTCGGCGCTCCAGGCCAGTGCCATCAACGTCCGGGACCTGGAGAACGTACCGCTGCCCGTGGCGCGGCAGCAGACCGCGCGCGGCAGCGCCGGCGGGATCGTGCTGCGGACCTCGCCGGGCGTGCCGGACTCCGTCGACATCATGTTCCTCGACGAGCGCGGGGCGGATCTCTCCCTCCAGCAGCAGCGCAAGCTCGACCGGGTCTACGCGCGCCAGGAGTACCGGCGGGCGTTCCCCGGCGAGATCGGCGACCTGCAGTTCCCGGGAAGCGTCTTCGACGCCTACACCGGCTCTCTGCTGCGGCGCGTGGACACCACCGGGGTCGCGGACTCCGGGCTCAAGGTGGTCGTGGACGCTTCCAACGGCAGCGCCGGCCTGGTCCTGCCCAGCTTGCTGGGCCGGCTCGGGGTGGACGCCCTCACCGTGAACCCGGGACTCGACGAGTCCCGGCCCACCGAGAGCGCCGAATCCCGCCGGGCGGGTCTGGTGCGGCTCGGGGAGATCGTGGCGTCCTCGCGGGCCGCCTTCGGAGTGCGCTTCGACCCGGTGGGCGAGCGGATCTCCCTCGTGGACGAGCGCGGCCGGATCATCGAGGACGACCGGGCGCTGCTGGTGCTGCTCGATCTGGTGGCTGCCGAGAAGCGCAGCGGCAAGGTGGCGCTGCCGGTGACCACGACCCGGATCGCCGAGCAGGTGGCGGCGTACCACGGGACCCAGGTGGAGTGGACGACGACCTCGCCCGACGACCTGACCCGGGTGGGCCGGGCGGAGAACACCATCTTCGGCGGTGACGGGCGGGGCGGATTCATCGTCCCCGAGTTCAGCAGCGTCTTCGACGGATCGGCCGCCTTCGTGCAGTTGATCGGGCTGGTGGCGCGGACGCAGCTCACGCTGAGCCAGATCGATGCCCGGATCCCGCGGGCGCACGTGCTCAAGCGGGACGTGCCGACCCCGTGGGCGGTGAAGGGACTCGTCATGCGGCGGGTCGTGGAGGCGGCCGGGGACCGGCAGGTGGACACCACCGACGGGGTGCGGGTCGTGGAGGCCGACGGGCGCTGGGCGCTGGTGCTGCCGGATCCGGCGGAGGCGGTCACCCACCTGTGGGCCGAAGGCCCCGACGACGCGTCCGCACAGGCCCTGCTGGACGGCTGGGCAGCGGTGGTGGACGGCGCCGGGCACTGAACGGCCCGTACGGCAGGACGTAGGCCGGAACGGAACGGCGCAGGGCCGAAGGTCCGGTGGACCGGGCGGGGCGTGGACCCCGGCCGGTCCACCGGACGTCCGCATTCGGTGGGAGCGGCGCCGACATGCGACGATGTGCGGCATGTCGCAGCCGCCCCACAACCGCAGTTCGGCACCTCCCGCGCGGCTGGACGCCTCCATGTCGCTGCTGACGCACGTGATGGACCACTCCCTCGACGAGGGCTACGCGGAGGCTTCGGCCCGCCGCGAGGCCGAGGGCACGTCCGGCCTGCCGCGGACCCTCAAGGCCAAACTGGGTCTCGCCGCCGGGCTCGTGCTCGCCGCCAGTGTCGTCACCCTGGGCGCCGCGCAGGCGCGGGCGACCGCGCCGGTGCTGGCCAAGGAGCGTCACGAGCTCATCGACCGGGTCGAGCGGGCCGACGCGCACGCCGACGGTCTGGAGCGGGACATCGAGCGGCTGCGGGACACCGTCGCCACCCGGCAGCGCGAGGCGCTCAAGCAGTACGGCGGCGAGCAGGGTCAGCTGGTGGCGCTGCTGTCCGGGGCCACCGAGGTGCACGGGCCCGGTATCAAGCTGACGGTGGACGACGCGAAGGGCTCGTCGACCGGAGACGGCTCGGCGCCGCGCGAGAGCGCCGGGTTCTCGGACACCGGGCGGCTCCGCGACCGCGACATGCAGAAGATCGTCAACGGGCTGTGGCAGTCGGGGGCGGAAGCGATCTCGATCAACGGGCAGCGGCTGACGTCGCTGTCGGCGATCCGGGCCGCGGGTGACGCGATACTGGTCGACAACAGGCCGCTGGTGCCGCCGTACGAAGTACTGGCGATCGGCGACAGGAAGCGCCTCGGGACCGCGTTCCAGGACTCCGCGGACGGCCAGTACCTGCACGTGCTGCAGGAGAACTACGGCATCCGCTACTCCTTGTCGTCCGAGGCCGAGATGCGCCTTCCGGCCGCGTCGAGCCTGACCGTACGTACGGCTACAGCAGCAGAGCAGCAGAAGGGTGCATCGTGATCGCGGTACTGGGCCTCGTGGTCGGAGTGGTGGTCGGACTTCTCGTCCGGCCCGAAGTGCCGGCCGTGGTGGAGCCTTATCTGCCGATCGCCGTGGTCGCGGCGCTGGACGCGGTGTTCGGAGGCCTGCGCGCGATGCTGGACGGCATCTTCGTGGACAAGGTCTTCGTGGTGTCGTTCCTGTCGAACGTGGTCGTGGCGGCGCTGATCGTCTTCCTCGGCGACAAGCTGGGGGTCGGCTCGCAGCTGTCCACGGGTGTGGTCGTCGTCCTCGGCATCCGCATCTTCTCCAACGCCGCGGCCATCCGCCGGCACGTGTTCCGGGCGTGAGGCCGATGAGTACGAACGACACTCCGCCCGAAGAGCCCGGGGCCGCGGCACAGCGGCCGAAGGCGCAGCCTCCGCTGGAGCCGTCGGCCGGGCCCGTGGGTCACGAGCCCGGGCCGGATGCCGGGGAGCGGGTCAAGGACGAGAACGGCGCCGCGCCGACCGGGTACGTGCCCGGCGGGTACGCGCAGGGCGGGCCCGAGCAGACCGGCCCCGAGCAGACAGCCCCCGAGCAGACCGGGCGGCAGCGCCTGGCGGCCGGGTTGTGGCCGCCGCGGGTGAGCCGTGCCCAACTGATCGTCGCGGTGCTGCTGTTCGTCCTGGGGCTCGGCCTGGCCATCCAGGTGCGGTCGAACAGCGACTCCAGCGCGCTGCGCGGCGCCCGTCAGGAGGACCTCGTACGGATCCTCGACGAGCTCGACGGGCGGACCAAGCGGCTGGAGGACGAGAAGCAGAAGCTCGACGACCAGCGCCGGGAGCTGGAGAGCAGCTCCAACCAGGCCGAGGAGGCCCGGAAGCAGACCGTGGAGAAGGAGCGCCAACTCGGGATCCTGGCCGGTACGGTGGCCGCGCAAGGGCCGGGGATCGTGCTGAAGATCACGGACCCCAAGGGTCAGGTGCAGTCGGACAAGCTGCTGGACACCCTCCAGGAGCTGCGGGCGGCCGGGGCCGAGGCGATCCAGATCAACGGGGTGCGGATCGTGGCGGACTCGTACTTCTCGGACGAGGAGAACGGTGTCGCGATCGACGGTAAGAAGATCACACAGCCCTACGAGTTCAAGGTGATCGGCAAGCCGCAGGACCTGGAGCCGGCGCTCAACATTCCCGGTGGCGTCGTCCAGTCGCTGGAGAAGGAGCAGGCCGTCGTCAGCGTCACACGTCCGGCGAAGATCGTTGTGGATGCCTTGCGGGCTGCGAAGCAGCCTGACTACGCTCGGTCGTCATCGTCGTGATGCGGGAGGCGCGGGAGACGGGCTCACGCGGGCGAATGCCTGCGGGGGGTCGACGCACCGAAGTCGCGGTGCGTGGTGGAAACTGTCTGATGGTTACGGACGTTGTAAGTATGTCCGGGTCGGCAGGTGTTGCATTCGGAGTTCGTCCTGCCCCACGGGCGGGTCTGTTTCGGTCAAGGGGAATCGCCCGTGAAGTTGTTTGAGAAGTTGTTCGGCAAGAAGAACCGCGAGGAAAGCGGTGCGGCCAGGCACCGCGCGGGGCATGGAGACGTGGAAGGGCAGGGCGACCGGCCGCTCTTCCGCGACGAGGTCGCCGGGGCGGGTGACATTTCGGGCGCGCACGGCGCGTCGACTGTTGACCCTGCCGGTACCGGACGCATAGGTTTCGGTGAACCATCAACCTCAAGTACGGGTGGAGGGTTTGCCCCCGACCCGTATGCCACCAATGCCTCCGCGGGGCAGCCGCGGCGCGAGGAGCCGTCCATGTCGGCCGAGCAGATTTGCAGCAGGTGCGGGCACCGCAGCGATGCGGCGAGCCGGTTCTGCTCCAACTGCGGGGCGCCGCTGCGGGCGGGTCTGACGCCGGAGCGTGCCTCGGAGACCACGTCCACCATCTCGATCTCGGGCCTGGAGGCCTACGAGGCCGAGGTGTCGGGACAGACGCACGTGTCGTCCTCGCTGTCCCCCGAGGCCCAGGCCGCGGTGGAAGCGCTGCCCCCGGGTTCCGCCCTGCTGATCGTGCGGCGCGGCCCGAACTCCGGCAGCCGGTTCCTCTTGGACGGCGAGCTGACGACGGCCGGCCGGCACCCGCAGAGCGACATCTTCCTGGACGACGTCACCGTCTCCCGGCGCCATGTCGAGTTCCGCAGGAGCCACGACGGTTTCACCGTCTCCGACGTCGGCAGCCTCAACGGCACGTACGTGAACCGTGAACCGATCGACTCCGTCGCCCTGCACAACGGCGACGAGGTGCAGATCGGCAAGTACCGGCTGGTCTTCTACGCGAGCCTGCGGGGGCACTGACCCTTCAAGGGAAGGTCCCATGCTGCGTATCCCGGCAGGCGGTGCCGCCAAGAGCGGCACCGCCGGCACCGCCTCCTCGGGCGTGCGGCTGGTGAGCATCGGAACGGTGCTCACGATGCTGCGTGACGAGTTCCCCGAAGTCACGATCTCGAAGATCCGTTTCCTGGAAGCGGAGGGGCTCGTCGAGCCCCGGCGCACACCTTCCGGATATCGCAAGTTCAGCACCGACGACGTGGAGCGCCTCGCCCACGTCCTGAGGCTCCAGCGCGACCACTACCTCCCGTTGAAGGTCATCCGCGAGCAGCTCGACGCGCTCGCGCGGGGTGAGCAGATCCGTATCCCGGCGCCCACGGCGCACGGGGAGTCCGTCGACCCCACGAGCCCCGTCGCCCTCTACGGCGAGGTGGGCCGGGAGCGGCCCACCGTGGCCCGGGTGGGCCGGGCCGAGCTGATCGCCGCGGCGGAGGTGGACGAGGTCCAGCTCGTGGAGTGGGAGTCGTACGGGCTCATCGCTGAGGCGCCCGGCGGCGGTTTCGACGCCGAGGCCGTCACCGTGGCCCGTCTGGTGGCCGATCTCGGCCGATTCGGTCTGGAGCCGCGTCACCTGCGGGCGATGAAGGCCGCCGCCGACCGGGAGGCCGGTCTGGTGGAGCAGGTGGTCTCGCCGCTGCGCCGGCACCGCAATCCGCAGACCAGGGCCCATGCCGAGGCCACCATGAAGGAGCTCGCGGGGCTCTCCGTACGGCTGCACGAGGCACTCGTACAAACTGCTCTCGGGGTGCGGCTGCACTGATCCAGAGGGGTTTTCGGGCCGACTTCGGCCGACTTCGGAGGGGCTTCGGGGCAGGCTTGGGGGAGCCCGACTACCCAAACCTGCCGGGCAGGTCCTAGGGTTGCTGTGTGAACGAGCTCGACGTTGTGGGTGTCCGGGTGGAAATGCCCTCGAACCAACCGATCGTGCTCCTGCGTGAAGTGGGAGGCGACCGGTACCTCCCCATCTGGATCGGACCAGGGGAGGCGACCGCCATTGCCTTCGCGCAGCAGGGCATGGCCCCTGCCCGGCCGCTGACGCACGACCTTTTCAAGGACGTGCTGGAGGCGATCGGCGAGGAGCTCACCGAGGTCCGGATCACGGATCTGCGGGAGGGCGTTTTCTACGCGGAGCTCGTCTTCGCCAGTGGAGTCGAGGTGAGCGCGCGGCCATCCGATGCCATAGCGCTCGCCCTGCGGACCGGGACGCCGATCTTCGGCAGCGACGGCGTGCTCGACGACGCCGGAATCGCGATCCCGGACGAGCAGGAGGACGAGGTGGAGAAGTTCCGCGAGTTCCTCGACCAGATCTCGCCAGAGGACTTCGGCACCGGCCCGCAGTGAGGCGCGGGTCGCGCCGTCCTCCCGGATATTTCAGCCCATTCGAGTAGCCTTTCCCCGCAATGGGGTACGGGAAACCACTCTCAGGGTGATTATCACTCGGCGTGCCGAGTGTGGCGATCGTTGACGCACCCCTGGTGACTGCCTACCTTCGAGATGGCAGGTCAAGGACGGAGGGTCGGCGTGAGAGTCACGGGCGACGGTATGACCGGGGGCATCCCCGCACGGAGTGACGGTGGGCCGTACCCGCTGCACGGTGGTGCGGTGAACTCCGCGCGCCGTCAGCCGGAGCCCGCGCCGGTCGGTTCGGTGGGGCCGGTGGGGTCAGTCGGTTCGGTGGGTGGCGAGTCCGCACCCGAGCAGGTCGGATACCGAGGGCCGACGGCGTGTGCCGCGGCCGGCATCACGTACCGGCAGCTGGACTACTGGGCGCGCACGGGGCTGGTGGAGCCCACGGTGCGCCCCGCCTACGGGTCGGGGACGCAGCGCCTCTACAGCTTCCGGGACGTGGTCGTCCTCAAGATCGTGAAGCGCTTCCTGGACACCGGGGTGGCGCTGCAGAACATCCGCACCGCCGTGCAGCACCTGCGCGACCGGGGTTTCTCGGACCTGGAGCGGATGACGCTGATGAGCGACGGCGCCACCGTGTACGAGTGCACCTCGCCCGATCAGGTCGTCAGCCTGCTCCAGGGCGGCCAGGGGGTCTTCGGGATCGCCGTGGGCGTGGTCTGGCGCGATGTCGAGAACGCCCTGTCGCAGCTGCACGGGGAGCGCGTGGACACGGGCGAGACGGTGGTCGGGCACAACCCGGCCGATGAGCTGGCCGCCCGGAGGAACCGGGCCGTCTGAGCAGTCTGAGGGGCTTCCGCGCCGGTCGGTCGGCTGGGCGGTTGTTCGGCCGGCCGGTCCCTTGGCGGGTCGGCCTGCCGGCCGGTTCTTCGGGCCGGCTTTCCGGGCCGGTCGGGCTCGGGGCGGCCGTGCGGCCCCGGCTGTGGGCCGATTGTCAGTGGTGTAGGGCAGCATCGGAGCTGTGAGATCCGCGCCGACCATCCTGCACCTGGACATGGACGCCTTCTACGCCTCCGTGGAGCAGGCGTCGAAGCCGAGCCTGCGCGGCAAGGCCGTCATCGTCGGCGGGCTCGGGCCGCGCGGGGTCGTCGCCACCGCTTCCTACGAGGCCAGGCGCTTCGGGGTGCACTCGGCCATGCCGATGGCCCAGGCGCGGCGGCTCTGCCCTAACGGCGCGTGCCTGATTCCGCGCTTCAGCCTGTACCGCGAGGTCAGCGACACGGTCATGGGGATGCTCCGGGAACTGTCCCCCCTCGTGGAGCCACTGAGCCTGGACGAGGCCTTCGTGGACCTGGAGGCGGGGGGCGTCGCCTTCGACGCGGAGGCCGCGCGGGCCGTCGGCGAGCGCCTGAGGGCCGACATCACCGCCGTGACGGGGCTGAGCGGGTCGGTGGGGCTCGCGGGGTCCAAGATGCTGGCCAAGGTCGCCTCCGAGGAGGCCAAGCCGGCCGGGCTGCTGCTGATCGAGGTGGGCACGGAGCGGGCGCACCTCGCCCCGATGTCGGTACGGACCCTGCCCGGGGTGGGACCGGCCACGGGGGAGCACCTGCGGCGGGCCGGGATCACGACGGTGGGGGAGCTGGCGGAGGCCGGTGAGGACGAGCTGGTCCGGATGGTGGGCCGCTCGCACGGGGTCGGGCTGTATCGGATGGCGCTGGGCGTGGACGAGCGGCCGGTGGTCGCGGAACGCGATGCGAAGTCCGTGTCCGTGGAGGACACCTTCGACGTCGACCTGCACGACCGGGTGCGGATCCGCACCGAGGTGCAGCGGCTCGCGGACCGGTGCGTGGAGCGGCTGCGGGGGTCGGGGCACTCGGGGCGGACGATCGTGCTCAAGGTTCGGCGGTACGACTTCTCCACGCTGACCCGCTCGGAGACCCTGCGGGGGCCCACGGACGACCCCGCGGTGGTGCGGGAGGCGGCGGCGCGGCTGCTGGAGGCTGTGGACACCACGGGCGGGGTGCGGCTGCTGGGGGTGGGGGTCACGGGGCTGGCGGACTACACGCAGGAGGACCTCTTCGCCTTCGCCGACGCGATGGCCGCGCGGGCGGGGGCGGATGGGGATGCGGGGCCGGCTGCGGGAGAGGGCGCGGATCGTACCGACGGGGTTGCACCGTCCGGTGGGGGCGCGGTCGACGCTGACGGGGGTCAGGAGAGCCACGCTCGGGGTGAGGGCGCTGGACAGGGGCCCGGGCCGGGCCGGGACGAGGGCACCGGGCAGGGTCGGGGAGCACGGCAGGGCCGGGGTGAGGCCCCTGGGGACGGGCAGGTTGAGGCCGCGGGCCAAGGGCTGGGTGCCGGGGAAGGTCGGGTTGAGGCCGCGGGCCTGGATGCCGGGGAAGCGCTGGCAGCCCGCGAGGGCCGTGCCCAGGGGCAGGAGTCGGGGCAGGCGGGTGGGCCGGGGCGTTCTGGGGGTGTCGAAGGTGTGGGTGAGCGGTCGTGGCCGGCCGGGAGTGATGTGCGGCATGTGGTGTACGGGCCGGGGTGGGTGCAGGGCAGTGGGGTCGGGCGGGTGACCGTACGGTTCGAGCAGCCCGGATCCGAGCCGGGCCGGGTGCGGACGTTTCTGGTGGACGATCCCGAGCTGGAGCCGTCCGACCCGATGCCGCTGGTCGGGGACCAGGCCGTGGGGGTCGGGGGCTCGACGGCTCCTTAGGGAACCCGGCAGGTGTGCGGGTGTCCATCGCCCAGCGGGCATCAGCACCTGACATCCCCGCCCCAGAGCACCAGCACCAGCAGTCGGCACAAGCAGCGGGAGCGGGCGTACCCACGGCCGGCACCCCGATACGGCTGGAACCTGGGTACGGCCGGCACCCAGCAGCAGGCTGCGCGCTACCGCCCGGCGGACGACTCCCGGGACGCACCCGGCTCGGTAATCCCGGCCCTGCTGGGCGGTGCGGCTGCCCTTGAGTGGCCCGGCTCAGGTTTCTGCCTCTGCCGGGTGGGCTCGGCCGCGTTGCACGGTGGGCCGGGGCCGGCCGGGTGGTGCGGCCCAGCGGAGGGTTCTGCTCCTGATCGGTGGCCTGGGTCTACTAGTGATCTGGTTTTGAGTTGTGGGCTCGCCCCATGAGTCGTGTTCTGTTTCAGATCCTGGGTTTTGCCTGACAGGGCCGGTTTTGGTCCGGTGTCCTGACGGCATGGGCGATACCAGGCTGCCACCCGTGGTGCTGTCGGAGGACGAGCGGCTGACGTTGGAGAGCTGGGCCAGGCGGCGTTCGACGGCGCAGGGCCTGGCCCAGCGTGCGCAGATCGTGCTGGCGTGCGCGCGAGGGTGGAACAACACCGTGGTGGCCGCACGGCTGAACACGGAGCGCAAAACGGTGGCCAGATGGCGGACGCGGTTCCTGCGGGACCGACTGGACGGCCTGTCCGACGAGCCGCGGCCCGGGGTGCCGCGGACCATCACCGACGCCCAGGTGGAAGAGGTGGTGGTCCGCACCCTCGAGCAGACACCCGCGGGCGGGACGCACTGGTCGAAGCGGGAGCTCGCCAAGGTCGTGGGGATCTCGCCCGCGAGTGTGCTGCGGATCTGGCACGCCTTCGGCTTGCAGCCGTGGCGGACCGAGACCTTCAAGATCTCCCCGGACCCTCTGCTGATCGACAAGATCCGTGATGTCGTCGGCCTCTACCTCGCCCCGCCGGCCAACGCGGCGGTGTTCGCGGTGGACGAGAAACCCCAGATCCAGGCCCTGGAGCGGACCGCGCCGGTGCTGCCGATGCTACCCGGAGTCCCCGAACGGCGGACCTTCGACTACGTCCGCCACGGCACCGTCGACCTGTTCGCCGCCCTGAACACCGCCACCGGCAAGGTGATCACGAAACTGTCCGCGCGGCACCGGGCCGTGGACTTCCGTGATTTCCTCGACGAGATCGACCGCCAGACCGATCCGTGCCTGGCGGTCCACGTCATCTGCGACAACCTTTCCGCCCACAAGGCACCGGTGGTGCACCAGTGGCTGCTGGCGCATCCCCGGTTCCAGCTGCACTTCACGCCGACGTATTCGTCGTGGATCAACCAGGTCGAGCGGTGGTTCGCCGAACTGGAACGACGCTGCCTCGAACGCGGCGTGTTCTGCTCACTCGACGACCTCAAGACCGCACTCGAGGGCTGGATCGAGGTCTGGAACGACGAGGCCAGGCCCTTCAAGTGGACCAAGACCGCCGACCAGATCCTCGACCGAATCTGCCGCTACTGCGACAGGATCTCCAAACCAGATCACTAGCCCCCGGGGTGCGGCCCGGTGGTCCGGCTCAGGGGGTCTGGTCCTCGTTGGTGGGGTCAGGGGGTGTCGGGGGTCTTGTGGCCGAAGTCGTGCTGGAAGTCCGTGGGGAGGGCCAGGTCCAGGCCGTAGTGGTGGTAGAGCTGCAGCTCCTGTTCGGGGGAGAGGTGGCGGCCGACGCCGAAGTCGGGGGCGTCCTTGATGAGGGAGCGTTCGAAGGGCACGCGCAGGGTGTCGCCCACCATCTCGCTGGGCTCCAGCGGGACGAAGGCGTCCCGGCTGAAGAGTCCGGTGCGTACGGCGGCCCATTCCGGGACGCCCGTGGCATCGTCGAGGTAGACCTCGTCGACGGTGCCGATCTTGGTGCCATTGCGGTCGAACGCCTTGCGGCCGATCAGGCTGCGGGGATCGATGTCGGTCTGCACGGTCCGGTCCCTCCATTGGGCGCAACTCCTCCGTAATGACTACAAAAGTGCATTTCCGGACAGGGGGCCACTCGAGGGAGGTCCGCAGATCCTCGCTGGTAGGCTGGGTGACGGCTGTTGACCCTGTGCGGGAGAGTCCTCCGAGTGAGTGAGACGGAGGCGCCGAAGGAGCAAATCCTCCCCGGAATCTCTCAGGCATACGTACCGCACGTGGTGAGGCCACTCTGGAAAGCAGGGGCGGGTACCGGGCGCGCAGTGCCGGTCCCTCTCCTCACCGACGGTGAAAGCCGGATCTCGTGGGCGACCCCCGCGCGGCCCGGTGAAGCTCTCAGGTTGTGATGACAGAGGGGGAGGCCGTCCGGGTGCCCGCGCCGTGGTGCCCCTCGCAGGTCGTACGACCAGGAGGCCTCCGTACATGACCGCCAACCGCATTCCGCTCTCCCAGCTGGAGCGAGGCATCCCCTTCGAGCAGCGCCACATCGGCCCGGACGCCGAGGCGCAGGCGAAGATGCTCGCCCATGTGGGCTACGGCTCGCTGGACGAGCTCACCGCAGCCGCGGTGCCGGATGTGATCAAGACCACTGCCGCGCTGAACCTGCCCGAGGCGCGGACCGAGGCCGAGGTGCTCGCCGAGCTGCGTGAGCTCGCCGACCGCAACCAGGTCCTTTCGTCGATGATCGGGCTGGGGTACTACGGCACCTTCACGCCGCCCGTGATCCTGCGCAACGTCATGGAGAACCCGGCCTGGTACACGGCGTACACGCCGTACCAGCCGGAGATCTCCCAGGGCCGCCTCGAAGCCCTGCTGAACTTCCAGACCGTCGTCGCCGAGCTGACGGGCCTGCCGACCTCCGGTGCCTCCCTGCTCGACGAGGGCACGGCTGCCGCCGAGGCCATGACCCTGGCCCGCCGCGTGGGCAAGGCCAAGGGCAACGTCTTCCTCGTCGACGCCGACGCGCTGCCGCAGACCATCGCGGTGATCCAGACCCGTGCCGAGCCGATCGGTATCGAGGTCGTCGTCGCCGATCTGAGCGAGGGGATTCCGGCCGAGATCGCCGAGCGCGGCGTCTACGGCGTGCTCCTCCAGTACCCGGGTGCCTCCGGCGCCGTGCGGGAGATCAAGCCGGTCATCGAGCAGGCGCACGCGCTCGGCGCGATCGTCGCCGTCTCCGCCGACCTGCTCGCCCTGACGCTGCTGACCTCGCCGGGCGAGCTGGGCGCCGACATCGCCGTCGGCACCACCCAGCGCTTCGGCGTCCCGATGGGCTTCGGCGGACCGCACGCCGGCTACATGGCCGTCCAGGCCAAGCACGCCCGCTCGCTGCCCGGCCGCCTCGTCGGCGTCTCCGTGGACGCGGACGGCAACAAGGCGTACCGCCTGGCGCTGCAGACCCGTGAGCAGCACATCCGCCGCGAGAAGGCCACCAGCAACATCTGCACCGCGCAGGTGCTCCTCGCCGTCATGGCCGGCATGTACGCCGTCTACCACGGCCCGGACGGGCTGCGGACGATCGCCCGCCGGACGCACCGGTACGCGGCTCTGCTCGCGGCCGGTCTGACGGCCGGCGGGGTCGAGGTCGTGCACGGCGCCTACTTCGACACCGTCACCGCGCGGGTCCCGGGCCGTGCCGCCGAGGTCGTGGCCGCGGCCCGCGAGGGCGGGGTCAACCTGTACCAGGTGGACGCCGACCTGGTCTCCGCCTCCTGTGACGAGACCACCCTGCGCGCCGACGTGGACGCGGTGTGGGCGGCCTTCGGGGTCACCGCCGACCTGGAGGCGCTCGACGCCGCCACGGCCGACGCGCTGCCCGAGGGGCTGCTGCGCTCGGACGAGTACCTGACCCACCCGGTCTTCCACCAGCACCGCTCCGAGACCGCGATGCTGCGCTACCTGCGCAAGCTCTCGGACAAGGACTACGCGCTGGACCGCGGCATGATCCCGCTGGGCTCCTGCACCATGAAGCTCAACGCGACCACCGAAATGGAGTCGGTCACCTGGCCGGAATTCGGCCAGTTGCACCCGTTCGCCCCGGTCGAGCAGGCCGAGGGGTACCTCACGCTCATCACCGAGCTGGAGGAACGTCTCTGCGAGGTCACCGGCTACGACAAGGTCTCCATTCAGCCGAACGCCGGCTCCCAGGGTGAGCTCGCCGGCCTGCTGGCCGTCCGCGCCTACCACCGGGCGAACGGCAACGAGCAGCGCACCGTCTGCCTCATCCCGTCCTCCGCGCACGGCACCAATGCCGCGAGCGCCGTGATGGCCGGCATGAAGGTCGTCGTCGTCAAGACCGCCGACGACGGCGAGGTGGACGCGGACGACCTGCGCGCCAAGATCGAGCAGTACCGCGACGAGCTCGCCGTGCTGATGATCACGTACCCCTCCACGCACGGTGTGTTCGAGGAGCACGTCGCCGACATCTGCGCCCAGGTGCACGACGCCGGCGGCCAGGTCTACGTGGACGGCGCCAACCTCAACGCCCTGGTGGGCCTGGCCAAGCCGGGTCACTTCGGCGGCGACGTCTCGCACCTGAACCTGCACAAGACCTTCTGCATCCCGCACGGCGGCGGCGGCCCGGGCGTCGGCCCGGTCGGTGTCCGGGCGCACCTGGCCCCGTACCTGCCCAACCACCCGCTCCAGCCGACGGCCGGTCCGGAGACGGGCGTCGGCCCGATCTCGGCCGCTCCGTGGGGCTCGGCGGGCATCCTGCCGATCTCCTGGTCGTACGTGCGCCTGATGGGCGGCGAGGGCCTCAAGCGCGCCACCCAGGTGGCGGTGCTCGGCGCCAACTACATCGCCAAGCGCCTGGAGCCGCACTACCCGGTGCTCTACACCGGCCCGGGCAACCTGGTCGCGCACGAGTGCATCATCGACATGCGCCCCCTGTCGAAGGCGACGGGCGTGAGCATCGACGACATCGCCAAGCGCCTGATCGACTACGGGTTCCACGCGCCGACCATGTCCTTCCCGGTCGCCGGCACGCTCATGATCGAGCCGACGGAGTCCGAGGACCTCGCCGAGATCGACCGCTTCTGCGACGCGATGATCGCCATCCGCGCCGAGATCGAGCGGGTCGCGGGCGGCGAGTGGCCGGTGGACGACAACCCGCTGGCCAACTCCCCGCACACGGCGGCGGCCCTGGGCGGCGAGTGGAACCACCCGTACACCCGCGACGAGGCCGTCTTCCCGGGCGGGGTGTCGGCAGCGGAGAAGTACTGGCCGCCGGTGCGCCGCATCGACGGTGCCTTCGGCGACCGGAACCTGGTGTGTTCCTGCCCGCCGCTGGACGAGTACGACAACTGATGCAGTGACATGCGGCAGTGACATGACGAAGTGACATGACGAAGGGGCCGGTCCGGGAGTTCTCTCCTGGACCGGCCCCTTTCGTTTCCGTCGTCGGCTAGGCCGCCTTCATCACCTGCGTCGCCGCGAGCGGGCGGTGCGGGGCGATGATCTGGCCGTCCGGCAGCAGCTCACCGGTGTCCTCGAACAGCAGGACGCCGTTGCACAGCAGGCTCCAACCCTGCTCCGGGTGAACGGCCACGGGGTGCGCAGCCTCCCGGTCGGCGGAGTCGGCGGACGGGCATGCTGGCTTGTGCTGGCACATGGATGCGTTCTTTCGCTGCGGTGTGGTCTGTGTGCTGCGGCTCGGTGCGTTGTGCGCGTGGTTCATGGCCGCCCCCCCGTATCAACGACTTGGCTCGGTCAGAGTCCCCAGTGTTCCCCCACGGCGCGGTGTCCGGAGGGATTTCCCGGCAGCTGTCCTCATAGATTGATGACGCATCACCCGTGCGGGCGGTTCAGCTCAACTCCCCTGTCATTTCGGATGGTTAGCGGGGGGCCCGAGTGGGCTAGGCCGAATGGGCAGAACCGGCCAGGGTCGGGTCAGGCGGCCGGTGCGGCCATGGAAGGCGGCACCGGGGGAGCCGTCGGCGTGAGCCGGTGGGTCAGTACGGGCAGCAGTTCGGACACGGGGTGCGGGCGGTAGGCGGCGATGCCGGGCGGGGCGGGGGCGAGGGGGACCAGGAGGTCGGCCGCGGCCGGCAGGCCGGCGGAGGCGTCGGCGCCCACCGATCCGTGCAGCCACAGGGTCAGCATGTACAGCTCCGGTACGGACAGCAGGCGCGGCTGGTAGTTCTTGCCGAGCGATTCGGCCTGGCGCAGCGCGCGTTCGGTGGCGGCGACGTAGGGGCCCTCGAAGAAGTGGGAGAAGACCCAGCCGTCAGGGGTCAGCCGGGTGTCGGCCGCCGCGACGTAGCGGTCCCCGCTGCGGATCAGGAACCGCCAGCCGGTGAGCCGGGTCCGCGGCGGCCTGCCGCCGGCGGTCAGGCCGGAGATGTGCAGCCGGTCCAAGACGTGGACGGGAAGCGGCAGTTCGGCGGTCATCGGTCCCTGGAGGGAGCGCAGGGCCGGGGTGTGCGCCTCGTGGACGGCGGTGGGGGAACCGAGGGCCGCGAGGACGCTGCGCAGGGCGGGCGCGGGAGCCGGAGGGACGTGCAGCGGCATGGTGGGTCGCCTCTCGCTTGGGAGACCTGTGGAACGGGGCGGGTGCGGGGTGCGGACGGCGCTGTCGCATTTTGGGGTCAGAGGGGGGCTGAGGGGCAATGGCCGCGCGCCAACTCTCTGCCTCGCATGCGGAGTTTATCTGACATGTGTTCACGCAGTGTTTCGGCTAGCTGTCCCGCCTATTGCCGACAAGGCGCTTACCGGTCCCGCTGACGTGGCATTCATGCCGGGTGCGCACAAAAATTCCGCGCTGACCTCGGAGGTTACCGGATGGCGGCTCGGCTGAAAAGCGTCGGTTATCGATAACCGGCAAGGTCTACGCTGTATTTGCGCAGGGCGGCTTGCCAGGTGAATGTGCCAAAGCGCCCGTCAGCCAAACCGGCGCGCGCTCCCCGCCAGTCGCGCCCCTTCCGCGTTATCGATCACGCCGCCGGGGCATCATCGACCGTAACGCGCGCCCGGGCGGCGGATGCAGTGCTCGCCGGCCGGGCCCAGTCGAGGAGGGACGCTCCGATGGGGGAGAAGGTCGTGGCGGGCGGATTCGACCTGTCCGATCGGCAACGGTACCGGAGGAAGCTTCACGAGTGCCTGGAGGTACTGGAGCGACTTCTGGAGGAGAAGAGGTTCGATCGCCCCAAGAACATGATGGGGCTGGAGATCGAGTTGAATCTCGCGGGTGCCGACGGGTTGCCGAGAATGGTGAATGCGCAGGTCCTCGAGCGTATTGCGAGCAACGATTTCCAGACCGAACTGGGAATGTTCAACCTGGAGGTGAACGTACTTCCGCACCGGCTCGGCGGCCGGGTATTCGACCAGCTCGCCGAGGAACTGAGCGCGGGTCTCGGCTATGCCCACCGGCAGGCTCTGGAGGTCGACGCCGGGGTGGTCATGATCGGGATTCTGCCGACGATCTCCCGCACCGACCTGGTCACCGCCAACCTTTCGGCGGTCGACCGCTACTCGCTGCTCAACGAGCAGATCCTGATGATGCGGGGAGAGGACTTCGTCCTCGACATCGAGGGAGTCGAGCGGCTGACCTGGACCTCCGGGTCGATCGTGCCGGAGGCCGCCTGCACCTCCGTACAACTGCACCTGCAGGTGACCCCGGCACGGTTCGCGGACGTGTGGAACGCGGCCCAGGCGGTGGCGGCCGTACAGATAGCCGTCGGCGCCAACTCGCCCTTCCTGTTCGGGCGGGAGCTGTGGAGGGAGTCGCGGCCGCCGCTCTTCCAGCAGGCCACCGACACCCGGCCGCCCGAACTCCAGGCGCAGGGGGTGCGCCCGCGCACCTGGTTCGGCGAGCGGTGGGTGGACTCGGCGTACGAGCTCTTCGCCGAGAACGTCCGCTACTTCCCGGCCCTGCTGCCGATCTGCGACGAGGAGGAGCCGCTGCGCGTGCTCGCCGAGGGCGGGGTGCCGAGCCTGCAGGAGCTGGTGCTGCACAACGGCACCGTCTACCGCTGGAACCGGCCCGTCTACGGGGTCGCCGACGGGGTGCCGCACCTGCGCGTGGAGAACCGGGTGCTGCCCGCCGGCCCGACGGTGGCCGACGTCGTCGCCAACGCGGCCTTCTACTACGGGCTCGTACGGACGCTCGCGGACGAGCAGCGCCCGGTGTGGAGCCGGCTGCCCTTCGCGGAGGCGGAGGCCAACTTCGACGCGGCCTGCCGCTACGGCATCGACGCCCGGCTTCGCTGGCCGCGCCGGGGCCGGGGCGGGGGACTGGCGAGCGTGCCCGCGGTCCGGCTGGTGCTGGAGGAGCTGCTGCCGATGGCGGCGGCCGGGCTGGACGCGTGGGGCATCGAGCCCGCCGACCGGGACCACTACCTCGGCATCATCGAAGAGCGGTGCCGGCGCCGGGTGAACGGGGCCACCTGGCAGGTGGACACGTACCACCGGGCGCTCGCGGGCGGGCTGGAGCGGGACGCGGCGCTGGCCGCGACCACGCGCCGCTACAGCGAGCTGAGCCACCGGGGCGATCCCGTGCACACCTGGCCGGCGGGTCTGGGGGGTGGCGCCGCGGGGGCCGGACCGGCGGCCGTGGACTGATCCCGGGGGCCCGTGCGGTTCCGTGCGGTCCCGCCCGGTCCCGCGCGGGCTCGTCCCGTCCGGTCCCGTCCGGTCCCGCCCGGTGATCCCCTTGCCCCGTGGAGGAGGCAGTATGGGGTGATCGGGGCGGGACGCCCCGCGAGATGTCGCAGCGGTGGCGGGACGGGAGACGGACGTGCGGACGGAGCCGGAACCTGAGGTCGGGGAGCTCGAACCCGAGCTCGGCGAGCGTGCGCGCGGGCGCAGGATGCTGCGCTCCGAGACGCTGCTCGTGCTCGCGCTGTCCCTGGGTGCGAGCGGGGTCTCGGCGCTGATCAGCTTCATCGGCTCGCTGACCAAGCCGGGCGGGCTCAAGGACCAGGCCGCCACGCTCAACGGTTCGTACGCCCCCGGCCGGCCCTGGCTGGACCTGGCCTGGCAGCTGTTCGGCATCGCGAGCGCGCTCGTCCCCGTCCTGCTCGTCGCGCACCTGCTGACCCGTGAGGGCGCGCCCGGGCTGAAGGTGCTGGGCTTCGACCGCACCCGGCCCTGGTGGGACCTGGGCCGGGGCGCGCTCGTCGCCGCCTGCATCGGCAGCGCGGGGCTGGCCTTCTACCTCGGGTCCCGGGCGGCCGGCTTCAACCTCACGGTGGTGCCGGAGGCGCTGCCCGAGGTGTGGTGGAAGTTCCCCGTGCTGATCCTCTCCGCGGTGCAGAACTCCGTGGTGGAGGAGGTCATCGTGCTGGCCTACCTGCTGCGCAGGCTCGGGCAGCTCGGCTGGTCGCCGATGGCAGCGCTGGTGGCCAGCTCCGTGCTGCGCGGCTCGTACCACCTCTACCAGGGCATCGGCGGATTCATCGGCAACGTGGTGATGGGCGTGGTGTTCGTCCTCGCCTACCGGCGCTGGGGCCGGGTCGGTCCGCTCGTCGTCGCGCACGCGCTGCTCGACATCGTGGCCTTCGGCGGGTACGCCCTGCTGGCGGGCAAGGTGGGCTGGCTGCCCACGCCGTAGGTGCACCGCCGCGCCCCCGTAGGCGCACCTCCCGGACGCCTACGGTGCGCTGAGCAGCTCGCCGTCGATGACCGTGACCGCGCGCCCGATCAGCAGCGTACGGTCGCCCAGCAGCCGGACCCGGACGAGGCCGGTGCGGGCTCCGCCCTGGAGGCCGACCAGCTCCGTGCGGCCCAGCCGCTGCGCCCAGAAGGGGGCCAGCGCGGTGTGGGCGCTGCCGGTGACCGGGTCCTCGTCGATGCCGAACGCGGGGAAGAAGCCGCGCGAGACGAAGTCGTACCCGCGGGAGGGGTCCTCGGCCGCCGCGGTCACGATGATCCCGCGCCGGGCGTAGCCGCGCAGGGCGGCGAGGTCCGGCGTGAGCTCCCGTACGGTCCGCTCGTCGGCCAGCTCCACCACGAGGTCCCCGATGTGCTCGGAGGTGTCGTGGACCGACTTGGCCGTGGCGCCCAGCGCGCGCTCCACGGCGGCGTCCGGCTCCACCTCGGTCAGGGAGGAGGTCGGGAAGTCCATGACCAGGGACCCGTCCTCGGCGGCGGTGACCTTCAGGATTCCGCAGCGCGCCGAGAAGCGGACCGTCCCCGTGGCCAGGCCGCCGGCGGCCAGGACGTGGGCGGTGGCCAGGGTCGCGTGGCCGCACATGTCGACCTCGGCGGCCGGGGTGAACCAGCGCAGCGCCCAGTCCGCGTCACCGCCGGGCGGGAGCGGATGGGCGAAGGCGGTCTCGGAGAGGTTGACCTCGGCGGCGACCTGCTGGAGCCAGGCGTCCGGCGGGAACCCGTCTTCGAGGAGCAGGACCCCGGCGGGGTTGCCGCCGAAGGGGCGGTCGGTGAAGGCGTCGACGATTCGGATGCGCATGTCCTCGACCGTAGGGATGCGGCGGAGCCGGCCGCAAAGGCCAATCCGGGATGACTGGACTGGCTACCGGCCGGTGTCCCCGGCCACCTCTCCCTGCGCTGCGGCGATCTCGTCCGCGGTGGACTCCATGACATCGCCCGTCTCCTCCAAGCGGGCCAGCAGGTCTGCCATGGCCTGCTTCTGGGCCGGGTGCGTGATCGGCACGGTGCTCAGATCGATGGTCATCAGCCAGTCGAACAGCACGATGGCGTCGGAACGCCACATGCGGACATCGACGGTCGGTACGGCCCCGAAAGGCGGAAATCCGGTTTCCATGAGGGCATCCTGCCAGGTCAGCGGCCTATGGGTTGGTGTCGGCCGGGGTGATCGGTGGTGTTCGTTGAAGGAGTTTCCGATATATCGTTGACGCATCGCGATGGGTCAGCGATAGTGGAGACATCGCATCAGCGACAACGAATCACCGAATGAGGAAAGGAGCGCAGTCATGCGTTCACACGGACAGCACGGACACGACCACGGACATGAGCACGGACGGGGTCACGGCCACTGCGGGCCGGACCGTCGGGAGGAGTTCCAGCGGCGGCGTGCCGCCTTCGGGCCGTTCGGGCCGCCCTTCGGCGGTGGGCCCTTCGGTGGGCGCGGCGGCCGCGGCGGACCGCGCGGCCGGGCCCGGCGGGGTGATGTGCGCGCCTCCATCCTGGCGCTGCTCACCGACCGGCCGATGCACGGCTACGAGATGATCCAGGAGATCGGCGAGCGCAGCGGCGGGGCGTGGAAGCCCAGCCCGGGGTCGGTCTACCCGACCCTCCAGCTGCTCGAGGACGAGGGCCTCATCACCAGCGAGAGCGAGGGCGGCAAGAAGCTGTTCACGCTCACCGAGGCCGGTCGCACCGAGGCCGAGTCCGGCCCGGACGCCCCCTGGGCGGAGGCCGGCCGGGGCTTCGACTTCGAGGCGATGAACGAGGTCCGGACGGCCGGTTTCGGCCTGATGGAGGCCTTCGGGCAGGTCTTCAAGACCGGCACGCCCGCGCAGCGGGAGAAGGCCCTCGCCGTCATCAACGACGCCCGCAAGAAGCTCTACCTGATCCTGGCCGACGAGCACTGAGTGCGAGTCGGGAGGGACCTTCCGATACGACGGCGCGCCCCGCGGGATTCCTCGCGGGGCGCGCCGTCGTGTCCGTGCGCGTACGGACCTGCTCGTTCGGGGGCGGTGCTCAGGCGACCAGGCCGGAGAGCTTGCGCAGCGACTCGTTGAGGGCGGCGGTGGCCGAGTCCTTGAGCTTGCCCGCCATGAGGGAGACCGCGGCGCCGGTGAACTCGCCGTCGATGCGGACCGTGGTGGCCCCGCCGTCCGGGATCAGGGTGTAGCGGGTCAGGACGGCGACGCCCATCGGGCCCTTGCCGGTGATCGCGAAGACGCGCTCGTCCTCCAGCTCCGAGACGGTCCAGAGGACCTCGGCGGGGAAGCCCATCATCTTCATGTTCTCGGCGAAGGTGGATCCCACCGCCAGGGTCTCGGGGCCGCCCTTCGGGAAGTTGGTGTGGGTCATGCTCCACTGGCCGTAAGCGTCCCAGTCGGTCAGCTGGGACCAGAGCTTCGCGGCGGACGCCTCGATGCGTGATTCCGCGGTGACTTCAGCCATGCGACCACCCCTTCTCGTCAGGTACGTGCGGCGGAAGGTAGTCCCGGCGGACGCAACATTCAAGACTGACGACCTGTCAGATTTGGGGGAGCGGGGTGGGTGGGGAGGCGGGTGGGAAGCGGGTGCGGACCCGGTCGGTGTCGGGTCGGTCTCGGGAGCGTCTCAACAGGTGTCACGGGTCTGTGGCTCCTGACGGGGCCTGCCATGATGTCCGAATGCAAGCGTCAGGGAGACATGCCGGACTGGGCCTCGCCCTCATTTCGGCTATCGCGTTCGGTGGTTCGGGTGTGGCGGCGAAGCCGCTGATCGAGGCGGGTCTGGACCCGCTCCACATGGTCTGGCTCAGGGTGGCCGGGGCGGCGCTCGTGCTGTCCCCGCTGGCCTGGCGCCATCGCGATCTCGTACGCCGCAAACCCCTGCTGCTCGCCGGCTTCGGGCTCGTCGCCGTGGCCGGCGTCCAGGCCTTCTACTTCGCCTCGCTGTCCCGGATCCCGGTCGGCGTGGCCCTGCTGCTGGAGTACCTCGGCCCGGCGCTGCTGCTCGGCTGGATCCGCTTCGTGCAGCGCAGGCCCGTGACCCGGGCCGCCGCGGCCGGCGCCGCCGTGGCCGTCGTGGGTCTCGCCTGCGTGGTGCAGATCTGGGCCGGGCTGAGCCTCGACCTGCTGGGCGTGCTGCTCGGCCTCGCGGCCGCCTGCTGCCAGGCCTTCTACTTCGTCTTCGCCGACCAGGGCAGCGACGGGGACGACGTGCCCGACCCGATGGGCATGATCGCGTACGGCATGATCGTCGGCACCCTCGTGATGACCGTGATCGCCCGGCCCTGGCGGATCGACTGGCAGGTACTGGGCGGCGACGCGGCGCTCGGCGACCTGATGGTGCCCGCGCCGGTGCTGCTCGGCTGGGTGGTGCTGATCGCGACGGTGTTCGCGTACCTGACCGGTGTGGTCTCCGTGCGCAAGCTGTCGCCGCAGGTCGCGGGTGTGGTGGCCTGCCTGGAGGCGGTCGTGGCGACCGTACTGGCCTGGGTGCTCCTCGGCGAGCACCTCTCGACCTGGCAGATCATCGGCGGCGCGCTCGTGCTGGGCGGGGCCTTCATCGCCCAGACCTCCCGGAAGATCGCGCCCGGGGTCGCGGAGCCGGTGGCCGCCCTGGACCGCGACCCGAGCAAGGTCTAGGCTCTCGATCATGCTGACGACCGTGCTTCCGCCTCCCGCCGCCTAGCGCGGGCGGCTGCCACCACGTAGGAGAACCCGGCCCGGGCCGTGACCCGGGCGGATTCGTGCTGCCCGCGAAGCGATGACCTGCTCCTTTCATCCTTCACGCACGCGCGGAGACCTCTCGTGTCGATCCACTCGGACCAAACGTCCCAAACGCCCGCCACCGGGCGCAGCCTCCTCTTCCTCGTCATCGCCGGAACCGCCTGGGGCACGGCGGGGGCGGCGGCCTCGCTGCTCTACCTCGCCAGTGACCTCGGCCCGCTCGCCCTGTCGTTCTGGCGGTGCGCGGGCGGGCTGGCCGTGCTGCTCCCGGTCCTCGCCCTACGCCGCCGCCCGCGGGACGCAGGGGTGGGGGAGCGCGCCGTTCGGGCGCGGGCCTCGGTGGGATCGCTCATCGGGACCGGGCTGCTGTTCACCCTCTTCCAGTCCGCGTACTTCGCCGCCGTGCGCGAGACCGGCCTCGCCGTGGCCACCGTGGTCACCCTCGGATCCGGGCCCGTGCTCATCGCGCTCGGGGCCCGCTACTGGATGGGGGAGCGGCTCGGCCGGGGCGGGACCGTCGCGGTCGGCGGGGCGCTGGCCGGGCTGGCCGTGCTCGTCCTCGGCAGCGGAGGCGGCGAGGTGCGGCCGCTCGGCGTCGGCTGGGCGCTGCTGTCCGCCGCCGGCTACGGGGCCATGACCCTGCGGGCCAGGCTGCTCGGGCGGCGCGGCACGGGCGGGGAGCCGCTGGTCACCACCGTCTGGTCGGTGGGGGTGGGCGCGGCGTGCCTGTTGCCGTTCGCCCTGGTGGAGGGGCTGATGCCGCATACCGCGGAGCCCGTCCGGGTGCTCTGGCTGCTCGCCTACATGGCCACCGTGCCGACCGCGCTGGCCTACGCGCTCTACTTCAGCGGGGCCGCCGCGGTACGCGCCGCCACGGTGTCCGTGATCATGCTGATCGAGCCCGTCGGCGCGGCGGCGATCGCCGTCCTGGTGCTCGGGGAGCGGCTGACCGGCCCGGTGGCGCTGGGCACCGTACTCCTGTTGACGGCCGTGGGGGCGCTGATCGTCGCGGAGTCGCGGCGGCCGGCGGACGTCCGGGACCCGGAAACGCGGGAGGGCGGGCCGGAGGTCCGGCCCGCCCTCGCCGCCGAAGCGGTCGTCAGAGTGCGGTGATGTAGTCCGGGACGGGGATGCCCGGGGCGAGGTCGGCGGCCGGGACCGGGGTCCCGTACGCCGGCGCGACCGGGATCACGCCCGTCCAGTAGGGCAGGGCGACGTCCTCGGGGTCGTCGTTCGGCCCGCCCGTACGGAGCTTCGCGGACACCTCGTTCAGGTCCAGGCGGATCACGGCGGTGGCCGCGAGCTCCTTGGCGTTCGCCGGCCGCGAGTCGGCCGAGCGGCCCGGGACGACCTGGTCGACGAGGGCGTCGAGCGCGATCCGGCGCTCCTCCCGGTCGGTCACCTCGTAGGCGGTGCCGTGCACGACCACCGAGCGGTAGTTGAGCGAGTGGTGGAAGGCGGAGCGGGCCAGGACCAGGCCGTCGACGTGCGTCACGGTGAGGCAGACCGGCAGCCCCGGGTCTGCCTTGCCGGCCGCGAGGAGGGGGCGCGAGCCCGTGGAGCCGTGGATGTAGAGGGCCTCGCCGACCCGGCCGAAGAGGGTCGGCAGGACCACCGGGGCGCCGTCGCGGACGAAGCCGAGGTGGCAGAGGTAGGCCTGGTCGAGTATCGAGTGCACGGTCTCGCGGTCGTAGCGCGCGCGGTCGCGGGACCGGGTCGGGACGGTACGTTCGGTGGGCGCGTACCCGGTGGCCTCCGTGGGCGTGGGCGCGGCCGCTGAGGCCGACGTCTCCGTGGTGGTCTCGGGGGCAGGCGTGACGCTCATCGTGCGGACTCCGTTGTATTAGTGCATACTTGGCTTTGTGCTAGGAGAGTATCTGATCATCGGGCGGCGCGCATCGGAAATCGCCGCGAGTGTGGAAGCGGGCGTCGCCTCGGGCGCGCTCGCGCCGGGAGCGCTGTTGCCGCCGATGCGGGAGCTCGCCGGTGTGCTGGGGGTGAACCCGAACACCGTGGCGGCCGCGTACCGCACGCTGCGCGAACGCGGGGTCATCGAGACCGACGGGCGCCGCGGCAGCCGGGTGCGGGCCCGCCCGGCGACGGCGCCGCGCGACGAACTGCGGATGACCGTCCCGGCGGGGGTGCGCGACATCGCCTCCGGCAACCCGGACGTGCGGCTGCTGCCCGCGCTGGACGAGGCGCTGGCGGGCGCGGCCCGCCGGTACGCCGCCGAGCCGACGCTCTACGGGCAGGACCCGGTCGTCCCGGAGCTGGCCCGGCTCGCCAGGGCCGCCTTCGACGCGGACGGGGTGCCGGCCGGGGAGGTGGCGGTGACCTCGGGAGCGCTGGACGGCATCGAACGCGTACTGGCCGCGCACCTGCGGCCCGGCGACGCGGTCGGGGTCGAGGATCCGGGGTGGGGGAGCGTGCTCGACCTCGTCCCGGCGCTGGGGCTACGGGTCGTGCCGGTGGCCGTGGACGACGACGGGCCGCTGCCCGACTCGGTGGAACGGGCGCTGGCGCAGGGGATCCGGGCGCTGCTCGTGACGGCCCGGGCGCAGAATCCGACCGGGGCGGTGGTGAGCGCGCAGCGGGCCGCGGAGCTGCGGACGGTGCTCGCAGGGCACCCCGAGGTGCTGGTCATCGACGACGACCACGGACACGGCATCGTCGACCTGCCGCTCAACGCGCTCGGCGGGGTGACCCGCCACTGGGTGCTGATCCGCTCCACCGCGAAGGCGTACGCACCGGACCTGCGGCTCGCCGTGCTGACCGGTGACGGGGTCACGCTCGACCGGGTCCGGGGGCGGCAGCGACTGGGCCCCGGGTGGGTGAGCAGGCTGCTGCAGTACACCGCGGTGGAGCTGTGGAAGGCCGGAGCGGTCGACCACGCCGTGGTCGCGCGGTCCTACGGGGAGCGCCGGGACGGGCTGGTCGCGGCGCTGGCCCGGCGCGGGGTGCACGCGCAGGGGCGGAGCGGGATGAACGTGTGGGTGCCCGTCGCCGAGGAGACGGCGGTGGTGACGCGCCTGCTGGGCGCGGGCTGGGCCGTCGCTCCGGGAGCCCGGTTCCGGGTGGAATCGGGGCCGGCCGTGCGGATGACGATGTCGACGCTGTCCCCGGCGGACGTGCCGGGGCTGGCGGACGCGGTGGCCTCGGCCGTCCGCCCGGCGGCCGGGGGGCGGCTCGACTGACGGCGGGGAGGCGGGGCGGAGGCGGGGGCGGGGCCGATCGGTGTCGTGTCGATCGGCCCCGCTTCAGCGGCGTCGGGTCTGGGTGAGGGCCGCGCCGGCCAGGACGACGACCGCGCCCACCGGGGTGTTCCAGTGGAGCTGTTCGTCCAGGAGCAGGACGCCCGCCGTCGTCGCGATCACCGGGATGAAATACGTGACCATCTGCGCGGTGGTCGGGCCGATCTCCGTGACCAGGCCGTACTGCATCTGGAGGGCCATGCCCGTGCCCAGGGCGCCCAGGGCGATCACCGACAGGGTCGGCCAGAGCGGGAACGAGGTGGGGGCTGAGGTGAACAGCGCGCTGACCACGGCCAGTTGCAGGGTGGAGACCAGGAGCTGGGCGCCGGTCAGGGCGACCGGGGAGCCCGGTGTGGAGGCCAGGGTGCGGCGTACGTAGATCCAGCCGATCGGGTAGCAGAGCGCGGCCAGCAGGGCGAGCGCGGTGCCCTTGGCATCGAGGCCCGAGAAGCCCTGCCAGGCGCCGAGGACGGTCAGGACACCGAGGAAGCCCAGCCCCAGGCCCGCGACGCGGCGGCGCGTCGGGCGGTCCTCGGAGAGCGCGACCAGGGACAGGGCCATGCCCCACAGCGGGGAGGTGGCGTTGCAGATGCCCGCCAGGCTGGAGGGGATGCTCAGTTCCGCGTACGCGAAGAGGGAGAACGGGGCGGTGTTGAGCAGCAGCGCCGCCACCGTCAGGTGGGCCCAGGTGCGCCGGCCCCGGGGGAGCGGTTCGCGGCGGATCAGCAGCACGGTGAGCAGGGCGAGCGCGCCGAAGAAGACCCGGCCGAGGGCGACCTGGAACGGGGCGTACGCCTCCGTGCCCACCTTGATCAGCAGGAAGCTGAAGCCCCAGATCACCGAGAGGACCGCGAAGCGCAGGCGCCAGTCCAGCCGGCCGGTGGGTTGCACCTTCGCGGCGGGGGGCGGGGTGGAGGTCCGGGACGGGTGTGCGGTGGGGGTGCCGGGTGCGACCGGGGTGCTGGGGGCGCTCATGACAGCCACTTTCGCCCCTCGCGACCTCGTAGGACAAGCGAGAGTTGTTGGGAGAGACGTCGTAGGATTGCTTACATGTTGAACCTGGAGCGGCTGCGCACCCTCGACGCCCTCGCCCGGCACGGCTCCGTCAGCGGCGCCGCCGACGGGCTCCATGTCACCACCTCCGCCGTGTCCCAGCAGATGGCCAAACTGGAGCGCGAGGTCGGCCAGCCCCTCCTGGCCAAGAACGGGCGCGGGGTGCGGCTCACCGATGCCGGCCGGCTCCTCGCCGAGCACGCGGCCCGGATCATCTCCCAGGTCGAGCTCGCGCAGGCCGATGTCGAGGCCCGGCGCGGGTGCGCGGTCGGCGAGCTGCGGATCGGCGCCTTCCCGACCGCCATGCGGGGGCTGCTGCCGCAGGTCCTGGCGGAGTTGCGGGCCGAGCACCCCGAACTGCGGCCCCGGGTAAGGGAACAGGAGCCGGAGGACAGCATGCCCGCCGTGGTCCGGGGCGACCTGGACCTGGCCCTCGCCATCGACTGGCACAGCAAGCGGATGCCGGTGCCGGCCGAGCTCACGCGGGCCCATCTGCTGGACGACTCCATAGACATCGCGGTGCCGGCGGGGCATCCGCTGGCAGGCCGCGCCGGGATCTCCCTGGCCGAGTTCGGCGAGGACGACTGGATCTCCTGGACCGAGGGGCAGTTCTGCCACGAGTGGCTCGTCTCCACCCTGCGCGGCACCGGCATCGAGCCCCGGATCACGCACATCGCCGAGGAGCACCACACCCAACTGGCCTTCGTCGAGGCCGGACTGGGCGTGTGCGTGGCCCCCCGGCTGGGGCGCGGACCCGTGCCGCCGGGGGTCCGGCTGCTGCCCGTGTGCGACAGCGTCCGGCGCCACGTGTACGTCGTCTGGCGGGCCGACGCCGACCGCCGGCCGTCGATCCGTGCCGCCGTCGAGGCCCTGAGGAGGGCGGCTTCCGTCGCTGCCGGGGAGGCCCGGGTGGTCGGCGGGGAGGATGGCGGGGTGGTCGGCGGGTCGGTCGGCGGGGCGGCCTAGATCTTGCGGAAGTCCCAGGACACGATCGAGTCCGGTGTCAGCCGGATCCAGGCGTGCCGGCCGTCGTGCGGCATCTCCGTGATGCCGAAGTTCTTGACGGGGAAGAGCCGCTCCGGTTCCGCCAGTTCCTCGCACGGCTCGCCCGTACGGGGAGCCTCGCCCACGAAGACGGCCGTACCGGACAGTTCGACCCCGCGCAGCTCGTCGTAGGCCTCGCCGGCGTCCACGACCACCGAGATGCGGGGATCCTTGCGGAGGTCGGACCAGCGGCGGCTGCGGGTGATCGAGTACAGCCACAGGGAAGTGCCGTCCCAGACGAACCAGAGCGCGCCGACGTGCGGGCGCCCGTCCGGGGAGACCGTGGCCACCCGGCAGGTGCGCTGCTCGCGCAGGAAGGCGTCCGTTTCCTCGCCGGTCATCATGATGCGGCGGCCCCGCCGCTGCGCCCTGTCCGCGGGTGTGCCGTCCACGAGTGTGCCGTCCACCGGTGTGCTGTCCATATGGTCCGCGCCCCTTCACATCTGACTGTGTGTCAGGAATCATGCGTGCTCTTCCGTCGCCACGCCAGGGGGAGCCATGGCCGATCTCGATCCCGACACCACCGCACTGCTCACCGTCGAGTGCCAGAACGGTGTCGTCGGCGAGGAGAGCGCCCTCCCGGAGCTGGCGAAGGAGGCGCGGGACTCCGGCATGCTGGACCGCGTCGCCGCGCTGGTCGAGGCCGCGCGCGGGGCCGGCGTGCAGGTGCTGCACGCGGTGGCCGAGCGGCGGCCGGACGGGCTCGGGGCCAACACCAACGCCCGGCTGTTCCGGGCCGCGGGGAAGCTGCCGGTGCGCCAGTTGACCGGCAGCCCGGCCGTGGAGGTCGCCGCGCCCATCACCGTCGCCGAGCAGGACCTCGTGGTGCGCCGGCTGCACGGACTCTCCCCGATGGCCGGCACCGACCTGGACGCCCTGCTGCGCAACCTCGGCGTCCGCACCCTCGTCGTCACCGGGGTCTCCTCCAACATCGCGATCCCGAACACCGTCTTCGACGCGGTGAACCTCGGCTACCAGGTCGTGGTCCCCTCCGACGCCATCGCCGGCGTCCCCGCGGCCTGCACCGCCGAGGTGATCCGCAACTCCCTCTCCCTCGTGGCGGCCATCACCACGGCCGAAGCCCTCATCGCCCAGTGGGCCCCGGCGCGCTGACCTCCGTACTCCTCCGTACTCCTCCGAACGTCCCCGGACCTCCCCGAACTCCCCAGGGAATAGGGGGGTGTTGTTAAGGCCCGGTAAATCGCGGCGGCGCAGAACAGGGGTTAGTCGCGGCGTGCGGGACGCGTAGCGTGTGGAGCGGAATCCGCACGCCGGGTGCGCGGCGGCCTACGGAGAGGTCGAGGGACATGGGGACGGCAACCGGAGCGCGGCACCCCGGCGGCGAGCACATCGCCCGTGGGTGGATCGCGGCGCCGCTCGACGAGGGTTCAGGCGGACCGCACGGCCGGGCGCGGCCTCATACGGCTGCCAGTCGGCCGCCCGGCGCGGAACGCTCGTAGGGGATCCGGTGGAGGGGCCGCGCTCCCCAGCGATCGGCCGGCCCGGGCTTCGATTCGGCCGGAGACGGCGACGGTGACTGCGAGGGATGCGGTCCGATGCCGGGCACGGCGAGCAGCACCGGCGGTCGGGTCCAGTCCTCCGGACGCACCGCCATGTCGACACGGGTGGACGTGTCGGCGTCGACCCGCACGGGGCCGCTCGTGCCCACCAGCAGCGGTGAACCGCCGTCGGGGCCGCCGGCCGTCCGGGTGCTCGGACCCACTGCGTGCAGGTACCAGGTGCCCGGTGGTACGGCGGGCAAGGTGAAGGTCCCGGCCGTGTCGAGCCGGGACCAGGCGTGGGGCCGGCCCTGCAGGATGGGACTGTCGAAGAGGCCGATGTGCAGGGGTAAGAGGGGCGTTCCCGTGATGAGGGCCGTCCCCGCGACAGATCCGAGAGGCCCGGTCGGAACGGGGAGCGGGATGACCGGGGGATGCTCCGAGGGCTCGCCCTGGCCGATTTTGCGGAATTGGGTGGGCGAGAGGCCGACCGAGGCGGTGAAACGCCTGGAGAACGTGCTGGCGCTGCTGTAGCAAACCTGTGCAGATATGTCGGCCACATTGAAGTCGGTATTGACCAGGAGGCGTTTTGCCTCATACAGGCGAACGGCGCTCAGGAATCGTCCGGGTGTCACGCCGGTTGTTCGCTGGAATACCCGGAGGAAATAGAATTTGCTCATCATGACGGAGCGGGCGAGGTCATCCAGATAGATGGGCTCGTGGTAGTTTTCGCGGATAGTGGAGATTGCATGCCGAGTGAGGTGGATCATTTCTCCGGACTCCCTGATGTGATCTGACGACACACCCCCGTCCCGAGCGCAGCGCTGGGCTCGGGAAAAGGGGCTGAGGGGAACGTAGGCCCGTGCGACCGGTCGGGCGGGGCGCGGCGTCCGGCGCAGGGCGGACTGCCGGGCGGACTCGACGGATGGAGTGACGGGGCTGGGACCTGGGCGAACAGTGACTGCTCGCCCTCTCGCTCAGGCGCACGCGGGCGCCCGGCCGGCGGCACGGGTGTCACTGGGGCCGGGTACGGAATGCGGCTGAAACCCGGCGACCGCCCTGGCGAAGCGGACGCTCTCCCTTAGGGGTCCAGGCGTCCGTCGCCTGCTCGAAAAGATCTCGAACAACGAGATGGCGCGAAATGTTCCGGCGAATCGATCTGGATCGATCCGTGGTTCATCGCGTCGAAGTCGGACCTGTCGGCGGCACTATTCCTGGCAGACACTCGGCAACCCCCGTTGCGTTAATTAGGACGCCTTTGAGCCTCGCACAGCCAGCCACCTCGAAGCAATAGGGTTACGGTCATTTCCGGAGTGCCGCGAGTCGCCCCGTCGGGCATTTCGGAGTGGGTCGCCCCGGGTATGGAGGTGTCGCTTCGTCATTCATGGAGGTCGGGGGTGGCCGTGATCGTTGCGCATGCGTACGCGCCGTCGGGTCTTGGTCGGTCAATAGGGGGAAAGTTGTTCCGCAATGCGAACACCTCGGATCCGGGCGGGACGCGGCCGTGATCGAGGAGCGCTGTGCCCGGCGGGCGCTCGGCCGGCTCGGCGTCGCCGCCGCCCCCGGGACGGCGCGCTCCGGCCGAGGTGAGCAATCTCGGCGATGACAGCAGGTCGGCCCGGACCGCAGGCTTGAGGAGCCGACGGGGGACCGGCGCCCGTCCCGGGCGCATCGCGCCGCCCCGGCCGCACCACGCGGCTCCGAGACGGGTCCTTCGGCGGGCATTCCCGGCGATCGGGCACGCCCGCGGCCCATCCGGGGCCACACCGGCCACATGGGCCACACCGGCAGAGCGGCCACGCGGGCAGAGCGGCCCGAGCGGACGAGCGGACGAGCGGACGAGCGGACGAGCGGAAGCCAGGGTCGCGGGCCGCGGGTCGCGGGTCGGCGTGGTCCTGTCGTGCAGGCCCGAGGGCGTCCGGTTCCTTCTCCGCGCCGGGCCCCGGGGTCGTACGGCGCGGGCCCGGGCCGAGCGCACCGCCCCTCGTTCCCGTGAGCGGGGTGCCCGGCCGGCGGCCGCCCCCTTCCCACCCGACGACAGCAGATCGAGGTCTGTACCGAAATGACCAGTCACCAAGTGCAGTTGTTACTGCTGGACATCGCGCTGATCCTGCTGCTCGCCCGCGGGCTGGGTGCGCTGGCCGTCCGCGTCGGGCAGCCTCCCGTGGTGGGTGAGATCCTCGCCGGGATCCTCCTCGGGCCCACCCTGTTCGGCAACCTGGCCGCCGACCACCTCTTCCCGTCCGACGTACGGCCCCTGCTGGCCGGCCTGGCGAACGTCGGGGTCGCGCTGTTCATGTTCGTGGTCGGCCTGGAACTGGAACACCGCCTCCTGCGGGGCAGGACGCGGGCCACCGTCG
Organism: Streptomyces sp. NBC_00193; assembly: GCF_026342735.1. Lineage (GTDB taxonomy): Bacteria > Actinomycetota > Actinomycetes > Streptomycetales > Streptomycetaceae > Streptomyces > Streptomyces stoeckheimensis. Next base: position 5,642,523 of record NZ_JAPEMM010000001.1, read on the forward strand.
GAGCGGCCGTCGGCTCGACCCTGGTGCCGTTCGCCCTCGGAGCCCTCCTCGCCCTCTACCTGCTGCGCAATCACCCCACGGAGCAGCGAGCCGCGTTCGTGGTGTTCGTGGGCCTCTCGGTGTCGGTGACCGCGTTTCCCGTCCTCGCCCGAATCCTCGTCAGCCGGGGGCTGTCCCGTACGGCGATCGGGGGCCTCGCACTGGCCACGGCGGCGGTCGTCGACGTCGTGGCCTGGACGGCGCTCGGCGGCGTACAGGCGGTGGCCGGCGACGCCGAGAACTACTGGCTGGTGGCCCTGCTGATCCCGTTCGCGGGGGTGCTGCTGGCCGTACGGCCGCTGCTGCGCAGGGCGTTCGCGCCGGGCGGCATCGAGAAGCCCCTCACGCAGACGATCCTGTCCCTCGTGATGGTCGGGGCCCTGCTCTCCGCGGCGGCCACCGAAGCCATGGGCATGCACTACATATTCGGAGCCTTCCTGTTCGGTGCGCTGATGCCCCGCGAGGGTGTGGACGTGCTGCGCGAGAAGATCCTGGACCGCACCGGGCAGATCACGTCCCTGCTGCTCCCCGTGTACTTCGTGGTGGCGGGCCTCAAGGTGGATCTGCGGGGCGTGGGGCTCGAAGGGCTCACCGAGTTCGGTGTCATCCTGCTCGTCGCGATCGGCGGGAAGTTCGGCGGCACCTATCTGGGCGCCCGGTCGCAGGCCCTGGACAAGAAGGACTCCCTGACCCTGGCGGCGCTGATGAACACCCGGGGCCTGACCGAGCTGGTCATCCTCGGAGTGGGTCTGGAACTCGGCTTGCTGGACGGCTCGTTGTACTCGCTGATGGTGGTGATGGCCCTGGTGACGACGGCGATGACGGGGCCGCTGCTGTCCCTGATCGGGGCGAGGAGTGCGGGCGCCGCGGCGGTCGGGAGGCCCGAGGGTGGCGGGGCGCCCGAGCGTGGCGGGGTGTCCGGGGACGACGAGGCGCCCGGGGACGACGAGGCTTCCGGGGAGGGTGTCGGCAGCGCGGGCCGGGGCAGCCGTGCGCTTGGCTGAGCGGGACCGTGAGTTCGCCGGGCTCGTGGAGGTGCTCGATGACGGTTCCCGGGGCAGGGGGAGCGTTGCGCTCGTCCAGGCCGGAACCGGCTGTGGACGCACCGAGGTGCTCGATGCGCTGAGGGGTGTCGCGGTCGAGCGCGGGTTCCTCGTCCTGCGGGCCACCGGGGCGGGGCCGGAGCGTCGGGTAGAGGGCGGCATCCTGCGCCAGCTGCTCACTTACGCAGACGTTCCCGCGGGCCTTGCCGGTGAGTGGGCCCGGATCGCCGAGGTCGGGGTCGGGGTTGGGGTCGGGGTCGGGGTCGGCGCCCGGTGGCCGCCCGGGGCGGAGAGCGCCGGGGCCCTGCACGAGCTGTCCGCCGCGATCCTCCGGATCTCCGAGCGGGCGCCGGTCCTGCTGTGCGTGGACGACATCGAGCTCGCGGACTCCCTTTCCTTGTACTGGATCCTCCACCTGGCCCGGAACCTGCGCTCGTCCCGCATCGCCCTGGTGGCCGCCGAGTGCACGCCGTCGGGATCGGGCCGCCCGTCGCTGCACGCCGAGCTGCTGCGGCAGCCGAACCACCGCCGGATCGCCCTGGAGCCCCTGTCCCCGGCGGCGGTGGCCACCGTGCTCGCCGGGCATCTGGGTGCGCCCGCCGCGGCGGCCCTGGCCGAGGGCTTCCACCGCTTCAGCGGCGGCAACCCCCTGCTCGTCCGGGCCCTCGTGGAGGACCAGCGGCGGGCCGTGCCGCGCGGCCAGGTGCCGTACGAGCCCGTCGTTGCCGGGGCCTACGCGGACACGGTGCTGAGCTGCCTGCGCCGTGCCGGGCCCCTCGCCCTCCGGCTGGCCCGGGTGCTGGCCGCACTCGACGGCGCTGAGACGGACGCCGGGCTGCCGGCCCGGCTGCTCGACGAGGAGGCCGGGGCCGTCGAGGAGTGCCGCGCGGCGCTGGAGGCGGCCGGGCTCCTGGACGGGGGGCGCCTGCGGCATCCCGTAGCGCGATCGGCGGTGTTGCGGGGCCTGTCGGCGTCCGCCCGCCGGGAACTGCACCGCGGCGCGGCGGAGTTGCTCCACCGGGACGGGGCGAATGCCCTGCGGATCGCGCCGCACCTGCTGGCCGCCGGGCGCGCGCACCCGTCCTGGGCGGTGCCCGTGCTGGAGGAGGCCGCGGAACGCCACCTGGAGGCCGACCGGCCGCAGGACGCACACGACTGCCTCGCCCTCGCGCTCGCCGTCAGCCGGGGCGAGGACGAGCGGGTGGACCTCAGGGCGCGGCTGGCCGCCCTCGCGTGGGTCCTCAATCCGACGCTCGGCACCCGGCACTACGGCGAGTTGGCCCGCGCGCTGCGCGATGGCCGGCTGCCCGGCCGGCACGCTCTGGCGCTGGCGAGACGGCTGCTGTGGCACGGCCGGTTCGAGGAGGCCGCCGAGGCCGTCGAGGCGGCGGGGCGAACCCGGGCCCCCGGGCTGGTCCCGGACCCCGATCCGGCGACGGCCGGGGAGCTACGGGCCACCCGCGGACTCCTGCCGGCGACCCGCGGCCCCGCGGCGGCGGGGAGGGCGGAGCCCTCGGCGACCGGGACCCGGCGCGCCGGTGTGCCCGTCGGTGGGGTTGCCGGGGGCGTGGCCGCCGCCGTGCCCGCCGGGGCCGTGGCTGCCGGAACCTTGCCCGTCGGGGCCGTGCACGCCGGGGTAGCCGTCGGGACGGTGACCGTCCGGAACGTGTCTGCTGGTGTGGCCGCCAGGGTCGCGTCCGTCGGTGTACCCGCCGGGGCCGTGGCTGCGGGGACCGTGCCCGCCGCCGTGCCGGTCCGGGCCGTGCCCGCCGGGGTGGCCGCCGTGGCCGTGGCCGGTTCCGTGTCTGGCGGGACCTTGTCTGCCGGTGTTGCCGTCGGGACGGTGTCTGCCCGGGGTGCGTCTGCTGGTGTGTCTGCAGGGGCCGACCCCGTCGGTGTGACCGCCGGGACCGAACCCGTCGGGTCCGTGCCTGCTGGTCCGGAGGTCGGGACGGTGGTTGCCGGGGCCGTACCTGACGATGTGCCTGGCGGGGCCGGCTCCGTCGGGGTGGTTGCCGGGACCGAACCCGTCGGATCGGTGTCTGCCGGTGTGGCCGTCGGAATGGTGCCTGCCGGAGCCGCGCCCGCCGCAGTGTCCGCGGGGACCTTGCCTGCCGATGTGGCCGTCGCAATCGCGGCCGGGGCCGTGTCCGTCGGGAGTGAACCCGTCGTGGCCGAACCCGGCGGGACGGTGCTCGGCGGGATGGCGGCTGCTGGGGTCGGGGGTGCGGGGAGTGAACTTGGCGGGGCCGGACCCGTCGGGGGCGGGGGTGCGGGGAGTGAACCTGGCGGGGTCGGGACCGTCGGTGTGGTTGCCGGGGGCGTGCCCGGTGGGGGGGATGTCAGGGTTCGGGCTGCCGTGGCGTTGGCCGATGTGCTTGCCCATGGGTCCGGGGGGTCGGGGGCCGTCGATGCGGAGGAAGCGCTACGGGGCATGCGGCTCGGCTGGGGCACTCAGGAGTGGATCGTGTCCGCCGTCACGGCGTTGGTGCTCGCCGAGCGGTTGGAGGCTGCCGAGAGCTGGTGCGAGCTTCGGCTGGCCGAGGCCCGGGGCCGCCGGGTTCCTCTGTGGGAGGCGGAGTTCACCTCGCTGCTGGCCGGCATCCGGCTGCGCCAGGGGGATCCCCGCGCCGCGCGGAGGCTCGCCGAGGCGGCACTGGCCCTGGTCCCGGCGGAGAGCTGGGGCGCGGGACTGGGCGGGCCGCTGTCGGTCCTCGTACGGGCCGCCACCGAGACGGGAGACCACGAGGCGGCCGTGCGGCACCTCGCCGTGCCGGTACCGGACAGGATGTTCTCGACCCGCTTCGGGCTGGACTACCTGCACGCCCGTGGCCGCCACCACCTGGAGGCCGGGCGCCCCGACGAGGCCCTGGAGGACTTCGCGGTCTGCGCCGGGCTGATGCGCGCCTGGGGATGCGACCGGCCCGAGCTGGTGCCCTGGCGGACGGAGTCGGCCCGCGCGCACCTGGCTCTCGGGGACGAGGCCGCCGCGCGGGCCCTGGCCCACGAACAGCTCGCCCTCGCCGGACCGCATCGTACCCGGACCCGCGGGCTCACCCTGCGGGTCCTCGCCGCCACCGCGGACGTCGCCGAGCGCGCGGCGCTGCTGACCGAGGCGGTGGGCGTCCTGCGCGCGGCCGGTGACCCGCTGGAGACGGCCGGCGCCCTGACGGACCTCGGCCGCGCCCACCTCCGGGAGGCCAGGCCGGACAGGGCCCGGGCGGTGTTCGAGATGGCGGCGAGGCTCGCCGGAAGGTGCGGGGCGCAACCGCTGGGGACCGTACTCGCGGCGGAACTGGACGGCCTGGGGCCGCGCGCCGGACGGACCGCGGATGGTGGAGCCGGCCGTTGCCCGGAGAGCGGGTCGGGCGCCGGATCAGGCCGCGGACCGGACGGCGGATCCGGCCAGGGATCGGGCTGCGGTTCGCGCGGTGGTTCGGGTGTTGGACCGGGCCGCGGATCGGGTGTGGGACGGGATGTCGGTTCGGGATGCGGAGGGGGCGCCGGACCAGGCACCGGAGCGGATGCCGGATCCGACGCCAAGCCCGGTCGCCGGGCGCGTGGCGGGTGGGGCCGCGGATCGGGCGTTGGATCGGACGTCGGTTCGGGATGCGGAGCGGGCGCCGGGGCGGGCTGCGGACCGGATGCCGGACCAGGCACCGGACCGGGTGTCGGACCGGGCTGCGGACCGGATGCCGGATCCGACGCCGGGCCTGGTCGCCGGGTGTGCGGTGGGTCGGGCCGTGGATCGGGCGTTGGACCGGATGTCGGTTCGGGCTGCGGACCGGGCGCCGGAGCAGGCGCCGGACCGGATGCCGGAGCAGGCGCCGGTGCGGATGCCGGATCCGACGCCGGGCCCGGTCGCCGGGTGTGTGGTGGGGCGGGGCGGGGCGTCGGCGCTCTGGAGTTGCTGAGTGGTGCGGAGCGGCGGGTGGCCGGGCTCGCGGTGGGTGGGTACACCAACAGGGAGATCTCCGAGCTGCTCGTCGTCACCGTGAGCACGGTGGAACAGCACCTCACGCGCATCTTCCGGAAGCTCGGGGTCAGGGCGCGCAAGGACCTCCCGCCGGAGATCGGGGCCGACCCGGTGGAGTGGAGAGGGACCGGCCGTCGAGGGGCTGAAAGCGCCAGGCCCGATTCCGGCCCCGATGTGTAGTGTGGCGACATGAAGGCAGAGACCTTGCGAGGCAACCTGGAAGGCATGCTGCTGTCCGTGCTGGAGCCCGGAGAACAGCACGGCTATGCCGTCATCGAAGAACTCAAGCGGCGCAGCGGTGACGCGATCAACCTCCCCACGGGGACGGTCTATCCGGCCCTGCACCGGCTGGAGGCCGCGGGGCTGGTCGGCAGCGAGTGGTCGACGTTCAACGGCCGGCGCCGCCGCAACTACTTCCTCACCACGGCCGGACGCCGCGCCCTGGCCGACAAGCGCACGGCCTGGCAGGAGGTCTCCTCGGTCATCTCGGTGGTGCTGGGAGGCGGAGCGTGACGGAAGCGGCGGTTTTACAGCGCTACACCGAGCACATCGCCGAACACCTCGTCGGACCGTCCTCCAGGCGGTCGGCGATCCTCGATGAGGTGCTGGACGGCCTGGAGTGCGCGACCGAGGGCAACCTGGAGGTCTGCCCCGACGCCGAGGAGGCCGCGCAGCGCGCCGTCCAGGAGTGGGGTCCGCCCACCGAGGTCGCCCGGGCCTACAACGACGCCACGCTGAGGCTCAGCGCCAACCGGCTGTCCGCTCGTGCCGTGTGCGCGCTGCCCCTGCTCGCGTTGACCTGGGCGTCCGCCATGCTCGGGGGCCCGGCCGGCCCCTGGCAGGTCCGGCATCCGCCGCTGCTGCTGATGGGACTGTCGGTCGTCGCGTTCGGCTGCGTGCTCTCCCTGGCGGGAGCCGTCTCCGGGCTCCGCAAGGGCAGCGGCATCGAGGCGGCGGACGCGCGGCGGGACCGCGGGGTCACGACCGGGACCCTCGCGGCACTGATCGGACTGCTCTCCGTGCTGGGCGCGCTGATCCTGCTGATGCTCAACCGGGGCCTGAGCCATCCCGAATCCCTGGACTGGCCGATGGTCTCCATCGCGGCGACCCTGACCCTGCTGGCCGGCGCCTACTTCGGGCTGGCCCTGAAGCGTTTCGTCTCGGTCATGCGGGGAGCCGGATCCCCGTAGTTCCGTAGTTCTGTAGTCCCGTAGTCCCGTAGTTCCCCAGAGCCCCTGGTGGGGGCGGCATCCATGGACGGATGCCGCCCCCACCAGGGGCTCTTCGCGTGTCCGGGGAGGGTGCGGGGTCCGGCCAACTTCCCCGTCGGGTCCTGCCTTTGGTTGCGGACGCCGGGCCGGGGAGCTACGTTGATCACCCATGTGTAGCGTGGCTACACAATAGCGTCGCTACAGGAGGTAGGTGTGTCGTGGAGCGCATGACGCGATGGGTGCTCGCCCATCGGCTGCCCGTGGTCCTGGTCTGGGTGGTGCTCACCCTGGTCGGGGGAGCTCTGTCCAGCAGCACGATCGAGAAGCTCTCGTTCGAGTCCCGTCTCCCGGACAAGCCGGCCCAGGTGGCGAACGACACCCTCGCCCAGCGCTTCTCCCAGACGGGCGGCAAGAACGCCCCGCTGCTCCTCGTGGTGACCGTGCCGGAGGGCACGACCGCCGACGGCGAGGACGTCCGCAAGGCCTGGGGCGACCTGGTCGCCAAGGTCACCCCGCAGGGCGGCCGCAGCGTGTCCTACGCGAACACCGGCGACGACTCCCTGATCTCCGCGGACAAGCGCACCACCGTCGCGCTGGTCTATCCGCCGGCGAACCACACCAACGTCCCCTACGAGCAGTCGCTCCCGGGCATCAAGCAGACGGTCGAGCAGACGAAGATCGCGGGCGCCCCGGTCGAGCTGACCGGCCAGCCCGTGCTGTCCGGCCGCGACAGCGGAGCCCAGCGCAGCCCGATCTACGAGACGCTGATCGGCGCCCTCGGAGCCCTGGTCGTGCTCGGCCTCGTCTTCACCAGCGGCCTGGCCATCGTTCCGCTGCTGATGGCCGCGGTCGCCATCCCCACCACGTTCCTGCTGGTGCGCGGCATCACCGGGATCACTGACGTCTCGTTCATCGTGCAGTTCCTGGTGGCCCTCATCGGGCTGGGCATCGCCATCGACTACGCCCTCCTCGTCGTCACCCGCTGGCGGGAGGAACGGCAGAAGCCCGGAGCCGACGGCCCCGATCCCGCCTCGCGCCGTGAGGCGGTCGTACGCTCCGTGGCCAGTGCGGGCCACGCCGTCGCACTGAGCGGCGCCACCGTGGCGATCTCGCTCGCCGCGCTCGTGGTCCTGCCCGTCCCCTTCCTGCGCAGCGTCGGCTACGCGGGTCTCCTGATCCCCCTCGTCAGCGTCGCGGTCGCCCTGACCCTGCTGCCCGTCCTGCTGTACTCGTGGGGCGACAAGCTCGACCGCCCGCGCCGGGCGCACCGCCCGGACAGCAAGATGTGGGGCCGGATCGCCGGGGTGACCACGCGCCGTCCCGCGCTCACCGCGGTGATCAGCGGCGCGCTGCTGCTGGCCCTGGCCGCGCCCGTGTTCGCCCTGCAGCTGGGGCAGCCGGCCACCGTGACACTGGCTCAGGGCGGACAGCCCGCCGCGGCCTTCCAGCGGATCGTCGACGCGGGCTTCGGCGAGGGCATCGCACGCCCCCTCGAAGTCGTCGTGGAGGCCGGCGGCAGTGACGCGATGAACAGCCGGCTCGGCGGTCTCGAAGGCGTCGCGGGCTCCGTGGCCCCGGCGGACTGGGAGCGCGGCGGGCAGCGCATCGTCGACGTGTGGACCACGGCGGACCCGTCGAGCGACGGCGGCCGCGACACGGTGACTGCGGTCATGGACACGGCGGGGGAGACCCCCGGCGCGCTCGTGGGCGGCGGACCCGCCCAGGACGTCGACTTCATCGACGCGGTCTACGGATCCCTCGGGCTCATCCTCGTCTTCGTCGCCCTGCTCACCTTCGTCGTACTGGCCCGGACCCTGCGCTCGGTGGTCCTTCCCGTGAAGGCCCTGATCCTCAACGCGCTGTCCACCTGCGCGGCGTACGGCGTGGTCGTGCTCGTCTGGCAGGAGGGCTACGGCAGCGAGCTGCTGTTCGACACCCCGGCGATCGGGGCGGTGACCATCTGGATCCCCATGGCGGTCTTCGCCTTCCTCTTCGGACTGTCCATGGACTACGAGGTGTTCATCCTCCACCGCATCCGCGAAACCCATCTGGAGCTGACCGCCAAGGGGGTGCGCGACACGGTGGTCCCCTCCGTCGTGACGGGCATCAGCCGGACGGGCCGCCTCGTCACCTCGGCGGCGCTCATCCTCTTCCTGGCCTTCACCGCACTGGCCAGCATCCCCATCACCGACGTGAAGGTGTTCGCCACCGCGCTGGCGGCGGGCATCATCATCGACGCCACCGTCGTCCGGGGGCTCCTCACCCCGGCGCTGGTCACCCTCCTCGGGCGGTCCAACTGGTGGTTCCCGAACGCCTTGGGCCGGCTGCTCGTCACATCCCCCGGACGGGCGGCCGGCCCGAGGTCAGTCCCCGACGCCGAGACGGCGGCGGGCACGGGCGGCGAGCGCGGCGAGGTCGCGACGCCGGGCGTCGGTTCCCCCTCGTCGACGGCGGGCCCGCGCGGCCGCAGCTGATCGCGGTGCAGGCCGGCGCGCTGCGGTGCGCCGGCCTGCACGTGCTTTGTCACGCCTTCATCGGCATGGACAAGGGTGGTCGTGCGGACGCCAGGCCGGAGCCGGCGTCCGCGACCAGACGACTGCGAAGGGAACCGACCGTGACCGCACGACCGACAGAACAGCAGCCCAGCCACGACGTGGTGATCCTCGGGTCCGGAATCGCCGGGTCCACGCTCGGCGCGGTACTGGCCCGCAGCGGAGCCAAAGTACTGATCGCCGACGCGGGCACCCATCCGCGGTTCGCGGTGGGGGAGTCGATGATCCCCCAGCTCATCGCCTGGCTCCAGGTGCTCGCCGAACGCTTCGACGTACCGGAGTTCCAGGCCCTGACCGACGCGACCACGATCAACCAGAAGGTGAGCAACACCTTCGGCCGCAAGCAGCACTTCGGATTCATGCTGCACCGGCCGGGCCAGGAGCCCGACCCGGACGAAGCGCACCAGTTCGTCATCCCCGACGCGCTGACCTCCGCGAGCCACCTCTTCCGGCAGGACAGTGACGCCTACCTGCATCACGTGGCGGTCGGATACGGCTGCGACACGCGTCAGCAGTGGCGGGCGGAGAAGATCGACTTCGACGAGGCCGGCGTCACGGTCACCGGCGCCGACGGGCAGGTCGTCAGGGCCCGCTACCTGGTGGACGCGAGCGGCTTCCGCTCCCCGCTGGCGGACCGCCTCGGGCTGCGCGAGCAGCCGGCGCGCTTCCGCCACCACTCGCGGTCCCTGTTCACGCACATGATCGGGGTACGCCCCTTCGACGACGTGCTCGAGGTCCCGGAGCAGAGCCGGCCGCCCGTCCCGTGGCACAACGGCACCATGCACCACCTCTTCGACCGGGGCTGGTTCTGGATCATCCCCTTCGACAACCACGAGCTCTCCCGCAATCCGCTGTGCAGCGTGGGGGTCACCCTCGACCCGCGCACGTACCCCAAGCCGGAAGGGATCGGTGCCGAGGAGGAGTTCGCTCGGCTGCTCCGCCGGTTCCCGGCCGTGGAGCGGCAGTTCGAGGGAGCCCGGAAGGTCCGGGAGTGGGTCTCCACCGGGCGGCTCCAGTACTCGTCCCACAAGACCGTGGGACACCGGTGGTGCCTGATGTCGCACGCCGCCGGCTTCCTGGACCCCCTGTACTCCCGCGGCATGTCCAACACCTTCGAGATCATCCACGCCCTCGCCCCGCGCCTCCTCGGGGCCCTCGCCGACGACGACTTCGCGGAGGAGCGCTTCCGTCACGTAGAGGAGCTCGAACAGGGACTGCTCGACTACAACGACACACTCGTCAACTGCTCCTTCATCGCCTTCTCCCACTTCCGCCTCTGGGACGCGGTGTTCCGGGTCTGGGGGAGCGGCAGCACCCCCGGCACGCTCCGGATCAACAATGCGCTGCGGAAGTTCCGCGGGGACGGGGACACGAGCGTCTTCGACGCACTGGAGAAGGCGCCCCACACCGGCCTCTGGTGGCCGGACAACGACGAATTCAAGGCGCTGCTCGCCGTGACGGCCGAGGCCTGCGCCCGGTACGAGGCGAAGCTGATCGACGGCGACACGGCGGCGGACCTCATTCTCGAACAGATCCGGGAATCCGGTGCGGTGCACGACGGATTCGGCTGGAAGGACGTGAAGCAGCGGTTCATCCACCCGGATCAGGGCCAGATTGCGGATTTCCTGAAATGGGCGGTGGCGTCCCCGGTGCCGGAACTGAACACCGTCGGCCGCGAAAGCCTCGCGGCGCTGCGCGCGGCGGGTGCGCCGCCGTTCTCCGCCTCCCCGGAGCCGGGCCGGTGAGCGACGCCGTGACCCCGCACGGGGAACAGACCGTCCAGGAAGCCAACAAGGCCCTCGCCCGGCTGTGGTTCGAGGAGGGCTGGAGCCGCGGGAACCTGCAGGCCGCCGACCGGATCTTCGCCCCCGAGTTCCTGCTGAACGGCGAACCGGTCGGTCCCGCCGGCCCCAAGCGGAGCGTGTGGTCGCGGCGCGCCGCGTTCGCCGGGCTCAGGGTCGACGTCGGCCTTCAGGTGGCGGAGGGGCCCTGGGTGGCGAGCTGGTACACCGCACGCGGCACGCACGTGGGGGAGTTCGCCGGACTGGCACCCACCGGGCGTGACATCTCCTCCGAAGGCATTCAGCTCTGGCGGGTGGAGAACGGGCTGGTCGTCGAGGACCGGAACGTGTTCGATACCAGGCGGGTCATCGCGCAGCTGCTCGCGCCGGACGGACCGATTCCCGGTCCGGGCCCGCGCGCAGCGGCCCGGCGTGAATGATGTTCTTCTCGTAGGCGAAGATGACCGCGTGCACCCTGTTGCGAAGGCTCAACTTCTCCATTACTTTCTGGATATGAGATTTCACGGTGCTCTGACTCAGCGTTAATTCCGTAGAAATCTCGGCATTGCTGAATCCTCGCGTCATGAGGCGGAACACCTCGATTTCCCGCTCGGTCAGCGGGTCGAGCGGAGAGTCGGCCGAATCCTGCTGGGTCCTGGGGATGAGCAGGGACCGGCCGGCGGCCATGATGCGGACCGCGGCGGCGAGCTCCTGTGCGCTGCTCCCACTGGACAACAGGCCGTTCACGCCGGCCTGGAGCACTTGGTCCGCCGCCGCGCCCACATCGTCGATCAGGACGAGGACGTTCGGGGGCGGGAGCGTCGAACGGGGCGGCGAGAGCGCGTCTATGCTCTTCAGAGCCTGTGTGGCGTTCTTGTGGGCGTTGATGATGACGACATCGGGCCGCAGCTCCCGGTACCTGGTGGCCGCGGTGGCGTCGTCCTGGGCGACACTGGCCACCCGCAGGTCGGGGCAGCCGTCGAGAATGGCCTGCAGCCCGGTCAGCGAGATGGGGTGCGAATCGACGAGCAGGACACTGATGCGAGGCGAGCCTGACATGTATTCCCCCGAAGTTCATGGACAGTGCAGTCGTCGGCCAGAATAGCCTGGCCGATGTCGGTCGGATCCAGCTGGTTCTTATCCCAGATTGGCGAGTTCGGGCAGGGCTGCCCCGCTCAGGCGCGTCGAAACACGTGTTTACGGTGAGGAATTCAACGCGAGGAACACCCGCTCCCGGGCCACTGGTCCGGGAGCGGGTGTGCTTTCGTGTCAGTTCTTGCGGCCGATCACCGCGGTGGTCAGCGCGGGCAGTCTGAGCACCCGTTCGACCGTGAAGCCCGCCTCCGTCATCCAGGCGCCGCACTCGGCCGGCGCGAAGCCGGCGGCCTGTGCGGACTGCAGCATCATGATGAGGCTGAGCATCAGCGGCTCCGCCTCCCGCCGCTCGTCGTCGAGCATGGTGTCGTAGACGATGACCGCCCCGCCGTCGTTGACGGCCTCGTAGGCCTTGCGCAGGAGCGTGGCGCGCTGCTGCATCGGCCAGTCGTGCAGCACGCTGCCGAGGATCACCACATCGGCGCGCGGCAGATCCGCGCTGAAGAAGTCGGCGCCCACGAAACGCAGTTGCTTCTCGACCCCGCGCTCCGCCACGAGCCGGTCGAAATGCTCCTCCATCGCCGGCCGGTCCAGCACCGTGCCGGTGAGCCCGGGGTGCGCGGCGGCGAGGCGCGCCGCGAGATTGCCGCGCGCCCCGCCCACATCGCTGAAGGTCGTGTACCGGGACCAGTCGAAGGCGTGCGCCAGCTCGCCGGCCACGGCCCCGCTGAAACCGTCCATCGCCGAGAGGAACTGCCGTAGCCGGGCCGGGTCGTGGAAGATCCGGGTGAACGGGACCTCGCCGCCGGCCGTCTGGTTGCGGGCGGCGCCGCCCCGCAGCAGCGCCGGGAGCGACTCCGGGTCGCTGCCCATGAGTTCGCTGGTCATCCGCAGGAACCCGCCCACGAATCCCGGCCCGTCCGGCAGCAGGTGCTCCTGTGCGCCGGGGCTGTTGCCGTAGCGGCCGCCGGCCCGCACCAGGAGGCCGATGGCGGCCAGGGCGTCCAGGAAGTCCCGGCCGCCGCGGGGGTGCAGGCCCGTACGGGCGCACAGCTCCTCGGCGCCGAGCGGGCCCTCGCCCAGCACCGAGAAGACGTCCAGATCCATGGCCGCGGTCAGGAGTTTGCCCCGGAAGAAGGACCACCCGACGAACATGACGTCGAAGGGGTCCGTGACGGGTCCTGGCGTCGTCATGTGCGTGACCTCATTCCCTGGTGGTGGAGCTGCTTTCGGCGCGCGGGCTCCGCGCGGCAGCGGCCGCCGGCTCGGTGCGCGGCGCCGGCACGGGTGCGGTGCGCCGCCCTATCCGGTGGCGCAGCAGGCGTTCCACCGGGCGCTCGTAGAACTGGTAGAGAAGGGCGCAGACGGCCAGGGTGACGAAAAGGGCGAGAAGTGCCCAGCCCGCATTCGACCAGCTCGGCTGGACGGGCCGCATATAGAATTCGATGATGCTCTTCTTGTCGAATACCGCCGACGAGATCTCGAAGAGCACGGTGAAGTGCAGAAGGTAGAAGGCGTACGACCATTCGCCGAGGGCCACCATCGGCCTCGCCCGCAGCCAGGAGGCGCCTCCCGCGAGGTCCCGCTGGGCCACCGCGACGACCACGAGCGCGAACAGCGGGGCGGACACCTGGCCGAGGGCGTCGAAGAGGACGTACAGCCGCCAGGTCTCGTGGCGCAGCAGCCACAGCCCGAAGAAGCCGGCGGCGAGCAGCGCGGTGGCCGACCGGACCCCGACGGGGGAGCGCCAGCCCTTGCGGACAGCGGCCGCCGCGACCATGCCGAGGAGGAACTCCCAGACCCGGGCGATGGGCGAGTAGGTGCCGAAGATCAGGCCGTCCATGCCGGTGAACGCGGGGCGCGCCTGGGGCGGATAGGCGTCCCAGAGGTACAGCTTGATCCCCCAGCCCACCGCCACGAGGGCGACGGCCGCCCAGCCGAGCCAGCGCAGCGAGCGGCGGACCGTGTACTTCGCCACGAAGGGGAAGATCGCGTAGAAGAAGGCCTCGCAGGCCAGTGACCAGGTGACCGGGTTCGTGCTGCTCAGGATGTAACTGGGCATCCAGGCCTGGTAGAGCAGGACGGCGGAGAGCGCCATCAGGACCAGGGTGTCGGACTGGCCCGGCCGCGCATCGGGAAGCTGGAGGAAGAGCGGGACCGCGACCCCGACGGCCAGCAGCGGCCAGATGCGGGCGAACCTGCGCCCGTAGAACGGGCCGACCCGGTCGCCGGCCATGTACGTCCAGGTGAGGACGAAGCCCGAGAGCACGAAGAAGAACGTCACTCCGGAGGAGCCCAGGCCGAACACGGCCTTGGCACCGGGGAGCGGCAGCAAGGTGCTGACGTGCGAGAGGAAGACGGCGAAGGCGGCGATCCAGCGCAGTCCGGTGAGGGAGTCCAGCCGGGCGGCCGGTCCCTCTCCGGGCGCTTGGCGCGCGACGGGCGCAACATCGCGTCTGTGAGCGGAGGACGTCATGGCAAGGACACCAGCCATTTCCATGGGGACGGGGACGGAGTGGGGTGACGGTCCCGGGGAATCGGGCCCGTCACGCGGCTGCATTTCATCACCGGGCGATGAATCCCCGCTTAAGTCAAAATAAATCGGTCCCGCCCGGCCTTTCTTTCCGATTATTTGCTGGCTTGTTCCCGGATATCGTGGATAGCCTGTCCCGGCGTATGAAGTTAATTGTCGAAGAGATTCGAGGAATGCCATGCGGCGATTTCCGTACGCCTCGGCGATGGTGACCGGGGCGTCGAGCGGGATCGGTGAGGGGTTCGCCCGCCTGCTCGCCCGGGAGGGAGTGGACCTCGTGCTGGTCGCGAGGCGGGGCGACCGGCTCAAACAGCTCGCCGCCGAGCTGGAGTCCGCCCACGGGGTGAACGTGGAGGTGATGCAGCTCGACCTCACCGACGAGGGCCAGGTCGCGTCGGCCGAGCAACGGCTCGCCGAGGCCGACCGGCCCGTGGAGCTGCTGGTGAACAACGCCGGTTCGAGCGGCTCCGGTTACTTCGCGGAGCTGCCGGTGGAGCGTGAGCTGCACACCGCGGTCCTCAACGCCGTCGTGCCCCTGAGGCTGTCCCACGCCTGCCTGCCCGGCATGATCGCCCGCGGCGCCGGCGGCATCGTGAACGTCTCCTCCCTCGTCGCGGTCCTGCCCAAGCCCCGGTCCGCGACCTACGCCGCCTCCAAGGCCTTCCTGTCCTCGTTCAGCGAGAGCCTGTCCATGGAGGTCGCCCGCCACGGGGTCAACATCACCACCGTGCACACCGGTCTGACCCGCTCCGGGTTCCACGAGGCGGCCGGCGTGCCCACCTCGGCCCTGCCCGACATCAAGTGGCTGACGTCCGAGCAGGTCGCCCGCGCCGGCCTGGACGCGGTGGCGGCAGGACGGGCGTCCACGGTGCCGGGCCTGGCGTACCGCATCAGGCTGCCCCTGATGCGGGCGGCGCCGCGCTCCGTGGTCCGGGCCATCACCCGGCGGGTCCACGAGAAGCCGCGGACCTGACCCGGCCCGCACGAACGGCGAGCGGGCGGCCCCCACCCCTGCGTGGGAGCCGCCCGCTCTGTGTCGTGCCCTGCCGGGTGATCGCGCGACCGCTTGATCGCGTGACCGCGTGACCGCGTGACCGCGTGACCGCTTGATCGCGAGACCGCGTCAGTGCGGCAGGGCCATCTCGTCGTCGGTCTGCCCCGTGAGGGGCGCGCCGTGCACGTCCACGCCGTTGACGAGGTAGCTCAGCTCCTCCGGGCCCTCGTGGCGCAGCCAGTTCGCCATCCGTCTCAGGTCGTCCGGCATGGGGTAGACGAACCGCCGGCCCGGGTCGCGCAGCCCGAGGTGGTCCAGCACCACGGGGGTCTTCACCACCGTGCCCAGCAGCTCCCCGCCCGCGTCGGCCGCGGTGCGCTCCCCGCGGTCGACCGCCTCGCAGACCCGCACCATCTCGTCGAACAGCGCCTTGTAGCCCTCGGATCCGGGTACGGGAAGTCCCGGGTGGGCGGCCTGCTCCATCGCGCGGAGCACCCCGTCGTCGCCGGAGGCCGCGAACCGCTCGGTGAACCGGTCGAAGCGCAGGTTGATCGGCACCTCGGCCGCGCACCAGATCCGGTAGACGGCGTTCCACAGGGAGTGGTCCTGGAAGGAGATGAACGAGCAGTTGACGAGCTCGTCGTTGTAGCGGATCAGTCCCTGCTGGAGCTCGTCGACGTACCGGAACCGCTCCTCGTCGAAGTCGTCCTCCGCCAGGGCGTCGAGCAGTTTCCAGGCGAGGGAGTTGACCACCTCGCCGGTGTTGGTGAGGCCGCGCGAGTACAGCGGGTCGATGAAGCCGGCGGCGTGCGACATCAGGCACCAGCGGTGCCCCACGGTCTTGTCTGAGGCGTACTGGATCCGGCCGGCCGACACCCACGGCCTTACGGTCCTGGCGTCCGCGAACAGCCGCTCCACCGCGGGGAACCGTGCCGCGAAGCTGCGGAACTCCTCTTCCGGGGTGACCGCCTCGTCCTTGGGGTACATCCGCTCGTCCAGCGTGAGGCCGACGCTGACCAGCGGGTTCTTCGATCCCGGCGCGTTGTTGAACGGGATGGACCAGAACCACCCACGATCGAAGAGGTGGTGCATGGTCCCTTCCACCCAGGGGATGGGCGGCGCGTCCTCGGGTCCCACGCGCAGGCACTCGTCGGTCGGCCGGACCCCCAGCATGTGGGTGAACATGGACCGGGAGTGGTGCTTGAGCGCCCCGGGAGCCTTGCGCAGCCCGAGCTGCCCGGCGAGCGGGGAGCGGAACCCGCTGGCATCCACCAGGTAGCGGCCCTCGTGGCGCTCGCCGCCCTTCCCGATCACGGCCACGTGGTCCCCGGCCAGTTCCACGTCCTCGACGTGGAAGGCCTGGCGGACGTCGCAGCCGTAGCGGACGGCCGCGTGGAAGAGGTACGCGTCGGTGTCCTGGCGGAACAGGTGCCCGGTCTGCAGCGCCTTCGAGGGCGGGCTGAACTGCAGGAACTCGGCCGGGTCGGGCTCCTTGCCCTCCTCGTGCCGGATGAAGCCGAAGTGGCGCTTGGTCCCGGAGGTCGGGGCGATGTCGTCGTGGATGCCCTCGTACGAGGTGAGCGACTCCAGTTCGGGGACGCCGTAGCGCCGGGCCAGCAGCCGGAACACCTTCAGGGTGTACAGGGTCGTCGACTCCCCGACGGCGAACCGGGGGTGCGTTCCGCCGTCGAGGAGCAGGACGGAGACGCCTTGCTTCGCCAGGATGGCGCCCAGGGTGGACCCGGCGATGCCGGAACCCAGGATGATCACGTCGTGGCGGCGGGGCGGTGCGGCCGACCGCAGGCTTGCGCGGCTGCCGGGGTGTTGTCCGTGCATGCTGTCCTCCTGTGGGACGCGAGCGGGTGGGCGGCTTCCGGGTACGGCGGAGCCGGACGGGAGACGGCCGGGGTGGCGCGGAACGGCGCGCCACCCCGGCCGGGGTCCTGCGAGCCGGGTGGACGCCGGCTCCTCGATCGGGCTGGATCAGCCCCGTACGCCGTGCGCGGCGGGCGGACCGCCGGCGCCGCGGCGGACACCGGCCGGCGGGCCGCCCACGTCACCGCGGGCACCGGGCGGCGGAGTGAACCCGCGCATCTGGTTCGCGTTGGCGAGCTCCTGCATCTTGCTCCAGTCCGGAGCCCCGCCCGAGACGAGCTCGGACAGGCCGATGAAGAAGTTCTCGACGCCGCCGGGGGTCGCGATGACCAGCAACTGGCCGGGCTCGTCACCGACGTTGAGGAAACGGTGCGGAACCCCGCGGGGCCCGTAGATCACGGTGCCCGCGGTGATGGTCTCGGTGACCCCGCCGACCTCGAACTCGTAGGTGCCCTTGTTGACGAAGAACGCCTCGTCGGCGGTCTCGTGGACGTGCAGCGGCGGACCGCTGCCCGGCTGGGTGGTGATCTGGTAGAAGCTGTAGAGCCCGCCGGTGTCCTCCTTGCGCAGCAGGAACCGGCCCTCCTCGCCGAACCAGCAGACGGGCTCCACCTCGTCCCGGTTGACGACCTTCCGTTCGGTCGTGGCCTCGGTCTTGGTCCCGGTCTCGGTCTCGGTCTTCGACATGCCTTCTCGTGTCCTTTCGTTCGGGTCGTCCGGTCACGGACAGGCAATCAGCGCCGGCAAAGGGGCCGATAAAGGTGGGGAAAAGCGGGCCGGTCAGGCCAGGGCCGTGCCGCCGTCAGCGACCAGGCAGCTGCCCGTGAGGTACGAGGCGCGCTCGGAGGCGAGGAACGCGATGATCTCGGCGATGTCCTCGGGGGTTCCGTTGCGCCGCAGCGCGGAGCGCTCGGCGGCGGCCCGGCGGGCTTCCTCCGGGATGTGCCGGGCGAGTTCGGTGAGGGTGAGGTTGGGCTCCACCGCATTGACCCGCACCCCGTGCGGGCCCGCCTCCAGCGCCAGCGTGCGTACGGCGGCCTCCACCCCGGCCTTGGCCACGGACAGTGGCAGGAAGCGCGGCGCGGGCCGGCGGGCGAGCGCCGCCCCCACCGCCACCACGGAGCCCGCGCCCCGGGCGATCATGTCGGGAAGGACCGCGTGCGCGGTCAGGAACAGCGCCTTGAGCTGCCGGGTGACCACGTGCTCCAGGTCCTCCCAGGCCAGCTCGGTCGCGGGGGCGATGCGCGCCTCGTGGGCATCGAGACCGGCTGCGTTGAGCACCAGGACGTCGACCGGGCCCAGTTCGGCCCGTACGCCGGCGACCAGCGCGGCCACCTGGCCGGGATCGGTGACATCGCCCTGGAGCGCCACCGCCTCTCCGCCGCGGCGCCGGATCGCGTCCACGAGCTCCTGGGCCCGGTCCGCGCTCTTGTGGTAGTTGACCGCCACGCGGGCGCCGCGGGCGGCCAGGATCCGCGCGGTGGCCGCGCCGATGCCCCGGCCCGCGCCGGTCACCAGCGCGACGCGGCCCGCGAACTCCGGTGCGGAGGACCCGTCGTGGCTCTGCTCGTCTGCGGGGTTCACCCGTTCTGCTCCTCTGGCTCGAAGGGGGATGGTCGTAGGGGGGCGTACGGGGCACTCAGGCCCACGCCAGCCAGCAGCCGCCGAGCGCCGCGCCGAACGCCAGGACGGCGAAGGCCGTGCGCAGCCGGTTGGCGCGTGCCCAGCGGGCGCGCAGGAGGTCCCAGCCCCCGGGGATCTCCCGGGCCTCGGCCCAGGCGTCGATCCGCCGGTTCATGCGGACGTTGCGCAGTTCCGACACCAGGGCGACGCCCACCACCGCGGCCAGGGCCAGGGCGAACACCGCCTTCGCGGCGGCTCCCGGGGCCAGGAACGACAGCCCGAGCCCGGCGGCCAGGGCCACCTTGTTGACGGTCGGCATCAGCGGGTCGAAGCCGGGGTCCAGGGCCCGGTGGACCTCCGACCAGGTCTGCCGCGGCAGACCCGACAGCATCGGAACGACGGCGTTCTCCACGGCGATCAGGGCACCCGCCAGCACCCCGGTGCACAGGACGAAGGCGGTGGCCAGGGCGGCGGCCAGCACGGGCGCCTCACCCCGTCCCGCGGCCGAGCGCCCCGGCCGTGCGCAGGGGGCCCCGCTGGAGCCGGCCGTCCAGCATGAGCGCGTAGCTCTGGCCCTTGGCGACCGAGTCGAAGAACGTGTACATGAACGCGTCCCGGACCCGGCACAGCGGCCCGTTGTGGGCCAGCCCGAGCGTGCCGATGCGCCACGAGGCCGTCACCATGTCGGCGGCCCGCGCCCTGCGCGCCTCCTCGAACGCCCGCAGGGCCTCCGGTACCGTGTCCGGCTCGGCCCGCCCCAGCAGGTCGGCGAGCACCACGCCGCTCTCGATGGCCTGGCCCGCGCCCTGGCTGAGGTTGAGCGTCATCGGATGGGCGGCGTCACCCGTGACCACGACCCGGCCGTCGCTCCAGCCGCCGCCCGGAGGACGGTCGTGGATGCTCACCGGCAGGATCGCCTCCTCGTCGGTCGAGGCGATGATCCCGCGGACGGGCTCCGGCCAGTCGCGGTACGCGGCCGCCAGTGCCGCGCCCCGCGCGTGGCGGACCGTGTCGATCCCGGCGGCCGCCCGGTCACTGGTGATGGCGTCCCAGTAGACCTCGTTCTCGTTCAGCCGGCAGTACAGGAAGCGCAGTCCGCCCTTGCCCCACAGGTTGAAGAAGGTGCCCGTGGGCACCACGGACTCGCCCGGCAGCCGGGTGATGGCCTGCCAGGCCGTGTAGCCCGCGTACCGCGGCGGCGGCTCGAACCCGCCGCGCATCGCGGCGCGCACCGTGGAGCGCAGTCCGTCCGCGCCGATCAGTACGTCGCCACGGGCCGAGGACCCGTCCTCGAAACGGGCGGTGACCCCGTCGGCGTCCTGGGTGTAGCCGGTGAACCGGCTGCCCAGCCGGATGCGGTGCTCACCCACCGCCCCGGTGAGCACCGTGTGCAGCTCGGAGCGGCGCAGGGCCAGGGCGGGAGCACCCGCCCGCTCGGTCGGGCCGTCCAGGTGCCAGCGGGCCAGGCGGCGGCCGGAGTCGGAACGGAACTCGTGGAAGCGCATGCGGACCGCGCCGGACACGACGGCCTCGTCGAGCCCGAGCCTGCGCAGGGACAGGACGGCGTTGTGCCAGAGCATGAAGCCGCCGCCGGTCAGCAGCCGTCCCGGGGTGGGACGGGCCTCGAACACCTCTACGTCGATGCCCTGCCGCAGGAGGCCTGCCGCGGTGGTGAGCCCGCCGATGCCGGCGCCGATCACCAGGGCCTTGCGGATGGTCGCCATGGTCGCCGTCCGCTCAGGTGTGGGACGGCACGCTGTCGAGCCGGGCGCGCAGATCGAAGATCCGCCGCTCGATGTCGCCACCGCTCCAGTAGGGGAACATGGGCGCCGCCATCTCGCGGTGGGAGGGCGCGTCCTCCCAGGTGCGGAACGCCTCCTCGCTCTCCCACTCGGCGAGCAGGATGTAGCGGCCGGGCTGCTCGGCATCGCGCAGCAGCTCGTCACGGAGGTGTCCGGGGGTGCCCCGGACCACGGAGGTGACCTGGCGGTAGGCCTCCTCGAAGGCCTCCTGGTCCTTCTCCTCGACACGGGCGGAAACCATGACGCGTACGGTCACGACGGATCACCTTTCAACGGCGGGGCGGTGGTTGCGGTCGGGGTTGTGGTGGCGGGAACGTGCTGGACGACTTCCAGCACGCGTTTGCGGGCGTTCTCGCGGAACGGCTCCAGCCGGGCGCTGAGCCGCTCCCTCTCGGAGCTGTTCTGGAAGGCCTCCAGGGCGGCCCGGTCGGCCCAGTCGGCCATGATCAGGTGCGTACGGGGTCGGCGCGGGTCCCGCAGGAGGGCCTGCGTCACGGAGCCCGGCAGCCGCGCGGCCTCCTGCGCCGTCTCCAGCCAGGCCGCGCGGAACTCCTCCTCGCAGCCCTCCCGTACGGTCATTTCCAGCACGGTGCGCAGCACGGAGCGCGGTCTCCTTCCGGGTCAGATGCCGCCGTCGACATCGAGCGTGGCCCCGGTGACGTAGCGGGCCGCGTGCGAGGCGAGGAACAGCACCACGTCGGCGATCTCCTCCGGGCGGCCGAGCCGGCCCAGCGAGATCATCTGCTCGTAGCGGGCCTTCCCCTCGGCCGTGACGGCCTTCATCTGGTCGGTCTCGATCAGCCCGGAGGCGATGCAGTTGACGCGGATCCCCTGCGGGCCCAACTCCTTGGCCAGCGCCCTGGTCAGGCCCATCACCCCGGCCTTGGAGGCCACGTAGTGGGCGGCGCCGGGCATGCCGTGGTGGGCCACGGCGGAGCTGATGTTGACGATGGAGGCGGTCTCGGCGACGTACGGCAGCACCCCGCGGATCACGTGGTACATACCGGTCAGATTGGTGTCGAGGACCCGCTGCCACTCGGCGGGCGGCAGGTCCCGCAGGGGGTGGTGGCTGATCACACCGGCGTTGTTCACGACGGCGTCGACGGCCCCGAACCGCTCGTGCGCCCCGGCGGCCAGCCGCGCGGCTTCCTCGTGGTCGGAGATGTCGGCCCGCACCAGGGTGCCCCGGGCCCCCAGTTCGTCCAGTTCGGCCCGCAGGGACTCGACCCGCTCGCTCTCGTTGACGTAGCAGGCCGTCACCGCGGCGCCGCGGGCGGCCAGGGCGAGAACCGTGGCCCGTCCGATGCCCCGGGCGCCGCCGGTGACCAGGACGTGCTTGCCCTTGAAGTCGGAGCCGTCGGCGCTCATCGGGCCACCGCCGGCCCCGCGCCGGCGCGGTCGGCCGCTGCCGGCCGCGCCTTCGCTTCCAGCCGCTCCTTGATGAGCGCGAGCTGGATCTTCGAGTTGGTGTTGATGCGTTCGGTCATGCCGGCGTCGTCGAGGGGCGCCTGCGGCTTCATGTGGAACTCCTGCACCCAGCGCATCTCCACACCGGCGTCCGTCTCCCGGTACGACCAGTGGATGTTCATGAACGCGAAGGGGCCGGTCTCGACGCGGCGCGCCGTGACGGTCCCGTTCGCACGGTCCATGACCCGCTCGGAGACCCAGCTCCAGACCTTCCCGTCGGGCTCCGGGTGGAGGGCCAGACGGAAGCGCACGGTGTCGCCGTGCTGCTCCAGGATCTCGGCGGAGGCGTACTCGCTGAACAGGTCGGGCCAGCCGGCCACGTCGTTGGTCACGTCCCACACGAGGTCGAACGGGGCGTCGATGACGATGTGGTTCTCGGTACGGGCCCCGGCCGGCCGCAGCGCCTCGTTGATCAGCGCGTGGATCGCCGGCAGCCGGTCGACTCCGTCGGCGTCCAGCCGGATGTCGTAGCGGTTCTCCACCTCGGTGAGGACGTTGATCAGACCCAGCGAGTCCACGCCCAGGTCGTCGATGGTGGCGGCCGGGTCGGCGGAGCGCAGCGTCTGCGCCGCGACCCCGGTGCACCGCTCGACGACGGCGAGGAAGTCCTCGTAGGAGAGGGCCTCGTGGGAGAGGGCTCCGGGGGAGGTGGCCCCGGGGGAGACGGGTGACACGGTCATGGGGAGGGATCCTTCCGATAGCTCGTGATCAAGATCGGGTGCGGCGGTCACGGGGTGACCGTCCGTACGACGAGTGCGGAGTTGAAGCCGCCGTAGCCGCGGGCGAGCACCAGGGCGGTGCGCAGGCGCGCCTCCCGGGGTTCCGCGACGAGGTCGATCCGGTGGGCGGGGTCCGCGGCGCCGCCCGGTCCGCCGGGCGGGATGACCTGCTCGCGCAGGGAGAGCAGGGCGGTGACCACGTCGAGCGGCGCACCGCCCGCGTACAGCCGCCCGTAGCGCGCCTTGGGGGCCGTGACCGGCACCCCGTAGGGCCCGAACACCTCGGCGAGGCAGCGTGCTTCCGCACGGTCCAGCTCGGGCGTGCCCGCCGCGTCGGCGAAGACCACGTCGATGTCCTCCGGCCGGACGCGGGCGTCCGCGAGGGCCGTCCGGACGGCCCGGCGCAGCGCGGTGGGGCCGCCGCCCGCCGAGGTGCCGGGCGCCGGGTCGAAGGTGGCCGCGTACCCGGCGATCTCGCCGTAGGGGGCGTCGGCGCCGCGTTCGCGGGCGCTGTCCTCGTCCTCCATGACGAGGATCGCGCCGCCCTCGCCCGGCACGTGCCCGCACGCGGCCGCGTCGAACGGCAGGTAGGCGCGCTCGGGGTCGTCGCTGCCGCTCAGCCGGCCGGAGGTGATCTGGCAGGTCAGGGCGTACGGGCTCAGCGGCGCCTCGGTGCCGCCGGTGAGGACGACCTTGGCATCGCCGTGCAGCAGGGCGCGGCGGGCCTGCCCGATCGCGTCCAGACCGCCGGCCTGCTCGGCGACGGTGACCCCGCAGGGCCCCTTCATGCCGTGCCGGATGGAGAGCTGACCGGTCGTGGCGGCGTAGAACCAGGCGATCGACTGGTACGGGCCCACGTGCCGGGGCCCCTTGGACCACAGGGCCGCGATCTCCCGCTGCCCGAAGGCGTTCCCGCCGGAGGAGGAGGCCGTGATGACCCCCAGGGCGTACGGGGAGAAGGCCTCGGGCCGCACCCCCGCGTCGGCCAGCGCCTCCTCGGCCGCCAGTAGCGCGAACTGGCTCCACCGGTCGGTCTGTACGGCCAGCCGGGGGTCGACCCCGGGCAGGGTGACGTCGCCGAACACCTCGCCGACCACCCGGACCGGGAAACCGTCGGCCTCGAAGTGCGTCACGGGGCCGAGCTCGCTGCGCCCTTCCAGCGCCGCGTCCCAGAAGGCCTTCGCCCCCAGGCCGCCCGGCGCCACCGCGGAGATGCCGGTGACGACCGCCCGGCGGGCGGCTGTCGTGGTGTCAGGCATCGCGCACCGCCCGTCCGGGCGCGGTCAGGACCATCGCCGTCTGGAAGCCGCCGAAGCCGCTGCCCACGCTGAGGACCGTGTCGGTCCGCTGCTCCCGGGCCGTCTTCGGCACGTAGTCCAACCCCAGCTCGGGATCAGGGTGTTCGAGGTTGGCGGTCGGCGGGATGGTGTTCTCCTCGATCGCCAGGGCGCAGGCGGCGAGCTCCAGGGCGCCGATCGCGCCCAGGGAATGGCCCACCATCGACTTGATGGAGCTCACCGGCACCCCGTAGGCGTGCTCGCCGAGCGACACCTTCAGCGCGGAGGTCTCGTGCCGGTCGTTCTGCCGGGTGCCCGACCCGTGGGCGTTGACGTAGTCCACGGCCCCGGCCGGCAACCGGGCCCGGCCGAGCGCCACCCGTACCGCCTCGGCGAGTTCCTTGCCGTCCGGGCGCAGCCCCGTCATGTGGAAGGCGTTGCTGCGCTGCGCGTACCCGGCGACCTCGCAGTAGATCCTGGCGCCCCGGCGGCGGGCGAACCCCTCCTCCTCCAGGATCAGCACGGCCGCACCCTCGCCGAGCACGAACCCGTCGCGGTCCCGGTCGAAGGGGCGCGAGGCGTGCGCCGCGTCGCCGTTGTTGGGCGAGGTGGCCTTGATCGCGTCGAAACAGGCCACGGTGATCGGCGAGATGGGCGCGTCCGTCGCGCCGGCCAGCACGATGTCGGCGGTTCCGTCCTCGATGTACTGGGCGCCCTGCGCCACGGAGTCGAGCCCCGAGGTGCAGCCCGTCGACACCACCCGGACCGGACCCTGGGCCCCGGCCGTCCACGCCACCTCGGCGGCGAGCGCCCCCGGCACCAGGGCCCCGTACAGGTGCGGATACGGGTCGGTGGCGTCCACCACCCAGCGGCTGCCGCCGTCGCTGACCCTCACGTACTGCTGCTCCAGCGTGACGGTGGAGCCCACCGCGCTGCCGATCGAGACGCCGATGCGGTGCGGATCCACCTCCTCGGTGTCGACCCCGCTGTCCGCGAGGGCCTCCCGCGCGGCGACCACGGCGAACTGCGCGCTGCGGTCCATGCGCAGGACCTCCTGCGGGCTCAGGCCGGCCGCGGCGGGGTCGAAATCGCACTCCGCCGCGATCCGGGAGCGGTAGGCCGAGGCGTCGAAGTGCGAGATGGCGCGGGTGGCCGTACGCCCGTCGGTCAGCAGCTTCCAGAAGGCCTTGGTGCCGATGCCCCCCGGAGCCACCACACCGATGCCGGTGACGACGGCCCTGCGGGGACTCACACCGCCTCCTGGCCCGGAAGGGGCTCGGTGTCCACGTGTCCGAGCTCGGGACGGGGTGCGAGCGGGCCCAGCTGGAAGACCAGGAAGGCGGGCTCCGCCCCGTGGTTCTCCAGCCGGTGCCGCACGTTGATCTCCAGGTGGAGCGCCTCGCCCGCGGAGAGCGCGACGGGCTCCCCGTCGACCCGCGCCAGCAGTTCCCCGCTGACGAGGTAGAGGAACTCCTCGGAGTACGGGTGGTAGTGCTCGGTGACCACCTCACCGGGCTCCAGGGTGAGCACCCCCATGAAGCCCGCGGTGGCACCGGTGTTGGCCGGGCCGAGGAGCGTGCGCAGGTCCCCGCCCCGACGCCGGTTGGACTCGACGTCCTTCGCCACGATCTTCGTCATGCGTTCGCTGGCCATGCCAGTCTCCTCTCGTTGTTCCGCACCGACGGGTGCGGTTCCCCCCAACGGCGACGCCGCCGTCGTTGCCCGGACGCGCGGGCGGCGAGCCGGCTCAGCCCTCCGCGCGCCAGGTGTAGAACTCGTGGGCCATCGCGTCCCGGGGACCGCGCCAGGTGACGGGGTCGTAGGCGGCGATGTGCGGGCTCAGCCGGTCGCTGACATCGGTGAACAGCTCGTGGCCCGTCAGCTCGCCGATCGGACCGCGCACGTCCTCCTCGGAGGCCATGTAGTGCAGGTAGAGATCGTGGAAGCGGAACAGCCTGCGTTCCTTCACGCCGATCAGATGGGGAAGCTCGCCGGCATCGGATTCGGCGAAGATGCGCTTCACGTCAGCTGCGGCGGTCGGCTTCATGCGAGCCACGATAAGAGTGCTGCGCATTCACTTTCCTTCCGTTCCAGGTTCGGCCGCCCGGTGAGCGGTCACATCAGAATCACCCGGTGGGCTAAAGCGCTGATGAGGGCGGAGAAAAGCCGTCGCGATAAAGGCGTCCGACGGATTGCGGAGGGTGCGCAGCCGTGGACCGCCGGGGTGGAGACCGGCCGCCGGTACGTGCTCCCGGCACTCCCAGATTGCCCAGTCACCGTTCCCGCAAGGCCGGGAGCAGCACCGGCCGCACGTCCGTGACCAGCGGCCGAACGCCGGGGAGCCGTGCTCCGGTACGGGCGCTTCGGACGAAAGTACGCCCCGCCTCGTCCTTTGGGCCGTAGGCGGCGTCAACCTCGCATCGTTAAGGTCGGGTACCTGCAATGCCCTGCTTCCGGAGCACGAATTCCATGCCGGTGCAGGGAGCGCGCAGTCTTTCATAGGGGGATTAAGTGGAGAGCTTGACCGTTTCGGAAGACGAGGAAAGGGATACCGAGGTCGTGGAGGCGCGAGTGCTCCGGGAAGTGTGCGGACGATATCCGACCGGTGTCGCGGTCATCACCTGCCGGGGGGAGGATGCGGAGCCGGTGGGGGTCACGGTGAACTCGTTCACCTCGGTCTCGCTCGACCCCGCACTGGTGCTCGTCTGCGTCCACCGGGATTCGCGGGCGCTGGCGGCCATCCGGGCCTCGGGCTCCTTCGCCGTCAACATCCTCGCCTCGGACCAGGCGGCCCTGTGCCGCGCCTTCGCCCGCCGCGACACCGCCGGCTTCGGTGAACTGGCCCACGCCCCCGGCGCGACCGGTTCCCCGGTCCTCGGAGACGCGCTGGCCTTCCTCGACTGCCGGCTGCACACCACGTTCCCGGGCGGCGACCACGTGATCGTCGTCGGCGAGGTCGTCGACCTCGGCCTCCTGCGCGAGGAGCAGCCGCTGACCTTCTTCCGCAGCGCCCATCCGCGACTGGAGGTTCTGGCGTGACCGCCACCATGGAACGGCAGGCACCGTGCGGCGTGCAGGACCTCACCCCGCGCAGGGTCGCCCTGCGGCTGCTGGGGCCACTGGAGATCATGGTGGACTCGGTCGAAGTGCTGCTGCCCCAGCGCAAACTGCGCCAGCTCCTGGCCACGCTCCTGGTCCGGCCCAACGGGACCGTGTCCAACGAGGCGCTCATCCGCGAGCTGTGGGGCGACCGGCCGCCGGCCACCGCGCTCGCCGCCCTGCGGGTCTACGTCTCACAGCTGCGCAAGTTCCTGATCCGCCACGACCTCGACGGCCGCTGGTGCACCCTGCGCACCCGGGCGCCGGGCTACCAGCTCCAGGTCAACGACGGCATCCTCGACACCGTCTGCTTCGACCGGCTGTGCGCCCTGGCGGCGGATTCGGAACGGGCCGGCCACCACGAACTGGCCCTGAACCAGTACCGAGAGGCCCTGGCGCTCCGCCGGGGCCCGACACTGGAGGGCCTGCGGGACAGCCCGGCGCTCTCGGGCACCGCCCTGCAGTACGACGAGGCCTGCATGACCGCGCTCAAGCGCCGCATCGACCTGGATCTGCGGCTCGGCCGGCACCTGGAACTGGTCGGCGAGCTCAGCCGGCTGGTGGCGGAGAACCCCCTCAGCGAAGGGCTCTGCGCCCGGCTCATGCTGGCCCTGCACCGCAGCGGCCGCAGCGGCGACGCCCTGGGCTCCTACCGGCGCACCCGCGAGCTGCTCATCGAGGAACTCGGCATCGAGCCCGGCCTGGAACTGCGCATGGCCCACCAGACCGTGCTCGCCGACGACACGGTGTTCCACCTGTCCGACCGGCTCTCGGCCTGAGCGGCCGTGCCGGTGTCCGAGCCCGAGTCGGTGTCCGAGCCCGTGTCCCTCCCCGTACCCGCGTTCGTGAAGCGCCTCCTGCGCTTCTGCGTGGACGCGTTGATCGTCTACGGCGAAACGCAGTTCTTCATCCCCGACCCGCCCGTCCCGCAGCTCTTCCCGACCGCTCCCGACGGCCCAGGGGCCCTGCGGGGACTCCCGCCGGGCCACCCCGAACGCATGCCCCGGGAGCAGGCGTTGACGGCGTCGGAGCGGGCGCTGGACCGTCAGCTGAAGGGACTCTAGGAAGGCGCCGACCCGGACTCCCGCCGGCCCTGGAGGGGCGCCACCGCGGTGATGACGAGCAGGACGAAGGCGATCAGGGCCGTGGAGGTGCGCGTGCGGTTGAACAGGTCCCAGCGGTGCAGGATCTCGGCGTAGTCGGCCGGCGCGGAGGTGGTGGCCCACACCTTGATCCGCGCGTTGATCGGCACGTTCCCGAAGCGGGTGACCAGGAAGGAAGTCCCCACCAGCAGGGTCGCCGCCGCGGCGAGCGCCCGCTCCCGGCCGCGCGTCTGCAGGGTCAGCGCCAGCGAGCTGACCCCGGCGACCGCCATCGCGGAGAGCATCACCGGCGAGTTCATCTTCATCAGTTCGGCGTGGAAGGTCAGCCGCATGTCCAGCGGCACCTCCCAGAAGGTCGGTCCGAGATTGACCGCTCCGTAGCCGAAGGCACCGGCGAGCAGGCCGGTGGCGGCGACGGCTATGCCCTTCGTCGCGCGAACACGCATGAATTTTCCTTCAGTTGAATCCGTCGGCCCGTGCCGTGGAGTCGTCGCGAGGACGAGGGCACCCACGGTAACCGAACCCGTCGCCCCTCCATGTGAGGCGCGGGGTCCAGGAGTTGCGCCCACCACCCGGAGGTCCCATGTCATTCGAAGCGCAGGCCGCCCCGGCCCCCGTTCCCGGGGCGAGCGTCCCGGCGCGAGCGGGAGCCGGCCGCCGTCCGGTCCTGGCCCTGCTCGTCATCGCCGCGGCCGAGCTGATGGTGGTGCTCGACGCGACCATCGTGAACATCGCCCTGCCGAGCATCCAGAGCGGCCTGGAGATCTCCGCGGGCAACCTCGCCTGGGTGGTGAACGCCTACGCCGTCACCTTCGGCGGACTGATGCTGCTCGGCGGCAGGGCCGGAGACCTCTTCGGCCGCCGCCGGGTGTTCCGGTTCGGCATCGCCCTGTTCGTACTGGCCTCGGTCCTCGGCGGACTGGCCCCCGACGCCGGACTCCTCATCGGCGCACGGGTGCTCCAGGGCGTGGGCGCCGCCGTCGCCGCGCCCACTGCGCTCGCGCTGATCGCCACGAACTTCCCCGAGGGCAAGGAACGCAACCGCGCCATGGGCACCTACGCCGCCATGGCGGGGGCCGGTTCGACCGTCGGCCTGATCCTGGGCGGCGTCCTCACCCAATACCTCGACTGGCGCTGGGTGCTGCTGGTGAACATCCCCATCGGGATCGGCGTACTGGCCGGAACCACGGTGCTCGACGAAGCCGACCGGTCCCACGGGAAGCTCGACGTCTCCGGAGCGGCGGCCGGCACCGCCGGTCTGCTCGGCCTGGTGTACGCCGTCACCCGCGGCGGACAGCAGGGCTGGGCCGACTCCGTCACCCTCGGCTGCTTCGCCGTCGCCGCGGTGCTGCTGGTCCTCTTCCTGCTCCGCCAGTCCCGCATCGAGCACCCCATGCTCCCGCTGCGCGTCCTCAAGGACCGCAACCGCGCCGGGACCTACGCCGCCCTGTTCCTCGCGGGCCTCGGCATGTTCTCCACGTTCTACTTCCTCACCCTCTTCATGCAGCACGTGCTCGGCTACGGCGCGGTCCGGACGGGGCTCGCCTACCTGCCCTTCAGCGCCGGCATCGGCATGACGGCCGCGATCGGCTCGAAGCTCGTGCTCAGGCTGGCGCCCCGGCTGGTGGCCGCACCCGGACTCGTGATCGCCGCGGCCGGCATGCTCTGGCTGGGCACCCTGACGCCGCACTCCTCGTACGCCGGTGTGCTGATGCCCGCCATGTTCGTCACCGGCGCCGGGCTCGGCTGCGCCTTCGTACCGCTGACGCTCGGCGCGGTGCGCGGAGTCGCGGAGAACGACTCGGGCAGCGCCTCGGGACTGCTCAACACCGCGCAGCAGATCGGCGGAGCGCTCGGGGTGGCCGGCCTGGCCGCCCTGTCGACGGCGTTCGCGGGCGATCGCCTGCCGCGCGCCGACGAGGCGTACTTCTCGGGGCTGCGCACGTACGACGCGGAGCTCGTGGCCCGGGCCCAGGAGGCCATGACCTACGGCTACACGCGGGCCTTCACCGGCGGGGCGCTGGTGTTCGCGACGGCCGCACTGATCGTGGCCGTGGTCAACGACGCGGGCCGGCCGGAGCCGTCGGCGGCCGGTTGACCCACGTGCAGGGCCGCGGCCGGCGCACGGGTACGGCCGCGCCCGCCGGCGCGGCCGTACCTGCACCTCCCCGTCGGGTTACGGGACCCAGTGGTTCCCGGAGGCGGTGATCATGACCTGGAGCTGGATGCTCGCCGAGAAGTAGCTGCTGGTGTCGATCGGAGCGGCCAGCATCTTGTTCCAGAGCGCGTCCAGCCAGGCCTGGCTGCCCGGGTCGGTCATGGCGGCCAGGGCGAACGGGGCGAAGTACGCCGCTTCGCTGCCGGCGGAGATCTGCGTGCCGTCGAGCTTGTAGCCGATGGCTATCTTGTTCGGGTCGCCGCCGGTCTTGCCCTTGATCCAGGCGTTGACCTTCCGGGCCGACGCGAGGGACTTGGCGTCCCCGCTGGTCACCGCGTCGTCCGCGATGCGCCACGGGGTGCGGCAGGCGTTCCACCAGTAGGCGCCGTCGTTCGGGTCCTCGAGGACCTGGCCGGGGGCGGGCTTGGGGGTGGTGTTCGTGTTGACGACGAAGTCGGGCAGGAGCCCGGTGTTCGGCGCGTAGGAGGCCTGCAGGTTGGTGATCTGGTTCTGGTGCGCGGTGCGGACGGTGTCCCAGGCCGAGTCGCCGGTCGCCGTGCGGAAGGCCCGGAAGTGGTCGACCATCCAGTCCGAGGTGCGGGTGATGTAGTAGTACTGGTCGCCGGAGCTGCTCCAGTCGCCCAGCTTCAGCAGGTTGGTGGACGGGTTGAGCTCGTCCTTCTTGATCGCGTTGATGTGCTTGATCGCGAGGGCCTTGTAGTTGTACGTGCCCGCGCTGCCCCACTGCTTGTCGGCGAGGAGCAGGCCGTACGCGACGTCCATGTCGCCGTCGGTCGCACCGTCACCGCCGTTGACGCTCCGGCAGGCGGTGTCCTGCTCCGCGGCGAGCAGGTCCGGGTTGACCGACGAGGGGTGGTCGATCGTCCACTTGGTCAGACCGTCGAAGATCTTCTTCGCGTCCGGGTCGGCGCCGGCCATCGTCGCGGCGATCACCATGCCGTACCCCTGGGCCTCGGCCACGTAGGGGTGGTCGGCATCGGGGGAGATGACCTGGTACCAGCCGTTGCCGCAGTTCTGCCGGACGAACGCGGACTTCCAGTGGGTGTAGTAGTCGATGGTCTTCTGGTCGAGCGTGCCCTGGGCGCCGGACGGCTTCAGCGTCCCGGCGGTGTAGGGGCGGGTGTGGCTGCCGAACGGAACGGCCGCACCGGAGCCGCCCGCGGGCTGGGTGGTGACGCTGAGCGCATTGCTCGCCGCGGAGGTGTTGCCCGCCGCGTCCCGCGCCTTGACCGTGTAGCCGTAGGCGGTGGAGGCGGTGAGGCCGGTGTCCGTGTACGAGGTCCCGGTGGCCGTTCCCACCTGTGTGGCGCCGCGGTAGACGTCGTAGCCGGTGACGCCCACGTTGTCGGTGGCGGCGTTCCAGGCCAGCGAGGCGCTGTTCGAGGTGGTGGCCGTCGCGCGCAGACTGCCCGGAGCGCTGGGCGCGGTGGTGTCGGAGCCGCCGGAGACCGGGGAGCCGTAGACCTCGAACTCCCAGAGGGAGTAGCCGTACGCGGTGCCCCGCGCGGTGCCGTGCATGCGGACGTAGCGGCCGGTGCCGGTGACCGTCAGGTCGTCGGTCGCTCCGTTGCCGGTGCTGGTGGAGTAGACGTCGGTCCAGTTCGTCCCGTCGTTCGAGGTCTGGATCTTGTACGTCTTCCCGTACGCGGCCTCCCAGCTGAGCTTGACCCGGCTGATGGTGTGCGCCGTTCCGAGGTCGATGCGGATCCACTGCGGGTCCACGCCCTCCGCGCTGGCCCAGCGGGTCGAGGCGCTGGCGTCCACGGCCTTGGCCGCGTCGAAGCCGCTCGCCTCGACCGAGGACGCGGTCGTGGGCTTTCCGGTCGAGACCAGCACCGGGGCGGCTGCGGCGGTGGCGGCGTGGGCCGATACTCCGGCTGCGACGGCCGTCGCCGCGGGGGCGCCGAGGCCGCTGATGCCCGCCACGGCGGCGGCGAGGGCGGCGACTCCCGCCAGCGGGCGGTGCCAGTGGGGGCGGCGGTCTCTGTGTGCGGAGCGTTGCTGATGTGCTCGTGACATCGGGCGTCCTCGGGTGGGTGCTGCGCGAGTGGGGGGAGCGGCCGGTTGGGTCTCCCGGTCAATGGTTAGGAATGGTTCCTAACCATTGGCGGAGAGAGTAGAAACGGAACAGGGTGTCGCGCAAGACCCTGGGCGCGATCCGTCAGCGCGATCCCGCCCGGCGCCCCGGACTTCGTGTACGTCCCCGTGGCATCCCTCCCGGCCCCCGTGACCCACCCGCCCGAACGGGTTCCCGGCCGCGGCCGCGCCTGGTACCGCGGGGACTGCCACGTGCACTCCGTGCACTCCGACGGCCGCCGCGGGCACAGGGGAGCGGCTGCGGGGCGGCGACCCGACCGCGGAGGTCCTCGTACGCCTGTCGGTGACCGGGGTGGAGGGCTGCGACCTGCGGCTGGTCACGGACCAGGCTCGTCTTCACGGCGCCGGGGGCGGCCTCCCTGGAGTGGCGCACGACGTCCGCGCGGGCCGCGTACGTCCGCGCGGAGGTCCGCCACCCGGTGCAGGCGCCATCCCTGCCCGGCGCACCCGCCGCGTTCACGAACCCGATCTGGCTCGATTCCTGACCCGGGACGGGCCCGGATGACCCTGGTGGACGAAGGCGGCCCAGACCGCCGGGTGGTCCAGCTCCGGACCGCCGGCCAGTTCCTCCAGCAGGCTGTCGCCGAGTGAACCCGGATTCTCGCGCTCCGGGTCGAGCATCCAGCTCTGGGCCGAGTGGAGCGCGTCCACGGGGCTCAACCCCTCGACGGTCAGGTAGTGGTGGAACACGGCCATCATCAGGGCCGCGGCCGAGTCCCTGGTCGCCCACCGGGATCCCACCACGTCCCGCGCGCCGTTCGCCACGAAGGCGCTCGTCAGGGTGAGCGCCTCGTCGTGGTCGCGCTTGCTCAGGTCCGTCTCGCAGGCACTGAGCACGACCAGGGGGCCGTCGGGGGCGTTCTGTTCCCCCGCGGGGTGATCGAGCAGCCGCGCGACGGTCAGCAGGTCGTCGGTCCGGTCTCCCCCCGGCCCGTCCGCCGGCCCGTCCGTCTCGGGGGCCAGGCGCAGCGCCGACGCGGTCGGGTTGGTGCCGGCCGAACCGTGACAGGCCACGTGGAGCAGGGACGGGGCACCGGCGAGGGCGGCGAGGAGGTCGTTCGGAGTGCCGGCCGCCGCGGGTGCGACGGGGGGCTCGTAGAACTCCCCGTACAGGCGCGCTCGCGGGTACAGGGTCTGCTGGAGCGCCACGACTTCGAGCTCCGCGTACGGGAGGCTCATGGTCGGGTCCGCCACCAGGACGGGGGCGTCCGCCGGGGCGCGCCTGCCGCGCCGGACCGTGTTGAGGAACTGGCGGCCGGACGCCGCGTAGCTGATGACCATGATCTGGCAGACGTAGTCGCTGGGTGCCTCGGCCGGCAGCCGCGCCGCGTGCCAGGGCACGACACCCAGGCGGCCGCAGGGCACCAGCACGATCCTGGGGCCCCCGGGGCGGTCCCTGCGCCGGTTCTCGTTCGCGGCGAGCCGTTCCGCGACGCCCGAGATCACCGGGAGGATCACCGCGTCGGTCGCCCAGTCGCAGAGCTCGGACAGGGCGTCCTCCCAGGTCTGCGCGGCCCCGGGCGCGGGGGGCCGGACCTGATACGCGGCCGAGGCGTCGAGGAACCGCTCCAGCGGGCCGCTCTTCTCCCCGGACAGGAGCGGCAGGGCCCGTACGCCCGTCCCCATGTCCGGGCCCAGGACGACGGCCATGCCGGGCGTGCTGCCTTCGCCCGCGAGCAGGTACACCAGCGCGTCCGCGTCGCCCTCGGCCAACCCGGCCTTGAGCTCGTCGACCGTGGGGGTGCGGAAGAGGGCGCCGTCCCGCTCACGGTGGCCCAGGGCCTCCAGGGCCCGGCGCCGCAGGGAACTGGGCAGCTCACGGGGGAGGACGTCGGGGATCGCTCCGGCTCCGGGCGCGGATGCCTCGGGTGCCGGTGCCGCGGCGCGCCACTCCTGTGCGAGGCCGTGGTGGCCGCGGGCCTCCAGCAGTTCCGGTACGGCCCGAGAGGCCGACGCGGCTTGCAGCACCAGGGCCCGGCCCAGTTCCAGCGCGGCCACCGCCTCCTCGACGCGGCCCTGGGAAGCGGCCCAGATGGCGGCCTGCACCCCGCGCTCGGCCCCGGTACGGGCGGTCAGCAGACCGTGGTCGGGGCCGGACTGCAGGACGACGTCACCGGCGAGCGCCTGCAGCGATTCCATCGCCGCGTCCGTGGCGGCGTCCTGGTCGGCCGGGTCCCGGGCAAGGCCCAGACGCATCCGGTAGTACTCCGCGAGCTGCCACAGCGCGGAGAAGGCCAGGAGCTGCGACCGGCCCTGGCGGACCTCCTCGCGGACGTGCTCCAGTCCGCTGATGGCGTCGTCCAGGTCGGCGGGGTCCTGCGAGGTGGAGTACCGGAGGCCCGCCGTCATGGCGGCGAGGTACCAGGTGCTCGTCGGGTCGCCCGGGGCCGGCGGAGCGGGGCGGGGCATGAGATCCGGTGAACGGCTCATCACGGCCCGCGAGACGCGCAGCCCTTCGACGACCGTCGCGAGTTGTGCCGTGGGGAACACGGCCTCGTCCCTGGGCCTGGCCGCCAGGGCGGCCTCCTGCCGGTCCAGGCCGCGCACGATGGTCTCGTCGTCGTGGGTGAGTTCGCCGAGCACGGTGAGTCCGGAACCGTGGAGGAGCATCAGCATCCAGTGGAACGGATGATCAGGGGGCACGGAGGCTTCGAGAGCCTCCAGCTCGCCCATCAGCCGCAGGAACTCAGCTTCGTCCTCCATCTCCATCGCGGCCCGCATCCTCGCGAACAGACCGGTCGCCCTGGCCGCGACGGCGAGGTGGGCTTCTCCGGGATCGCCGGTCCCCCGCTGCGCGAAGTGGTCGACGACGGACCCGGTGTGCCGGAGGGACTCGACGCTGTCGACGAGACTGCCCCCGAGGGGCGCGGCCGTCTGCAACACCATGCGCATCAGGTTCTGGATCTCGGATGCCCGGCCGTGCCCCGGGGGCAGGCTGTCCAGCTGTCCGCCGAGCCGCTGGAGGAGGTGGTTGACGGACTCGGGGTCGCCGGTCCTCATCGCATCCGACAGGCCGAGCAGGGCGGTCAACCATGCGTTCGTGACGGTGATGTCGTCCTGGTCCTCCGGCTCGGGCGCGGGCTCCGGCTCCGAGGTCGGAGCCGGACCGGTGGTGCTCGGTGCTCGTGGGGCCGAGGGGTCGGGGTCCGGTGGGATCAGGCCCAGCAGCGTCTGCAGCTGATCCCTGAACGGAAAGTCGGGGGGCAGCATGGTCATGACCGCGTCGGGGTCGGACAGATCGCTCTGCTCCACGTACGACAAGAGGTCCTGCATCTGCTGCAACTGGCCCTGGAGTTCCGGTGGCAGCATCGACAGCTTGCCGATCTCGGCGGCCAGCGCAGAGACCCGCGCAGCCTCGGCGGCGTTCTGTTCGGGACCCTGCGCCATAGCGCGGTCGAGCACGGTCCACTTGTCCGGGGGGGACCCGGCCGTCTGGCGGCCCGGCTGCGTGGGGCTCGACGCCACCAGCAGGAACATCGCCGCCCACTGCCTGCCCTCGTCCGTCATCAGCTCCCCGGCGGCCGTCGCCGGATCCCGCACCTCGTCCAGGAGCTGCCGGGCGCGTTCCGGGTCGGCCGGTGTGCCGTGATCGGAGACGTGGCGCTTGGCGTGCAGGACGCCGAGCACCAGGGTGACCCTGCCGAGCAGGAATCGGTCGTGGTCCAGGAGGTGCCGCAGCCTCGAGAGTTCGGCGATCGCCCCCTCGAACTCCTCCGCGGACAAGGGGTGGTCCTCGTCCTCCCGCCCGATCAGCCGGGCCGCGCGTTCCGTCGCTCCGGTGGCCCAGGCCCGTACGGCCCGGACCCCGCCGGCCTCCTCCTCGTCCACCATGTCTCCACGCCCCCGTCAGCCCCGGTGAATCCATCCGGTCGTTGCCTGGGGCCCATGATGGTCGGACGGTGGCTTCCGTCGGTACCTGAACGTCGCCAACTTCCCATCAGCCGACCTGAATTCGACCGGAACGCACCCCGGGCGGCGCCCCGTCGGGGCGGGAACGGGGCGAACAACGGGCGAGATCCGGGTGCGGCCTTCACCGGTGCCCCGTCCGGTGCTTCGCTGATCGTGTGGGGGGAGCAAGGTCCTGTCGTCAGACTCGCGTCGTCTCCCGAAGGCGTGAGGCAGACGGGAGTTCGGCGACAGGCCCCAGGGGGAAGCGGCGGCGCGGACAACGGTGTGGTGAGCACCGCACCGGTGCCGGTCGCGGGCGTCGGCACGCTGATGTCCGCGCCGCCGAACCGGCGGGCGACCGAGGGGAGTCGGCAGCGACTTCCGGGGCGGGGTCGGGTCGTCGGCGGGGCGAAGCGCGCGAAGTCGAGGCGGTCCGCGCGGCGGATCGGCATAGTGGGGGTGATCCACGGGCCGGAGAAGGCTGTTGGGGGCTGTGGGCGGGGGCCCGGAGAGGCGGGATGCGGGTGAGCGGGGAGGAGAGCGGTGGCGTCGAGGGGCTGCGCACCTGGGTGTCGGACGCCATCGAGCGGGTGAAGCGGCAGCTCCCCGGCATGGGCGGCGCTCCGCTGTCGCCGTATGCCTCCAGGGCCTCGGTCGCCGAACTCGACCAGCTCGCGCGGCTGCTGGACCACGACGAGGCCCTGCGCGGCTCGGTGAACGTGTGGCTGGCAGGTGCGCTGACCCTGCGGGACGCGGCGGGGGCCGGTTCGGCAGGGGACCGGGAGCGGGCCGAACGGCTGCTGCGGGACGCCCGGGACCCTTCGGCGCCCCTGGGGGCGGTGGTGACCCGGGAAGAGCAGCGGTGGGCGGCGCTGTTCCTCATGAGCCACGTCACTCCGGTCCAGCCGCAGCAAGGCCACTTCGCGACGGCGCCGGACCTCTCCGGCTACCTCGACTGGCTCCGGCAGGCGGGAACCGCCGGGATGGTGGCCAAGGCGGCCGAGCTGGGCACGCTGATGAACGAAGCGGCGGAGCTGCCGCTGTCGCCGGAGCTGCTCGGTCCGATGCGCCAGGCGCAGACGCTCTTCGCGGCCCCTTCCGCTCAGGGACTCTCCGATCTGCTGACGACCATGGTGCCGCCGGGTTCGCCGTTCGCGGATCAGCTGAACCAGATGGTCGACGGCATGTTCGGGGCGATGGCGTCGACGGGCCCGTCCTCCGCCGCGCCTCCCGGGCCGGTGTGGGAGCGGGATGTCGATCCGGACCCGGACCCGGACCCGGCGCCGGCACCGGCACCGGCACCGGACCCCGTGCCGCAGCAGGAGCCGGAGCCGGCTCCCGAGCCGGAGCCGAAGAGGGCTCCCGAGCCGAAGGCCCCGGATCCCGAGCCGCGGCCCCCGATCGATGCCGAAGCCTTCCGCAACACGGTCGCCGCCCTGGACGCCGTGAACGCGACCAGCCAAGGGCTCGACTCCCTCCTGGGCAGCGGTGACCCGCACGCGCTCAACGAGCTGCTCCAAAGGCTCCGTTCGGTGCAGGACCTGCCCATGCCGGGCCTGGAATCGGCGGCGGGGGCCCTGGAGAGCCTGAGGGCACTCCTGCTGAGCATCAGTTCGACCGTGGGCGGCACCTACCAGGACCTGTCGGCCGGCCGGGCCCACATCGGCGCGGTCGCCGACCACTTGCAGAAGTCGGCAGGAAAGCTGCCTCCGGGGTTGGGAGACCCTGCCGCCTTCACCCGTGCCATGGAGATCACCTTCCGGGCGATGGAAGCGAGGGAGACGGAGGACGTCGCCGGGCTCCGGGACCTCGTGGGGGAAGCCGAAGCCCTGGGGGCGGACGTCGCCGAGAGCGTCCCGCTGCGGTTCGCCGTCGACTGGGCGCTCGGTACGGTCCACGCCTCGCTCGGGATGCTGACCCGGGACAAGGAGACCCTGCTGAAGGCCCTGCCCCACATCGAGCGGGGGATGGCCCGTGCCGAGGGGAGCGGGCTGCCGTTCGCCGGCGAGCTGTCCACGCCGTGGGCGGGGGAGCTCGACCTGATCCGCGCCGCCCTCACGGGCGACCGGGCGGGCCCGGTCCCCGACTACGTTCCCCCGGCCCCGGACGCTTCGCTGGAGGACCTGTACACCTCCACGCTCTCCCTGGGCATGCGGTTCGGCCTCGACGGCGACCCGGCGGTGCTCGATACCCTGATCGAGGAACTCGAACGGCTCCGGGCCGGCGTACGGGAGGGCCGGGCGCCGCGGATCGCCGCCGACGCGCTGTGGCAGCTGGCCGAGTCGTACCACCTGCGCCGGCTCCGGGCGAAGGACGAGCCGGACCCGGAGGACACGGGCGTCGTGGACGCCGCCGCGGAGGCGCTGACGGCGCTCGCCGCCGACGTCCTCCTCCAGTCGGGCGTCGAGCACGGACTGCTGGCTGCCCGTACCGGGGCGAGCCGAGGCGTACGGGCGGCCCGCATGGCGGCCTCGTACGGCAGGCTGCACGAGGCCGTGGCGGCCCTCGAACTGGGGCGGGCCCTGGTCCTGCAGGCGGCCTCCACCGCCTCGGCCGTGCCCGAACTGCTGGAGGACGCAGGACGACAGGACCTCGCGGAGGCCTGGCGGGCGGCCGCCGGGGGCGAGGCCCCCGGCGACGCGGGAGAGGTTCCCGGACTGCTCCCGAGCACGCTGCGCCGCGAAGCCCTCGATGCCCTCGGCTACCGCGGGGAAGGGGGCCTCCTGGGCACTCCCACGCTGAGCGACCTCGCCGACGGGCTCGCCGACGCCGGTGCGGACGCGCTCCTCTACCTGGTGGCCGGAGACACCGCGGGCCCGGGCCTGGCGATCGTGGTGGGGCCGGAGCTCGGAGCCGGTGCGGGCGCACTGCCGGAACTCCGCGACGTCGAGGGCGGGCCCCTCGCACGGTACGTGGAGGCAGCGGCGGCGCGGGACGGCAGCCCGCACGACCCGTCCCTGGCCCGGACGTGGGAAGAGGCCCTGGAGGAACTGTGCGACTGGGCCTTCCAGGCGCTGGGCCCGCTCCTCGGCGAGATCGAGGAGCGCCTGACGGCAGCCGGTGACGGGCGCCGGGACGAGCTGCCGCGCATCGTCCTCGTGCCCTGCGGGCGCCTGGGCATCGTGCCGTGGCACGCGGCGAGGCTCCCGGCCGAGGCCGCCCACGACCGGCTCTGCCAGACGGCGGTCATCAGCTACGCGGCGTCCGGCGGCCAGTTCCTGCGCACCGCACGGCGCGCGCCGAGGGACCCGGCCGCCTTCCCCGTTCTGGTGGCCGACCCGACGATGAGCCTGGCGTACGCCGATGCCGAGGTCACCACCCTGCGGGACGTCTTCTATCCGCAGGCCCGGCTGTGCGGCGCGCTCTACGACGAGGAACTGCCGGCCGGTACGCCCGACGCCGTGCTGGGCTTCCTCGCCGACGGCACCTCCGTGCTGCACGTGGCCTCGCACGGATCGGCGGGCACCCGGCCCACGGTCTCGGCCCTGGACCTCGTGGCCGACGACGCGTACACCCCGGCCCCGCTGACGGTGACCCGGCTGCTCGACCACGGGGGCCGACAGGAGGCGCCCGACGGGCCGTTGGTCGTGCTGAGTGCGTGCCAGACCGATCTGAGCATGCGGGACCACGACGAGGCGCTGACCCTCACCACCGCGTTCGTCGCCGCCGGGGCCCGGGACGTCGTGGGATCGCGCTGGCTGGCCCAGGACAGTGCGTCGGCGCTGCTGATGGCGGTGTTCCACCACCATCTGGCCGTCGACGGGCTCAGCCCCGTGGACGCCCTGAGGGCCGCGCAGCTGTGGATGCTCGACCCCGAACGGAAGAACCCGGGTTCCCTCCGGGGCGACCTGCTCCGGGAGATGGAACAGCCGGGACTGGAACGGACCGCGCTCTGGGCCGCCTTCATCCATCAGGGACATCCGGGCCGGAGCTCGGCGAACTC
Source organism: Streptomyces sp. NBC_00193 (assembly GCF_026342735.1). Lineage (GTDB taxonomy): Bacteria > Actinomycetota > Actinomycetes > Streptomycetales > Streptomycetaceae > Streptomyces > Streptomyces stoeckheimensis. Next base: position 5,682,819 of record NZ_JAPEMM010000001.1, read on the forward strand.
GGCAGAAGGGACAGCATGAACGAGGAGGGCCGCGGGCCGTCCGCGGAGCCGTTGCTCACCCTGATCGGCGAGCACCTGGAGTCCATCCGCACCGCGCTCGACGACGCGCAGCACGCACTGCTGCTCACCCGGCTCAAGGCGCTCGCCGAAGCGTCACCGGGCGACGGCATGGCGGTCCCCAGGGCGCTGCAGGGGGTCAGGCTGGCCCTGCGGCAACTGCCGTTCGGCCATCCGGTGCGCACCATGGTGGACGGGGTGCGCCTGGTTGCCGCGCCTCCCGGGCCGCAGGCCGTGACGGATGCGCTGAAGCTGGTCGACCTGCTGGCGGCACCGGGCGGGGCCCCCGTCCCGGAGCCCGAACCGCAGGCCGCCCCGGAGGCGGGCCCGGAAGCCGTCCCGGAAGCCGTCCCGGACAGGGACCCGGCAGGCCGCGCCGACCGCGCGGCCGACCCGCTGCTCCGGGAGCCGGCCCTCTCGGCGGCCGAGGCGACGGCCCGCTGCGGTGGGGCGCCGCCGCCCGAGCTGATCAGACTGCCGGACCCGCCGAACGGCTACCGCTACCCGGAGTTCCAGTTCCCCGCCGGCGGCGGCACCCCGTACGAGGTGGTGCTCGAGGTCAACCGGCTGCTCATGGCGGAGGTCGACCCCCGGGGCGCCGCCGCCTGGTGGTACGGCGGCAACAGCTGGCTGAGCGGGCCCCCGGTGTCGTTGCTGGGCCGGATGCGGGACCACGAACTCGTCGGTGCGGCCACCGCACTCGTGGAGGGGGAGTGATGAGGGGCAACTCCATGCCGATGATCAGGCTGTTCCCCATGATCAAGGAGGAACTGCACCCCAACCTCACGGTGATCCCGGCCGGCACGGAACTGTGGCGGGTGCACAAGGCCAAGTACAGGCCGACCCAGTTCAATCCCACCCTCGCGGACATCCACTTCGAGGGCGGCCGCTTCGAAGGCACCGTGCTGGACCCGTACCACAGCCTGTACCTGGCCGACAGCGCACTGACGGCCGTCGCGGAGAGCGTGCTGCGCTCCGTGCCCTGGACGGGCGAGAAGCGGATGATCCCCTACGCCCTGGTCCAGGGACGGGCGTTGAGCGTGCTGCGCACCACGTGCGAACTGACCGTGGTCTCCCTGGTCGGGGAGGCCGACCTCGCGGCCGTACGCCGGAACGCCGAGCTCCTGGACGACGAGAGGAGCTATGCGAAGGCGCGGCGCTGGGCGAGCGAGATCCGGGCCCAGGCGCCCGACGCCACGGGGCTCGTATGGCAGTCCCGCCGCAACCGGCCCGAGAACGCCGTGGTGCTCTTCCACGATCGCTTCGACGACCGCCACGGCCGGGCCCTGGAGGTGCTGCCGGAACGGGGTGTCGAAGACCTCGGATCCCCGGCGGGCCTCAAGGAAGTGAACCGGCTCCTCGACCCGTTGTGGGCGGAGGTGTCGGAGCCCGTGGGGTGGTGACGACCCGCACGGAGGCCCGCGGGGCCTCCGCCCGCGGCTTGTCCGCCTGCGAAGGGTGATGTCATCGTGAGGCCATGGCCTTACCTCTTTCTGATTACGCGTCACTTCTTGCTGAACTGAAGGAGGTCAGGCGCGCGGGACTGATCCGGCTGCGGGGGCGTGCGCTGCCCGGGCTGGAAGCGGCTGCGACGACGGTCACGTCCGGCGGCGCCCGGCAGCCGGGGGCGCCGATAGAGGTGTTGCTGCGAAGCGCGGTGGCCCGCCTGGACGCGGGGACCCTGCGCACCGCCGCCGAGTACACCCTGGGCCTGGCCCAGGGAACCCGGGACTGGCCGGCGTCCTCCCGCCGTGCCAGGGCGGCCTCGGTCTACGGAGTGAGCGTCGAGCGGTTCCGCAAGGACCAGGAGGTGATGGTCCTCGGCCAGGTCGCCGAGCACATCGTGCGGCTGGCGGCGGACGCGTCCGCGGCCGCGCCCGGCGGACCGGGAGGCCTGGGCGGACCGGTCGGACCGGCGGGTCCGGTGGACGGGGGCGGGGCGGGCACCCATCGGTCCGTGCAGGTCCGGGCGGCCGGCCGGACCGTCGGCCTCACGGTGCACGTGCACCCCGTGGACCTGCTGCGCGACGTGGACGTGGTCGTCTCCCCGTCCAATGTCCATTTCGCGCTGCCCGAGGTCTACAAGTCGTCCATCGCCGCGTCGCTGCGGCGGGCGGCCGCAGTGCACGGGATGACCGGCGAGCTCCTGGACGACCCACTGCCCACGGAGCTGCACAACTGGGCGGAGCGGCACGGCACTTCGGGGCGCGCGGTGCGGCCCGGCACCGTGGCGGCCACCGGGGCGGGAGCCCTGGCGGCGCAGGGCGTACGGCGCATCTACCACGCGGCGATCGCCGTCCCCCGGGCCGGGACCAACGACTACGACGTGCTGCCCGCCGACGTCACCCGGGCGGTGTCCCGGGTCCTGGCGCTGCTGGCCGAGGAGCGCGACCGCCACGTACCGCCGCTGCGCTCGGTGTGCTTCCCGCTGCTCGGCTCCGGCCGCGGCGGACTGTCCTACGAGGTCAGCGTGGGCGCCGTGTGGGCGGCGGTGGAGGCGGAGCTGGCGCGCGGGGCGCGCTGGGACGTGCACTTCGTGGTGCGCACCCCGCGGGCCGCCGCGGTGGTGGAGTGCATCGCCGCCGGAATCCGCCCGGCGCACGACCAGAGGCCGACCGGCTGACCCGGTGCAATGGAGGGGCGCCCCGGTGCGCACGAGGGGCGCACCGGGGCCGCGCAAGGGGGGTGCGGGGGGATCATGGCCTGGGTAATCTTCGCTGTCACGACCAGAGTTGATGATCTGTCACCTAGCGTGGGCGCATGAGCGGTGGGATGGAAGAGTGGGGGCGCGGGGCAACGGGCCGGGTGATCACCTGGCCCGATCCCGACGCGTACGTCCTGGTCGAAGGAGTGCTGCTGCGCATGCTCCCGGAGCCCCCGGGCGCGGCGCCGGGCACGGAGGTGATCGTGGGGTACGAGGCCTCGCGGCATCTGCGCGTCGCCCGCGGGGCGGCCCGGACGGACCAGGGTGGGGTGTGGGGGGATGAGTGAGTACGGGTTCGGACTGGCGCAGGGCAACGACGAACGGCAGCCCGTCGTCCTGCTCCTCGACACGTCGGCCTCCATGGGGCGCCCGGCCGGGAGTCCCCGGATCGACGAGCTCAGCCGGGCGCTGACCGGCTGGTTCGACGGGGTGCGGGCGGAGCCGAGGCTGCGCGCGCGGGTCGAGGTGTGCCTGATCACCTTCGACTCGCGGGTCCGGGTCTTCGACCCGGACCGGGAGCAGCTGGTTCCGGTCGAGGAGGCCGTGACCGACCGGCTCTTCGTACCGGTGGACCGGATGCGCCCGCCCCGGCTGGAGGCGTCCGGGCTGACCCGGATGACGGAGGCCGTCGAGATCGCGCTCGACCTGGCCCGGGCGCGCCACCGGACGCTGCAGGAGCAACGGGTCCAGGTGCGCAGGCCGTTCCTGTGGGTGCTGACGGACGGAGCCCCGAGCGACGCCGACGGGGAGCGGATGGACCCCGCCGCCCTGGCCGGTACGGCGGAGAAGGTGCGGCGCGGCGAGGAGCGGGGCGAATGCGTGCTCCAGGCGATCGGTGTGAGCGGCGCCGACCTGGAGCTGCTGCGGGTCCTCGCCCCCAAGGGAGCCCTGATGCTGGAGGGCCTGGACTTCGCTCAGATCCTCGATCTGCTGTTCCAGAGCTCGGACCGGATCGGGGCGGTCCAGGCCGCCGACGAGATCCACGGACAGGTGGCCGACCTGGTGGAGCGCCGGCGGCGCTTGCGCCTGCTCGACGAGCGGTACCGGTGATCGTCGCGGGGGCCGCGGTCCAGGGGACCGCCCACCTGGCCCGCGGGCAGGGCTGCCAGGACGCCTTCAAGGCGGTCGAGTGGGACGGGACGGCGGTGCTGGCCGTCGCGGACGGCGCCGGCGGCAGGGAGCGCAGCGCCCTCGGCGCGCACCTCGCCGTGGACGCCGCCTGCCGGATCCTGGCCGAGGGCGTCCCCGGGGCGGGGGACGCTCCGGAGGTGTGGACCGGGTGGATCGCCGAGGCCGGCGCCAGGATCATCGGGGACTACCGGCGGGCGGTGGAGGGCGTGTTGTCGGCGGTGGCCGGGCCCTCGGAGCCCCCGGACCCGTCGGAGCCGGTGGACGCCGGGGCGCTGGCCGCCACGCTGGCGGCGGCCGTCGTCCGGCCGCCCTGGGTGGCGTTCCTCTCGGTCGGCGACTGCTTCGGGACGGTACTGACCCGGGACCCCGGCGGGTCCGGGCCGGGCGGCGAGGAGCGCGAGCGGTGCCATCTGGTCCTGCCGCCGCCCGCTCCGGGCGCACCGGAGACGGTCTTCCTCTCGTCGCCCGGGGCCGCGCTGCGCTTACGGTCCTTCGTGGTCTGGGAGCCGCGGCTGAGCGGGGTCGTACTCGCCACCGACGGCTGTGCGGCCCTGACGCTCGACCACCCCTCCGTACGGGAACTGCCGCCCGAGGCGGGGCCGTTGCCCTCGGAGCGGTTCTTCTGCGGCCTCGCGGCCACGCTCCGCGCCAACGGCGGTGACGCCACACCCCTGCGCGCCCTGCTCTCCGGGCCCGGGGCGGCGCGGACCGGCGACGACCTGACGGTGCTCTGCGCTCTCACGGACGGCAGGTGACGATGGCCCTCACGGTGGTGTCCGACAGCGGACGCACATGGCACCTCACGCGGCAGATCGGCAGCGGCTCGGAAGGGGTCGTCTTCGCCGTGGACGACGCGCGCCCCCTGGTGGCCAAACTCGTCCTCGACCCGCCCGATCCCGCCGCCTACCGGCGCCGCATCGCCCGCCTGGTCCGGCAGCGCCGTCAGCCGCGTTCCGTCCGGCTGCTCTCGGGGACGCCCCCGCGGGTCGCCTGGCCGATGGCCGGGGTCCGGGCCGGCGGGCCGGGCGGCGACGGCGTGGACGGGTACGTGATGACCGACATGCGCCACGCCCATCAGCCGTTCGCGTACCTGCTGACCCCGCAGGCCCGCCAGGTGCTGCTGCCCCGTGCGACGTGGGCCACCGCACTCGCGGCGGCCCTCTCGCTCGCCCGTCTCCTCGCGGACCTGCACGCCGAGGACTACGTGGTGGGCGACCTGAAGCCGGACAACCTCTGGGTGGACCCGCAGGGCAGGGTCGGCATCGCGGACGTGGACTCCTGGCAGTTCACGGACGGGGGCGAGACGTTCCCCGGGCGGATGGGCAGCCCGGGCCACACCGCGCCCGAACGGATCGGCGCACCGGCCAGCACCGCGCCGGACCGGGCGTCCGACGAGTTCGTCCTCGCCGTCCTCGTCCACCAGTTGCTGATGTGCGGGCTCCACCCCTTCGCCGGGCACCCCTCGGGGGGCGGCGACTACCTGTCGTACGACGACAACGTCCTGCACGGCCGGTGCCGACTGCTCGACCGGACCTCGGTGTACCTGCCCCGCTCCGCGCCGCCCGTCGACCTGCTCCCGCGCCGGCTCACCGCGCTCTTCCGCGCCGCGTTCGGCGGGATCCGGCCTTCCGCGGCGGTCTGGTGCGAGGCGTTGGCGGCGGAGTCGGATCCGGCGCGGCTGAGGACCTGCCGGCGGAACGCCCTGCACGTGCACACGGCGGAGCGGCCCTGGTGCCCCTGGTGCGACCTGGCCGAACGCGGGGCCGACGGCTATCCGGGGCCGGACGCGAGGCCGCGTACGGACGAGGTGGCGGCGGACGCCGGGGGTGCGAAGGCCGCGAAGGACGCGAAGGGGACGGAGGGCGCGGCATGGCAGAGGTGACCAGGCTCTCGGTGGCGCGGCGGCTCGACCGCTGCACCGTCCTCGGCCCGGGGGTCAGAGCCGTGATCTGGGTGCAGGGCTGCCCGCTGCGCTGCCGGGGCTGCGTGGCCGCGGAAACGCTGCCCTTCGACGGGGGCACCGCCCACACCGTGGAGGAACTCACCGACTGGCTCTGCGGGTTGCCCGACATCGAAGGCGTCACCCTCTCCGGCGGCGAACCCTTCAGCCAGGCGGCGGAGCTGGCCTCACTGCTCGACGCCGTGCGGGCGCGGCGCCCCGAACTCAGCGCCATGGCCTACTCCGGATTCCGGTACGAGGCCCTGCGCCGGGGCGGCCCCGACCGGCAGGCACTGCTGCGCCGCCTGGACCTGCTCGTCGACGGCCCCTACGTGGCGTCCCGGCAGCACGGTCTGCGCTGGCGCGGCTCATCCAACCAGCGCATCATCGCGCTCACCGGCCGCTACGCGGACGTGGGGACCGAGCCCGACCACAGCGCGGGCGTCGAACTGTCCCTGGAAGCCGACGGATCGCTGTCCTGGGCCGGAGTGCCGCCGACTCCCGGCTTCCGTGAGGGGCTCGAGGAACGACTCGCGGCACGGGGCTTCGTCCTGCGCGCCGAGGAACGGAGGGAAACATGAGCGGATCACCGAAGTACAGCACGGTGTCGGTCGCGCCGGCCTACGCACGGATCGAGGTGGGAAGGAGCCTTGCCCGGGCGGCCGCCCGCCAGCGGGTGGAGGCGCAGCGGTCGGAGGCCCGCCGGCGGCTGGAGGCGCAGCGCGCCAGGGAACGGGCCGAGCGCGCCGCCCAGCGGGCCCGGGAAGTCGCCGCCCGCCGGGAGCGGGCCAGGGCGGAGGCCGGGCGCCGGGAGGCGGAGCTCGCCCGGCGCCGGTCCGCGCAACAGGAGTCCCACGCCGCCGGGGTGCGCCGGGAGCAGGCCGACGCCGACGCGCGCCGGCTGGCCGAGGTGCGGCAGCTGCTGGGCCGGGCCCGCGCCGAGGACTCCGGTGTGCGCGTGCTGCGCGAGCGCCTGGACCTGCTCCAGAGCCGCGTGGAGCGGGGAGAGGATCCCGGCCGGGACATCGAGGAACTGCGCGGCCGGGTCGTCCTGCTCACCGAGGAGGCGGGGGCTTCCGGCCGGAACGCCGACCACGGTGCCGTCCTGGCCGGGCTGGAGGAACGGCTCGCCGGGATCGGACCGCAAGCCCGCGAAAGCGACCCCGAGGGACACCGGCGCTGCCTCGATCTGCTCGCCGAGTTGCGCGCCGCGGCCGGACCCGGTGCGCAGACGCGGTTCCAGGCGATGCTCGGCACCGCGGAGCACGCGCTCACCCGGCATGCCGCGACCGTCGGGGAGCGGGCCGCCGGAGAACGCCGTCGGGCGGAGGAGGCCCGAGAGGCACAACTGCAGGCGGAGGAGCGCGCGTCCGAGCAGGAGGCGGCACGGCAGGCCGCGCTGGAGGCCGAACAGGAGCGCGTGACGGCGATGCTCACGGAGGCCACGGACCGGCTCGGCGTCGTACGGCAGTCCGTGGCGGAGGCGGCGGCCGAGGCCCGCGAGCTCGCCGCCCCCGAACTCGCCGAGCGCATCGAGGCGGCGCTGACCGCCGTCACGAGCCCGCTCGCGGCGGACGCGCCGAAGGAGGCGCTGACGGCGGTCGCGGCACTGGAGGACCTGCTCGTCGGCACGGAAGCCCGGCTGGACGAACTGCACTTGGCGTACGCACGCCGGATGGATCTCGCGCAGGCGCTGCAGGACGCCATGATCGGCGAGGGCTTCGCCTTCACCGGGGGAGCGGAGCAGGCCGGAGAGCTGCTGCTGAGCTTCGAGCGTCCGACCGGAGCGACGTACCGGACCACGATCACCACGGACGGCGGCGGCACCCCCGTCCTCGTCTACCAGGTCGACGGCGAGCCCGATGTCACCCTCCGCCCGGATCCGGAGGTCGCGGTGTGCGACCGCACCGAGGACCTCCTGGTGCGGGTGCACGAGGCCATCGTCGAAGGGGACGGCTTCGTTCCCGGGGAACTCACCTGGCAGGGCAAGCCGCCGGGCCCGCAGGGCAAGACGCTGACGGACGTGGAGCAGGCGCCGGACACGGAGGAGTGGAGTTGGACCGGGTGAGCACCGTCGGCTGGGCGAAGCAGTCCGATGAGGGCGGGGCCGGCGGCGCGGGACGCCCCGCGCGTACGGAGCCTCCGGGCGGGCCCGCCGGGGACGGACAGCCGGTGGTCGCGGACGGCATGATGCCGCTGTGGGCGGTCTCCCTGGACTGGGAGCTGAGGCGTGGGCGCCAAGTGATCCTCAACGGTCAGATCAGGGACCGCTGGTGGTTCGCGGACCGGCCGGCCTCCTTCCGCGAGGTGGTCGCCGGCCTCCTCGAAGCGCGCGGCGCCGAGGTCGTCGGCTGGTGGGATCCGGTGGGCGGGCTCACCTTTCCGCTGCCCGGTCACGCCGAGCGCTTCGACGAGCTGCGCGAAGGGCGGTCCTCCGGGCGCGCGCAGACGCCGGGCGGGGCTGCCACACCGGGCGGGGCTGCCACCCCGGGCGGGGCGTCCGGGACCGGAACGCCCCCGGACGCCGCGGGAACGCGGCCCCCGCCGCAGGGGCGCGGGGACGCGGAAGGGCCGCTCGACGGCGCACCGGACGCCAGCGCCCGCGCCCGGCGCGGAGACGAGCGGGACCGCGGCCGCGAACGCCTGCTGACGCCGCGGCAGTCGGGCCGGCCCCGCTCCTTCGAGGACGTCGTCGCCACCGTGCACCGCCTGGTGGCCCTGCCCGACGCGGCGGTCGCCTTCGTCTTCGAGGACGTCGACCACCATCTGCCGCCCGGCCGGCCCGAATCGCACCTGGGCTACCTGAGGCTGCGCGCCGCGATGACGGACGCCGTGACCCCGCGCTCCGCCGCGGGCCCGGCCCCGCACGCGCGCAACGCGGTGCTGTGCGCGGTGGGCGACGTCGGGCGGCTGCCCGGCTGGTTCCACCTGGAGGACCCGAGGGTCGCCGCACTCCACATCGGCCCGCCCGACCCCAGCGAACGGCGGCTGTGGCTCACCTGGCTGCTCCGCACCTTCAACGGCGCGCACGAGTCCTCGCGCGCCGATCTCGAAGCCCTCGTGGGAGCCACCGACGGCATGCTGGGCTGGGACATCGACTCCCTCGCCAGGACCTCGTGGATGCGCAACGCACCCGTGGGGAAACCGGACAAGCTGCTGGAACTGCACCGGCTCAACGTGAGCGTCGATCCGTGGACCCAGCTCGACCGGGAGACCGTCGCGGGCGCCGCCGGGGCCCTCGGCTCCCGGGTGGTCGGCCAGAGCGTGGCCGTGAACGCCGTGGCCTCCGCCCTCCAGTCCGCCTTCGTGGGCGTCGACTTCGGCAGCTCGGGGACCGCTCGTCCCCGGGGCGCCTTCTTCTTCGTCGGCCCGACCGGCGTCGGCAAGACCGAACTCGCCAAGTCCGTAGCCGAGTTGATGTTCGGCGATCAGAGCGCCTACGCCCGCTTCGACATGAGCGAGTACCAGCAGGAGCACGCCGCCGAACGCCTGGCCGGCGCGCCGCCCGGCTACATCGGCCACGAACAGGGGGGCGAGCTGACCCGCCGCGTGCAGGAACGGCCTTTCAGCGTGCTGCTCTTCGACGAGATCGAGAAGGCCCACCCCAAGGTGCTGGACAAGTTCCTGCAGATCCTGGAGGACGGCCGGCTCACCGACGGCCGCGGCCAGACGGCGTACTTCTCCCAGTGCCTGATCATCTTCACCTCCAACACGGGGGCGGATCAGGTCCGGAGCCTGCTGGAGGAGCGCGACCGGCTCTCGTACCCCCAGCTGGAGGCGCACTTCACCCGCGCCGTGGAGGAGAAGTTCCGGCAGATCGGCAGGCCGGAGATCTACGGCCGGCTCAAGCCGGGCGTGGTCGTCTTCGACATGCTGCGCCCCGAGCACGTCGCCAGGATCGCCGACCGGCTGCTCGGGGAGCTCGCCGAGTCGGTCCGGGAACGCCACCGCGTGGAGCTGGTTCCCGACACGGACACCCTGCACCCGTGGATCACGGAGCGGATGTCGGACCCCGCGCACCAGGCCTACGGCGGGCGGCAGATCCGCAACGAACTGGAACTGGTGCGCGCGGCCGTCGTCGGCCATCTGCTGGTGAACCGTCCGGAGCCGGGCAGCCGGATCCGGGTCGGCCTCGGGGCCGACGGCCGGCCGTGGGTCACCGCCGACGGCGCGGGGCCGTTCGCGGGCGAAGGGAGCGTACGGTCATGATCGCCATCGACCTGGGACACCGCTTCGGGAGGGTCGCGCGGGTGGGCCCCGACGGCCTGCCGGAGGTGACCACGACCCGGCTCGCCGGTGCGGACGGCGTCCTCGACCCGGTCCGGGCCCTGCCCCTGCTGATCGGATCCGCCCCGGCGGGAGAGGGGGGCCACGGGGCGCAACCGGACCGCACGGCCGCTCTCGGACTCCCTGTGTCGGGCGGGCGGGAGGACGAGCTGCGGTACGCGGTGGAGCGCTCCGGGCTCGAGGTCGGACGCGTCGTACCGGAGCCCGTGGCCGTGGCCCTGCACTACGGGGCCGTCGCGCAGGGCGTGGACCACACGGTCCTGGTCTGCGACCAGGGGGCGACCACCCTGGACCTGAGCGTCCTGGCCGTCGCCCCCGACCTCACCGTGCACGTGGTCCGCTGCCTCAGCCTCCACCTCGGCGGCGACGACTGGGACGCCGCGGTCGCCGCCGAACTCGCCGGCCGCCTGCCGGACGGCGTGGACCCGCTCGGCGCGGCGGAGGTCCTGCGACGGGCGCTCGGCGACTCGGACACCGTCACCGAGGCCGTGGAGGACGCCGAGGGCGGCCGCCATGCGCTGACCCTGGACCGGAGCGACTTCGAGCGGGCGGTGACGCCCCTGCGGGAGCGCCTGCTCGCCGCCGTAGCGGAGCAGCTCGGCATCGCGGAACCGGCCGTGGACACGGTGCTGCTGGCCGGCGGGATGGGCGCCGAGCCCGGGCTGCGGACCGGGATCGAGGCCCTCCCGGCCGCACAGGGCCTGACGGTGCGCTGCGACCGCCCCGAACTCGCCGTCGTGCTCGGGTTGCTGGAGCTGCGGGACTTCGGAGTGCTGCGCGTCGTCACCGGATCAGCCGGGAGGCCGCCACGGGCGGAGGCCGGGTACGGGGGCCGGGACTCCGGGTACGCCGGCCGCGACTCCGGCTACCCGCGTACGGAGAGCGGTCGCCCCGGCGGGGACACCCGGTACGCGGCCGGTCCGGAGTACGTGGACACCCTCCTGGACCCCGAACCCGCCGGAGCGCCGACGGACCCGGAGCCCCGCACCGGGCGCCCCCCGGTGGAGGACCCCGAGCCCGCCCCGCGGCAGGGCGGCGGGCCGGCCGGGCAGGAGGACGCCTTCGCGCCCTCCGAGCCCGAAGCCGCCGTGCCGCAGCCGCACGCCGAGCCCCCGCACGCCCCGTACACCGAGTCCGCGCACGCCCCGTACGACGAGCCCCCGTACGCCGAGCCCCGGTACGCCGAATCCCCGTACGCCGAATCCCCGGCGGCCGGACCCGCGTCCGCCGATGCCCCCGGCTCGCCGGAGGAATCGCCACCGCCCCCGCCGAGCGCTCACCACCCCGGGCCCGATCCCCACCGCGAGCCCGAGCCCGGTCCCGAGCCCCGCCCTGACCCCGACTCCCCGGCCCCGCCCCGCAGCGATCCGTACGACCTGACGGACGAGGACCCGCCGCGGTCCCCCGTCGATCCGCGGATCCTGTTCGCGGTCCCGGTGGGCCAGCTCCAGGCCGTCCGGCGCGGGGACCACCTCCTCGTGCTGTGGGCCTGGCCCGAGGGGGCCCTGAGCGCGCGGGTGCGCTGGCGCCGGGAGGGGAACACCGCCGGGGCCGCCGCGGGCGCGGGGGACACCGTGTGCCGCCGCCGGGTGTACGAGCACGACGGCGGCTTCGACCTGACCGTCGGCAACGCGGCCGTCACCCTCACCGTGGAGGCCCTGGTGGCGGATCTCGGCGAGGACTGCGAAGGAGCCTCCTCCCTGCTCGTCCCGGCCGCCCCGACGGTCGTCTCGTACGAGCCGAGCGTGCGCCGCCGCCTCAAGGGCCGGGTGGCCACGGTCACCTTCACCTCCGAGGACGGCTGCGACCTGCCCGGGCTCCGCATCGTCCACAGCCTCGGCCGCTTCCGCCCCACCAGTACGGCCGAGGGCACCGTCCTGCACGAGGTGCCCGCACAGCGGCTGTCCGCAGCCACCCCCTTGACCGTGGAGTTCCCGCTGCCCGCCACGCGCGGCCCGTCCTGGCTGGTCTGCTTCCCGGCGCACGCGGACGCGGGCACCGACCTCGGTATCGACATCCGCCCGACGGCGCTGCACAGACTGCGAGTCACCTGATGGCCAAACGCCTCATCTGCCCCTACTGCTACGAGAACTTCGCCCCGCGCGAGATCCGGTTCCGCTGCCACAGCCGGTTGAGCCGGACCGGAAAGCAGTGCGAGCGGCGCCGCGACCAGGTGCTCGACCAGCGGAAGGGACCCCGCCGCAGCCACGACCTCGGACCGGACTTCGCCGCCGACGGCCGCAAGCCCACGGCCGTCTGCCCGGACTGCGACGGAGAGACCACCTACCGGATCTGCCCGGTCTGCCACTCCGAACTGCCCGTCCAGTTCGGCATGATGGACAACCGTCTGATCGCCATGGTCGGCCCGAAGGCGTCCGGCAAGACCGTCTACATGACGGTGCTGCTCCACGAGATGCGCAACCGGATCGGAGAGGCCTTCGGAGCTGCCCTGATGGGCTCGGACGACGAGACGATGCGGCGCTTCAGCTCCGACTACGAGGACCGCCTCTACCGCGACAACCAGATGTTCCCCGGCACCCAGACGGCCTCCACCAACCTCAACCGGGTGGATCCGCTGGTCTTCCGCTTCGGCCTGCGCCGTCGCACGCTGCTCGGCGAACGCCCGCAGCACACCGTCCTGTCCTTCTTCGACACGGCCGGCGAGGACTTCAACTCCCGGGAGAACGTGGAGCTCAACACCCGCTATCTGGCCGGCGCCGACGGCATCGTGCTGCTGCTCGACCCGCTGCAGATGCCGGGCGCCCGCGACAACGCCCTGCCCGGGACCCCGCTGCCGGGCAGCGAGGGGCTCGACCCTCCCATCAACGTCCTCTCCCGGGTGACCAACCTGCTGCTCGCCCGCGGTTCCGGCCGGGCCGCCCAGAAGATAGACATACCGATCGCCGTCGTCTTCTCGAAGATGGACGCCTTCTGGCACCTGCTCGATGCCGGCAGCCCGCTGCGCGACCACGTGCCCGCGCGGGACCGCTTCGACGTGGGCGACAGCCTCAACGTCCACGAGGAGGTGCGCCGGCTCCTCAAGGACTGGGACGGCGTGCCGATCGACCACCTGCTGGACAACCACTACTCCCGCTACCGGTACTTCGGGGTCTCCGCGCTCGGCCGCCACCCCACCACCGACGCCCGGGTCGCCGCCACCGGCATCCAGCCGTACCGGGTCGCCGACCCCCTGCTGTGGCTCCTGAGCGAGTTCGGTTCGGTGCCGAAGGCGGGCCGGGGATGAAGCACTTCCAGCAGCTCTACTACACCTCCTGCGAGCACGGGCTCAGCGGGTTCTCCGGCTTCCAGTTCAACGCCGTCAGCCCGGGCGTCACCGCGGGCACCCGGCAGGCCGTGGAGGCCCTGGCCGGGTACGAGCCGCCCCGCTCCCTGGTGGAGTCGGACACGCCGGAGCTGCTGGAGCGCTGCCCGGTCAACCTCTGCTACCGGCCCTACGACCGGGACGGGCGCCGCGCCACCGCGCTGTGCGTGCGGTACGTGGGCCGCGACTCCGCCCGCCGCTTCGGCAACTACTTCGCCCACGCCCTGCACAGCGAGGACTTCCGGGAGGCCGCGGGCGGGATGCTCGGGATCGAGTTGTGGAACTCGCCCGTGTGGACCCGCACGGTGGCCCCGGCCACCGAGATCCCGGTGCTCGCGGCGCCCGCGCCCGGACCGCTCGGTGTCCGGGCCGTGGCCGAGTTCCTGCGCGGGCATCCCCACGCGGCCCGGCTGCCGGAGCTGCTGGCCGCCGTGTTCGCCGCGCTCACCGAACACGGCTCGGTGGTGGTGGTCGACCACGACACCGAACGGATCGCGCGCTGGTTCGCCGCCGTCTCCTACCTGCTGCCGCCTCCGCTCGCCCGCGGGCTCTCCTTCGCCACCTACGTCTTCCGTCCGGCCCGGAGCCGGCTGCACCTGATCGGCACCGTGCCGGAGGCGCAGCTCGCCTTCGGCACGGACGACGAAGCGGCCTACACCGTCTTCGACTTCTCGCGGGGCGTCTTCCCGGAGGTGCCCGTCAGCGACCTGGTCCGCCTCCTCACCCGGATCGGCGTCGATTCCGTCCGGCTCGTCTGGTCCTGGACGGCCGACTACACGCGGGGCGGGGAGGAGACGCCGGAGGACTGGCACGCCCCCGTCGCCGCAGCGGCGTGTGCGGGCGGCATCACGCTCACCAAGGCCGACGCACACGCGGTGATCGACTGGCTGGCCGGGGCCGACCACCTGGGCGCACTCGGGGCGACCGTCGCGGACGACATCCACCGCAAGCACCGGGACCTCGACGACGGCCGGCTGGCCATGCTGAGCGCGGCCGCGAAGGCCGGAGGCGACATCGGCGTGCACCGTGAGATCGAGGGGAAACTGCACGCGTCGCGCATGCGGGCCTACGTCCGCTCCGCCGGGAACGCCGCCCCGCCGGTGCCGATCGACGACCCGACGGCGCGCGAGCGGGCCACCGCCCTGTGGGAGCGGCTCGCGGCGGAGGCGCGGACCCCCCGCGAGCGGACCCGCCTGCTGCTCTGGGCCGTCGGCGCCCGGCTCTCCCTGACGCGGGAGGCCGTGGAGCGGGAGACCCTGGACCTGGCTCACGCGCTGCTCGCTTCGAGCACCGACGAGCTGCTCGACGAGGTGTCCGAACTCCTGCGCGTCCTGCCGGTGATGCGCGCATCCCTGGCCGCGGCGGTGGAGGAGGTGCTGAAGGGACGCTCCGGCCAGGAGCAGGTGCTGTCGCACTTCCCAGCAAACCTCCTGCGCGAGGACGACCTGGCGGACCGCCCCCTGGTCCTGGAGCACCACCTGCGGGCGAGGGCCGAACGGATCCGCTCGGACACGGTTCCGATCATGTTCAAGATCCTGAAGATCCGGGGGCGCACATCGCCCGACGAGGAGCTGGTGAGCGCCCTCTGGCACCCCTCGCGGACCTGGTCCCACGCGGATGCGGCCTGGATCGCCAGGCTGCTGCCCGCCGCGGAACCGGTGGACGAGGCGGTCGGCGCATGGTTCCGCCGCGCGCTGGGCCAGGACATCCAGGAAGAAGAGTCCCTGGCGGCCTGTCTACGCCTGTGCGGGCTGCTCGCCGAACCGGGCCGCTTCGCCTGGCTGCCCGCGGACGTGGGGGAGCGCGTACGGATCGCCCTCGATCTGAACAGGGCCCTCCGTGAGGCCGTCGAGGCCACGGAGCTCCTCGAGGCCTTCGACGTCCCACCGAAGCTCCGGTGGTCCGCGACGCTCGCGCTCACGAACCTGTGCCTGGTGCCCGCCATGCTCTGGCTGCCCGTCGACACCCCGCGGCTGCACGGCCGGCTGACGGAGCTGAGCGACCGCGACCTGGACCGCTACCTGTCGGACGTGCACCGCAGGGTCACGGGCGGCGAGGGGATCGGCGACGTACTGCTCAGCCATGTGGCCACCGCGGCCACCCTGTCGCGGCGGTCTCTGCGCACCCAGGCCCAACTGGAGCTCGTGACGGCGATCCGCTCCCATCCCGCCGCGCACTGGCCCCTGGCGGACCTGGCACGACTGGAGGCGGCCGTACGGCCCCACCAGCCCCAACTCGCCGACCACTACGCCGAGGACGCCGAGTCCCGGCGCAGCAGCCCGCAACGCCGGGCGGGCTGGCTCTCGCGCTTCGGCCGCTCGACGTCCGCCGCCGCGGACCCTCCCGGCGCGAGGGCGACCGAGCCCCCGGCACCGGACGCGCCACGTCCTGATGCGCCACGTCCCGATGCACCACGTCCCGGCACGTCACGGAAGAAGAAGAAAGGACAGTGACCCGCCGTGGATGAAATCATCTCCTTCGTCCTCATCCCCGCCTTCTACCTCCTCGGGCTCGGCGCGTTCCTGCCCTTCGTCCCGGTCATCGCCGCCCTGCGGGGCCTCGCCCTGGTGATGCAGGTGCTCGCCGGGTACGGACGCACGGTGGTCGGCGTCGTGCACCGGCGCACCCCCGAGTTCCAGACGATCGCGCCCTACCGTCCGCAGGACGAGCAGGTGAAGGCGTACCGCAACTATTTCTTCGGACCGGCCTCCCGCGACCTGCGCCAGATCCTCGTGCTGGAGCGCCGGTCGTACGTCAGGACGGTCGGCGACTCCTTCCGGGCCGTGACCTCGGGGCAGTTCACCGCTCCGGCGCGCAGCCGGGCCTTCACCGTGCCGTACGGGCTGGCGCTCTACCTGGGACTCTGCACGGGCCTGCTGGTCGCCCTGCCGCCGCTCGCCGTGCTGCTGGGCCTGCACGCGGCGGTGACGGCCCTGCTGGCGGGCGGGGCGCGGCTCCTCGCCGGTGCGCTGCGGGCCGTCGACCGGGCGGTGCTGTGGGTGAAGCACCTCCGCACGGGGATGCTGTGCCCGCACTGCTTCGAACGCGTCCCCTATCCCGCGTACGACTGCCCGCGCCCCACCTGCCGCCGCCGGCACGCGGACATCCGCCCCGGCACGTACGGCATCTTCCGGCGGCGCTGCCAATGCGGACAGCGCATGCCGACCCTGCTGATGCTGATGGGCCGGGACGCGCGGCTCCAGGCGTACTGCGTCCACCCCCACTGCGGAAAGCCGATGAACACGGACGCCGGCCACATGCCCGAGGTGGTGATACCGCTGATCGGCGGCCGGGCGGCGGGCAAGACGCAGCTGATGGCGGCCATGCTGCTGTCCCTGGAGCGCGCGGCGGAGAACGGCGGTCCGGCGCTCACCCTCGCCGACGAGGAGTCGGAGGCCAACTACCAGGTGCTGCGCGAGGTGCTGCGGATGCGCGGGAACACGCGCGCCACCCAGAAGACCCTGCCCCGGGCGCACTCGTTCGTCCTCGGCGGCGGCCGCTCCCGGCGGCTGGTCCACCTCTTCGACACGGCCGGCGAGCGGTTCGTCGACCGCGAGGAAACCGACGCGCTGCGCTACGCCCGGGCCGCGCGCACCTTCGTCTTCGTCCTCGACCCGATGGCGGTGAACAAGTTCTGGACCGCGACGGACCCGGCGCCGGGTCCCCTGCTGGACCGCACCCTCGGCTCCACGGTCGACCCCGAGGAGGTCTTCGCCCGGTCGGTCCAGGCGGTGGCCGCGATGGGTGCCCCGCTGAAGCGCGCCCGCCTGGCGGTCGCGATCAGCAAGACGGACCTGCTCGCCGAGCACGGCCTGGTACCGGCCGGCCTCGACGGCAGCGAGGCGCGGACCTGGCTCTGCGAGGTGCTCAGCCTGCGGAGCCTGGTCAGCGCCATGGAGCTGCACTTCCAGGAGGTCCGGTTCTTCCGCACCGCCGCCGTGGCGGACGAGGACGCGCGCGTGGACGACAGCATCGAGGGGTTCACCGAATGGTGCCTGCAGGGGTGAGCGGACGTGCCGCGGACATGCCTTGGAGGTGCGGCTGGGCGGCCGGATAGCCTGGGGAAATGCTCACAGAAGTGATCGCGACCCGTTACGTCACGCCTCTGCGGGAGGGCGGCTCGCTCCCCGGAATCGTGGAAGCCGACGATCTCGGCACGTACGTCATGAAGTTCACCGGAGCCGGCCAGGGTCGCAAGACCCTGGTCGCCGAGGTCATCTGCGGCCGCCTGGCCCAGCGGCTGGGGCTGCGCGTCCCCAGGCTGGTGCAGATGCAGCTCGACCCGGTCATCGGGCTCGGTGAGCCCGACCAGGAGGTCCAGGAGCTGCTCAAGGCCAGCGGCGGGCTGAACCTCGGGATGGACTACCTCCCCGGCTCCATCGGCTTCGACCCGCTCGCCTACCAGGTGGACCCCGTCGAGGCGGGGCGCGTGGTCTGGTTCGACGCACTGATCAACAACGTCGACCGGTCCTGGCGCAACCCGAACATGCTGGTCTGGCACGGGGACCTCTGGCTCATCGACCACGGCGCCACCATGATCTGGCACCACAACTGGCCCACCGCCGAGAGCGCCGCAGCCAAGCCCTACAACGCCTCCGACCACGTACTGGCCCCGGTCGGCCCGGACATCGCCGCCGCGGCGGCCGCGCTCGCACCGCTGGTCACCGAGGAGCTGCTCACCGAGGTCGCCGCCGACGTGCCCGACGAGTGGCTCGTCGACGAGCCGGGCTTCGACTCCACCGACGCGCTGCGCCGCGCCTACGTGGAGGCCCTGCTGCCGCGCGCGGCCACGATCCACGAGAGGATCACGATGGAGGCCGAGGCGAAGGTCCGGTCGGGTCCGCCCGGCTGGCTCGCCGACCGCCTCGACCCCCGTCCCCGGAAGATGAAGAGCGACAGCGAGTGATCAAGCGGGACGTGTTCGAGTACGCGGTGGTGCGTGTGGTGCCCCGGATGGAGCGCGGCGAGTGTTTCAACGCCGGCGTGATCGTCTACTGCCGGGCGCAGTCCTACGTCCGCGCGCGCACCCACCTCGACGAGGCCAAGCTCCTCGCCCTGGACCCGAAGGCCGACGTGGCCGGGGTGCGGGCCGCCCTGCGCGGGGTCGAGGGCGTGTGCGCGGGCGGCGAGTCCGCCGGGCAGGCGGCGGGCGACGACGCGGGGCGGCGGTTCCGGTGGCTGATCGCGCCGCGCAGCACGGTGGTGCAGCCGGGCCCGGTCCACACGGGACTGACGGCGGACCCCGCCGCCGAGGTGGAGCGGCTGCTGGACCTGCTGGTCAGGTAGTCGGCTGGATCTGCTCCCCGTTGACACGGAGTGCCAGGGCTCCTAGCGTCTCCTCAGCTGAAGCTACTAAGCGGTTGCTCACCCATGAGGGGCCGCTTTTCCGAGGGCGAGGAGATCCAGCATGTCCACCACCGAGCAGCGCGTCGCGATCGTGACCGGGGCGGCCCGGGGCATCGGCGCCGCCACTGCCGTACGCCTGGCCGCCGAAGGCCGGGCGGTCGCCGTCCTCGACCTGGACGAGGCGGCCTGCAAGGACACCGTGGAGACGATCACGGCGGCCGGCGGCACGGCCGTCGCGATCGGCTGCGACGTCTCCGACAGCGCGCAGGTGGAGGCGGCCGTCGAACGGGTGGTGACCCTGCTCGGCGCCCCGACCATCCTCGTCAACAACGCGGGTGTGCTGCGGGACAACCTGCTCTTCAAGATGAGCGACACCGACTGGGACACCGTCATGAACGTGCACCTGCGCGGTGCGTTCCTGATGTCGAAGGCCTGTCAGAAGCACATGGTGGCGGCCAAGTTCGGCCGGATCGTGAGCCTGTCCAGCAGCTCGGCGCTCGGCAACCGCGGCCAGGCCAACTACTCGGCGGCCAAGGCCGGCCTGCAGGGCTTCACCAAGACCCTGGCCATCGAGCTCGGCAAGTTCGGCATCACCGCGAACGCCGTCGCCCCCGGTTTCATCGTCACCGAGATGACCGCCCACACGGCCGCCCGGGTCGGCATGGACTTCGAGGACTTCCAGGCCGCGGCCGCCACCCAGATCCCGGTGCAGCGCGTCGGGCGCCCGGACGACGTGGCCAACGCGATCGCCTTCTTCACCGGCGAGTCCGCCGGCTTCGTTTCCGGCCAGGTCATGTACGTGGCCGGCGGCCCGCTCAGCTGACGAGAGGCAGGCGCACGCTATGACGTACGACGGAACGGACAGCGGCAAGGTCGCACTGATCACCGGTGCGAGCCGGGGCATCGGCTACGGCATCGCCGAGGCCCTGGTGGCGCGCGGTGACCGGCTGTGCATCACCGGCCGGAACGAGGAGGCCCTCAAGGAGGCCGTCGAGCGGCTCGGTGCGGACCGGGTGATCGCGGTCGCGGGCAAGGCGCACGACGAGGCCCACCAGGCCGTCGCCGTGGAACGCACGATGGAGGCCTTCGGCCGCGTCGACTTCCTGATCAACAACGCGGGGACCAATCCGGTCTTCGGGCCGATCGCGGACCTGGACCTGGGGGTCGCCCGCAAGGTCTTCGAGACCAACGTGATCTCGGCGCTCGGCTTCGCCCAGCGGACCTGGCACGCCTGGCAGAAGGAGAACGGCGGGGCGATCGTCAACATCGCCTCGATCGCCGGCGTCTCCGCCTCGCCCTTCATCGGGGCGTACGGGATGAGCAAGGCGGCCATGGTCAACCTGACGCTGCAGCTCGCCCACGAGATGGCGCCGGGGGTCCGGGTCAACGCGATCGCGCCCGCGGTGGTCAAGACCAGGTTCGCGCAGGCGCTCTACGAGGGCCGGGAACAGGAGGCCGCTGCGGCGTACCCGCTGGGCCGCCTCGGGCTTCCGGAGGACATCGGAGGGGCCGCCGCGTTTCTTACATCTGCACAAGCGGAATGGATCACGGGACAAACTCTCGTCGTAGACGGGGGAATGTTCCTTAATGCCGGGGTGCATTGACCGATAATCGGACGCATTTGCCTCCGTAGGGGAGGCAAATGCGTACCGAATGGGCACTAAATCGGTCAAGTGCCGCACGAAACCTACCCATTGGTTTCGTGATGCTCTGCGGTAGGGTCTGCCGCACCCCTGGCTGATCGAGGAGCGTGCACGTGTTCAACCGGACCAGATGCCTGCAGATCACTGCGGCCCTTGCGTCCATATCCCTGCTCTCAGGATGCGGCCTGTTCTCGGACGACGGCGGCAATGGAGAACAGCGGATTGTCGTCGGAACGACGAGCGCACCCACGACCCTCGATCCAGCCGCGGCCTGGGACGGCTCCTGGGAGCTCTACCGGAACGTCTACCAGACCCTGCTGGCGTTCCCCACGGGTGCCACCAAGCCCCAGCCGGACGCCGCCTCGAACTGCGAGTTCACCGACTCCGGGAACGAGTCGTACCGCTGCACCGTGCGCAAGGGCCTGAAGTTCTCCGACGGCGAGCCGCTCGACGCCAAGGCCGTCAAGCACTCCCTCGACCGGATCAAGACCATCAACGCCCCGTCCGGCCCCAAGGCCCTCTTCGGCAGCCTCGACAAGATCGAGACCCCGGACGCGCAGACGGTGGTCTTCCACCTGAACACCCCGGACGCCACCTTCCCCTTCGTGCTCGGCTCCCCGGCCGCCTCGCTCGTCTCGCCGAAGCAGTACCCGGCCGACAAGCTGCGCGAGGGCGACAAGGTCACCGGCTCCGGCCCGTACACCCTCGAGTCGTACAAGGACGCCAACGAGGCGGTCCTGAACCGCAACGAGAGCTACAACGGCTTCGCCAACCGCCGCAACGGCGGGGTCACCATCCGCTACTTCGCGGACTCCAAGAAGATGATCGCGGCCCTCAAGGGCAAGGAGATCGACGCGACCTACCGCGGCCTCTCCGCCGACGAGGTCAAGGACCTCCAGACCCCCGCCTCGCACGACGCGGGCGTGCAGGTCGTCGAGAACGTCGGCTCGGAGATCCGCTACCTGATCTTCAACCCCACGGACCCGCAGGTCGCGAAGGTCGAGGTGCGTCAGGCGATCGCCCAGATCGTCGACCGCGGGGCGCTCGTCTCGAAGGTCTACCAGGGCACCGCCGAGCCGCTCTACTCGATGGTCCCCAAGGGGGTCGTCGGCCACAAGACGCCGTTCTACGACTCCTACGGCCAGCCGGACGTGGCCAAGGCCAAGAAGGCCCTCAAGGACGCCGGGATCCCCACGCCGGTGAACCTGACCTTCTGGTACACCACCGACCGCTACGGCGCCTCCACCGCGGACGAGTTCACCGAGCTCAAGCGCCAGCTCGACGAGAGCGGGCTCTTCAAGATCACCCTGCGCGGCCAGCCGTGGAAGGAATTCCAGGCCGGCTACAAGAAGGGCGAGTACCCGGTCTTCGGCCGCGGCTGGTTCCCCGACTTCCCGGACCCCGACAACTTCATCGCGCCGTTCGTCGGCAAGGAGAACGCGGTCGGCACCCCGTACGAGTCCACCGAGATCCTGAACGTGATCCTGCCCAAGTCCCGCCGCGAGAGCGACCGGTCGGCCGGCATCCACGAGTTCGAGAAGGCCCAGCAGATCTTCGCCGACGACGTCCGGCTGCTGCCCCTGTGGCAGGGCAAGCTGTACGTCGCCGCCCGCGACGACATCGCCGGCGCGGAGCGGGCGCTCGACCCGCAGACCGTCATGCAGCTGTGGGAGCTGTACCGCAAGACCAGCTGGTAGCAGGCCCGTACACCGACCGCCCGTCCGCACCGCCCACCCGGGCGGGGCGGGCGGGCGTCGCGTTGTCAGTGGCCACCGGTAAGTTCTGGACCAGTCGCGCGAAGCAGTTGCGCGAGCGCGCGGGCTCTTGGAGACGCGCAGACGTGAGTATCGAAGAACGTGTACCGGAGGTTGTCGCCGTGACCCAGATGCTGCCCGAGTCCTGGCTCCCCGTCCTCGGCGGAGAGCTGGACCAGCCCTACTTCAAAGAGCTCACCGAGTTCGTCGAGAAGGAGCGGGCGAACGGGCCGGTCTACCCGCCCCGCGAGCAGGTCTTCGCGGCCCTGGAGGCCACTCCCTTCGACCAGGTGAAGGTGCTGGTCCTCGGCCAGGACCCGTACCACGGCGCGGGCCAGGGCCACGGACTGTGCTTCTCCGTGCAGCCCGGTGTGAAGACCCCGCCCTCGCTGCGCAACATCTACAAGGAGATGCAGGCCGAGCTGGGCACCCCCGTCCCGGACAACGGCTACCTGATGCCGTGGGCCGAGCAGGGCGTCCTGCTGCTCAACGCGGTCCTCACCGTCCGCGAGGCCGAGCCCAACTCGCACAAGGGCAAGGGCTGGGAGAAGTTCACCGACGCGGTGATCCGCGCGGTGGCCGAGCGCCCCGACCCGGCCGTCTTCGTCCTCTGGGGGGCGTACGCGCAGAAGAAGCTCCCGCTGATCGACGAGGAGCGGCACGCGGTCGTCAAGGGCGCCCACCCCTCGCCGCTGTCGGCCAAGAAGTTCTTCGGCTCCCGGCCCTTCACCCAGATCAACGAGGCCGTCGCCGCCCAGGGCCATGCGCCGATCGACTGGCGGATCCCGGACCTGAACCGATGACCGACCGCGCCTAGGCGGCATTGCAGGTGCCTCCGGCTAGCGTCTTGATGATCAGACCGGAGCAGGTCTGACGGGAACGAGCCGGAGGCCGCGTTGACGGAGCAGCAGGAGGCGTCGGAGGACGCCGTCATGACCAGGATCGGCCAAGCGGCCATCCTGCTGCACGCCGGCGACCGCGAGGAGGCCCGCAACCGGCTCGGCGAGATCTGGTCGGAGATCGCCGCGGAGGGCGACTCCCTGCACCGCTGCACCCTCGCGCACTACCTCGCCGACGCGCAGGACGACCCCGCCGAGGAGCTGGCCTGGGACCTGCGGGCCCTGGCCGCCGCGCACGCC
The DNA here is from genome assembly GCF_026342735.1 of Streptomyces sp. NBC_00193. GTDB lineage: Bacteria > Actinomycetota > Actinomycetes > Streptomycetales > Streptomycetaceae > Streptomyces > Streptomyces stoeckheimensis. Next base: position 5,706,141 of record NZ_JAPEMM010000001.1, read on the forward strand.
GACTCCGACGGTCCCGGTCCGCCCTCGGCCGTGCGGGTCTTCTACCCGTCGCTGCACCTGAGCCTGGCCGCCGACTACGTGAAGCTACGGCGCCCCGAGGCGGCCAGGATCCACCTGTCGCGGGCCCGCGCCGCCACCGGGGCCCTGGCCGACGACGGGTACGGGAACGGCGTACGGGCCGCCATCGCCCGGCTGGAGCGGCGGCTCGCGGAGGAACCGGCGGAGGAGCCCCGGCCGTTCCCGGAACAGAACCAGTAGCGGAGCCGGGCCCCCGGGGAGCAGGACCGGGGGCACCGGGCGGGGACCGGGCGCCGGACCGGGGCCGAGCGCCGGACCGGGGGCCGCGCCGTCAGCCGCCCTGGACGCCCGCGCAGATACGGGCCTCCGGGCTGTCCGGATGCCAGCGCCCGTGCCGGCGGCCCAGCGCGCACACGTCGGCCGGCCGCACCGGCAGCTCCCGCACCAGCTCCCGCGGCACCTCGGCGCCCTCGGACCGGGGCCGCCCGGGGTGCTGCCCGCCGGGACGCCCGTCGGCGTGGTCCCGCTGCCCGCCGTGCTGCCGGGGCTCCGGGATGTCCGGGACCGGCGCGGCGGCCGCCGGGGCTCCGCGGCCTGCGGCCCGCCCGTTCCCGGCCGCCTCCGCGGCGGGCCCCCCGGCCCGCGGGACGGCGGCCCGCCCGGACGTGGAGGGCGCCGGCCCGGCCGGCCGTCCCGGTAGCGCCTCCACGGCCTCCAGCGCCTCCAGGGCGGGTGCCCGGACGACCACCGGCGCGGCCCCCGGCCCGCCGCGGGGCTCGTGCCGGGGCGGTGCGCCCGGGGTGCCGGGGGCGGGCGCCGGCTGCACGGGGGGCGGGGTCACGTTCACGCAGCCGGAGACGGCCGAGACCGCACAGGCGACGCCGAGCAGCAGTTTTGTCGTGGTTCGGGTTGGATGCACTCACACAACTCTGCTGTGCGAAGACCCCGTTGCGAAAACCCGGAGCCGATATTCACCCCGCACGGGTGACGGCTACTCGCCCGTGGCGCCGTCGAGGTGCTCGCGCAGCAGGTCGGCGTGGCCGTTGTGGCGCGCGTACTCCTCGATCATGTGGGTGTAGACCCAGCGCAGGCTGAACACCTCGCCCCGGCGGTGGCTCTCGGGCTTGGACGCGAGGTCCAGGGAGCGGCCGGCCACGGCCTGCCGGGCCAGCTCGATCTCGGTCTGCCACACCTGCTCGGCCGCGGCCCAGGTGTCCCCGTCGGCGAAGTGGAAGTCCCCGTCCGGGTTCTCGCTGCTCCAGTACAGGTCGGGCAGCTCCTCGTCCAGCATGATCTCCCGGAACCAGTACCGCTCCACCTCGGCCATGTGGCGCACCAGCCCCATCAGGCTCAGTCCGGACGGCAGCAACGGGGTGGTGCGCAGCTGCGCGTCGGACAGACCCTCGCACTTCCAGGCCAGCGTGGAGCGGTGGTAGTCGAGCCAGCCGTCGAGCATCTCGCGCTCGTCGGCCGTGGTGGAGGGTTCGGAACGATGGGATCCGTCACTGATCGTCATGGGCCCCATCCTGGTCGAACCCTTCCCCGGTCACCACCGATTAGGCTGCGTACTCACACAAGGAACGAACCTGGAGGTCCCGGTGAAGGTCGGCTGTATCGGACTCGGCGACATCGCGCAGAAGGCGTACCTGCCCGTCCTGACCACCCGCCCGGGGCTCGAACTGCACCTGCAGACCCGGACCCCGGCCACCCTCGAACGGGTCGGCGCCCAGCACCGGGTCCCGGCCGAACGCCTGCACACCGACCTGGACTCGCTGCTCGCGCAGAAGCTCGACGCGGCCTTCGTGCACGCCCCGACGGCCGTCCACCCGGAGATCGTGGAGCGGCTCCTGGAAGCGGGCGTGCCGACCTACGTCGACAAGCCGATCGCCTACGAGCTCGCGGAATCGCGCCGCCTGGTCGAACTGGCCGAGGAACGCGGGGTCTCCCTCGCCGTCGGCTTCAACCGCCGCCACGCGCCCGGCTACGCGCAGTGCGCCGACCACGCGCGCGACCTGATCGTCATGCAGAAGAACCGGGTCGGCCTGCCCGAGGACGTACGGACCTTCGTCCTGGACGACTTCATCCACGTCGTCGACACGCTGCGCTTCCTGCTGCCCGGCGAGGCCGACCAGGTCGACGTACGGGCCGTGGTGCGGGACGGTTTGATGAGCCAGGTGGTGCTCCAGCTGTCGGGTACGGGCTTCACCGCGCTCGGCATCATGAACCGGCTCTCCGGTTCCACGGAGGAGGTGCTGGAGGTCTCCGGGCAGGACACCAAGCGCCAGGTCGTCAACCTCGCGGAGGTCATCGACCACAAGGGTCAGCCCACCGTCCGGCGGCGCGGGGACTGGGTGTCGGTGGCCCGCCAGCGCGGCATCGAGCAGGTCGTCGACTCCTTCCTGGAGGCCGTCGCCGCGGGCACGACCCTCAGCGCGCGCGACGCGCTGCTGACCCACGAACTGTGCGAGCGGGTCGTGCGCTCGGCTCTGGACCAGGCGTCCTGAGCGACTCCCCGAGGGGCGCCCCGGCCGGATCGGCGGGCGGCGCCCCGAGGGGCCGCCCCAGGGGCCGCCGGAGCCGTACGGAGCGGGCGCCCGCGACCGTGCAGTACGCGGCCAGGGCGGCCAGCGCCGCGCCCACCGCCCAGTCCCCGAAGCGGACGTAGAGGGTCGTGCCCCGGGCGAGCGGGACCTCGTACACCCGCGCCGTCCGCGCCGAGGTGGACAGCGCCGAACCGATCCGCTCGCCGGACGGCCCGTGCACCGCGCTGACCCCGGTCAGGGCGGCGTGCACCTCGGGCCGGCCCGTCTCCGCCGCCCGCAGCGCGGACAGCGAGGCGTGCTGGGCCGGGGCCCAGCCGTCCTGGAAGGTGGACGTGGCCGACTGGTCGATCAGCACGGCGGCCCCGTCGCGGACCAGGCGGCGGCTCATGTCGGGGAACGCCGACTCGAAGCAGACCAGCGGGCCGAGGCGGACGTCCGCCCGGCCGGGCAGGTCCATCAGGACCGGCCCGTCGCCCGGGACCCGGTTCTCGTCCGCCGCCTTGCCGACCGAGGTGGCCCAGCCCAGCAGCTCGCGGGCCGGCACGTACTCCCCGAAGGGGACCAGGCGCATCTTGTCGTACCGGTCACCGGTGGGGCCCGCGGGACCGACGAGCACCGCCGATTTGCGGATCCCCGGCCGGTCGGCGGCCCGCGCATCCACGTTGACCAGCAGCGGAGCCCCTACCCGCGCCGACAGGGCGGCGAGCCGCCGGGCCAGGTCCGGGCGGGCCGTCAGGTCCTCGCCGACACTGCTCTCCCCCCACACCACGAGGTCCGGGCGGAGCCCTGCCGAGGTCTCCGTGGGCGGCTGCCCGGCCGAGGGCCCGGTAGGCGGCTGCCCGGCCAGGGCTTCGGTCAGCTGCTCCCCGACGGCGAACCGCCGTTCCGCGCTGTCCGGACCGTCCTCGACCGGACCCGGCTGTACGACGGCCACGCGCAGCACCCCGGAGACCTCCGGGCGGGGCGCCCACAGCCACACCACCCCCGTCAGCACCGCGCAGCCCGTCACCCCGGCCAGCGCCGCACCCCGCGCCCCCGGCGCCGTGATCAGCAGCGCCACCGCACAGTTCACCGCCACGACCAGCAGGCCGACCAGCCAGACCCCGCCCACCGAAGCGAGCCGCAGCGCGGGCGCCACCTGCCACTGACTGGCGCCGAGCAGCCCCCACGGCCCGCCCAGCCCCTGCCAGGACCGGGCCAGCTCCGACAGCAGCCAGCCCGCGGGCACGAGGACCAGCGCGGCGCCCGCCCGGACCCCGCCGGGCCGCCCGCCCAGCAACTCCCGCACCAGCAGCGCCCAGGGGATCCAGAGCAGGCCCAGCAGCGCCGCCAGCACGAACAGGAACACGTGCAGGCTGGGCAACAGCCAGTGGTGGACGGCGAAGACGAAGCCGGCGCCGCCGAGCCAGCCCTCCAGGGCGGCGCGCCGGCCGGTGGGGGCCGACCTCAGCAGCAGGATCCAGGGCACCAGGGCGACGTAGGCGAACCACCACAGCGCGGGGGCGGGGAAGGCGAGGCAGGGCAGGGCCCCCGAGGTGACCGCCGCCGCCGCACGCCACCCCGGAACCCGCTTCGGGACCGCCGAGACCATCAGCATCATGAAGGGCCTCCGCTTCCAGTGTGGAACAGCCCTGACCGCCGAACCATCAGAACGACATGTGCCGCCACTTCTCGTGGACGGTGACCCGCGAGAGCCGCCAGCCGGACCGGGCGGTACGGGTGACGGCGAAGGTGTAGCGGCCCGCCGCGACGAAGTTGGGCGCGGTCACGGGGGGCCCGCCGTCGTCGGACTCCTCCCCGGCGAGCCGCATGGGATTGAGGAAGTCGGCCCGGACCTCCGCCGTGTCACCGGGGGAGCCGCCCAGGTCCGCGATCCGGATCAGCCGGTTCACGATCAGGTGCTGGCGCACCGGGAACAGCTTCATCGTCTCCGAGAGCCAGTCCGCGACCTCCCCGGCCGGCCCTTCGATCCCGCCGGCCGAGGCGTAGTCGGCCCGCCCGCCCGGGGCGAACAGGGCGCGGTACGCGTCCCAGTCCCCGTCGTCCACGGCGATGGCGTATCCCGTGACCAGCTCGTCGATCGCCAGTCGGTCCATCACGCCCGCAAGGTCCACACGCTGCGTCATCGGGTCAGTGTGGGGGTGCGGGCCGCGAAGGCCAAGGGGCGTGCGCGGCCCGGATGCCCCGGCACCGGATCAGTGACCGGAACGCGCCTCCCGGGGACGGACCACCACGAGGTAGGCGTCGCTCGCCAGATCCATGACCACCTCCGCGGGCACGCCCTCGCGCATCCGCTGCGCCGCGTACTCCTCGGCCGGCCAACTCCCCCTCGGACTTCCGGCCGGAAACCGCTCCAACACCACTCGACCCATGGGACACCCCCTGCTGTTCGTCTTCAGGTCTCTCCCTCCACAACGACGCGGAGGCCGCCCGGGAACGTTCCCGGGCGGCCTCCGATTCACGCGAAGCGGTGAGCGCGGCCGTACTAGCCGGCCGACTCGCCGGCGTGGGGGCTGAGCACACCCATGCCGATCAGCACGAACAGCAGGATGCCGAGCAGGACCCGGTAGATCACGAAGGGCATGAAGCTCTTGCTGGAGATGAACTTCATGAACCACGCGATGACCACGTAGCCGACGATGAAGGCGATGACCGTGGCGAAGATCGTCTGAGGCCATTCGATGTGCCCGGGGTCCTCCATCACGTCCTTGATCTCGAACAGGCCCGAGGCCAGCACGGCCGGGATGGCGAGGAGGAAGGAGTAACGGGCCGCGGCCTCGCGGGTGAAGCCCAGCAGCAGACCGCCGGAGAGCGTGGCGCCCGACCGGGACACACCCGGGATCAGGGCCATCGCCTGGCAGAGACCGAAGATGAGGCCGTCCTTGACGCCCAGTTCCTTCAGGGTCTTGCGCTCACGGATGGCGCGGTGCCGGCCGCCCTCCTCGTCGCGCGCGGCCAGCCGGTCGGCGACGCCGAGCACGATGCCCATCACGATGAGGGTGGTGGCGATGAGCCGCAGATCGCGGAACGGGCCCTCGATCTGGTCCTTGAAGGCGAGGCCGAGGACACCGATCGGGATCGAGCCGACGATCACCAGCCAGCCCATCTTGGCTTCCTGCTCGGAGCGCAGCGCCTTCGTGTACAGCGAGCGGAACCACGTGGAGATGATCTTCGCGATGTCCTTGCGGAAGTAGATCAGTACGGCGGCTTCGGTGCCGATCTGTGTGATGGCGGTGAAGGCCGCTCCCGGATCGTGCCAGCCGGCGAACGCCGCGGTCAGCCGCAGGTGGGCGCTGGAGGAGATCGGGAGGAACTCCGTAAGCCCCTGGACGAGACCGAGGATTAGGGATTCGAACCAGCTCATGTCGGGGTGCGCTCGTCCTTGTGATCGTCGGGCAGTTCGCGTCCGATGCTAGGGCCCGTGAGGTGCGGCCGTGACCACAGGGGGGTGTACGGCCGTCAGTTCCCGCGCGGACACGGGCCGCTCGGGCCTCCGGACGGGCGCCAGCCGGTGCCGCTTGCGCCAGGCGACGACCGCCGCACCCACCGCGGAGAGGGCGATGAATCCGAACGAGGCGAGGAACGCGGGGGAGGTCGGGGAGGAGGCGCTGGCCCCCGCGATCACGTACGCGGCGGTGTTCGGGACCACGCCGATCGCGGTGGCGAGGAGGAAGGGGAGCCAGCCGCAGCGGGACAGCGCGGCGGCGTAGTTGGCCACGGCGAAGGGCAGGCCGGGGAGGATCCGCACCGCGAGCATCGAGCGGAAGCCGTGCCGGGCCAGCTGGTCGTCGGCCGCCTGCAGCCAACGGCCGCGGATCAGCGGACGCAGGGCGTCACGCCCCATCATCCGGCCGAGACCGAAGGAGATCCCCGCGCCGACGACCGAGCCGCCGACCGCGGCGACCAGGCCGAACTGGGAGCCGAAGAGGGCCCCCGAGGCCAGGTTCAGCAGCGGGCGCGGCACCAGGGCGGCCGTGCACACCCCGTACGCCGCGGCGAAGAGCAGGACGGCGGTGCCCACCGGGAGCCCCGGGGGCCAGCCCTCCGAGAGCAGGCGCTGGGGCTCGAACAGCACGACGCAGACGCCGGCCGCCAGGAGCAGCACGACGAGCAGCGAGAGCCGCGTCCACGGCGCGAGGAGGAGGGACATTCCGGGAGACTAACCGACCCCCCTGTCCGAGCGCCGTAATCTGGGCCTCATGCAGTCGAACGACAGCCGGCCTCCACAGGTTCCGCACAGCGGCCTGGCCGACCTGTTGATGCCGCGGCTCACGGAGACCTACGGCGCCGCCGCCGACGCAGGGCGGGCCGGGCCCATGGCCGCGTACATGAAGGACGTCTCGCCCTTCCTCGGCATCCCCACCCCGCTGCGCCGCGAGCTGTCCCGGGCCGTGACCAAGGACACCCCGAAACCGTCCGAAGCGGACTGCGCGGCCCTCGCGCTGCGCTGCTGGGAGCTTCCGGAGCGTGAGTACCGCTACTTCGCCGTCGACTACCTGCGCCGGCACGTCTCCCGCTGCTCCTCCGGCTTCCTGCCCGTGGTCCGGCACCTGATCGTGACCGTCCCCTGGTGGGACACCGTCGACCTGCTCGCCGCGCACACGGTCGGGCCCCTCGTGGCGGCGGACCCGGCGCTCGCCGCCGTCATGGACGAGTGGATCGGGGACGAGGACCTGTGGGTGGCCCGCACCGCCCTGCTCCACCAGCTCCGCTACAAGTCCGCGACCGACACCGACCGGCTCTTCGCTTACTGCCGCCGCCAGAGCCGGCACCCCGACTTCTTCGTCCGCAAGGCCATCGGCTGGTGCCTGCGCGAGTACGCCAAGACCGACCCCGCCGCCGTACGCGCCTTCGTCACCGCCGAGCGGGAGTCGCTGTCCCCGCTCTCCGTGCGTGAGGCGCTGAAGAACATCGGCGGGGCCCCGTAATTCACTGGCCCCGCCGCGCCCGCTCCGGCAGGATCGACCGCATGTCCAGGCAGACCTTCCCCGAAGCGCCGTCCGCAGTCGCGGACGCGCCGAAGGCTGCCGTCCCCGCACAGCTCGCCGCAGGCGCACCCGCATTCGGCGGCGCCCGAAGCTGACCCTTCCCGGATCGTCCGGCGGACCCCACAGGGGGAGGGTCGGTTCGCTCAGGGGGTCCCGTCATTCGAGTTCTCAGCTTCGGAATCACACGGGAAGACATCATGGCCAAGACGGCCTTCGTGCGCACCAAGCCGCACCTCAACATCGGCACCATGGGTCACGTCGACCACGGCAAGACGACGCTGACCGCCGCCATCACCAAGGTCCTCGCCGAGCGCGGCGGCGCCTCCTTCGTGCCGTTCGACCGGATCGACCGGGCCCCCGAGGAGGCCCGGCGCGGCATCACCATCAACCTCACGCACGTCGAGTACGAGACCGACACCCGGCACTACGCCCACGTGGACATGCCGGGCCACGCCGACTACATCAAGAACATGGTCACCGGTGCGGCCCAGCTCGACGGGGCGATCCTCGTCGTCTCCGCCCTCGACGGGGTCATGCCGCAAACCGCCGAGCACGTCCTGCTCGCCCGGCAGGTGGGTGTCGACCACATCGTCGTCGCGCTGAACAAGGCCGACGCCGGGGACCCGGAGCTCACCGACCTGGTCGAGCTGGAGGTCCGCGAGCTGCTCACCGCGCACGGCTACGGCGGGGAGGGAGCCCCCGTCGTACGGGTCTCCGGGCTCGGGGCGCTGGACGGCGACCCGCAGTGGACCTCGTCCATCGAGGCCCTGCTCGACGCCGTGGACACGTACGTGCCCACGCCAGTGCGGTACACCGACGCGCCGTTCCTGATGCCGGTGGAGAACGTCCTCACCATCACCGGCCGCGGCACCGTCGTCACCGGCGCCGTCGAGCGCGGCACCGTGGCCATGGGCGACCGCGTCGCCCTGCTCGGCGGCGCGGGCGAGGGCGAGGCCGTGGAGTCCGTGGTCACCGGAGTGGAGACCTTCGGGAAGCCGATGGAGTCCGCCGAGGCCGGGGACAACGTCGCGCTGCTGCTGCGCGGGGTGCCCCGCGACGCGGTGCGCCGCGGCGACGTGGTGGCCGCGCCCGGCAGCGTCGTACCGAGGCGCCGCTTCACGGCGCGGGTGTACCTGCTGTCCGCCCGCGAGGGCGGGCGGACCACACCGGTGGCGACCGGCTACCGGCCCCAGTTCTACATCCGCACCGCCGACGTGGTGGGGAACGTGGACCTGGGCGAGGCGGGCGCCGCGCGGCCGGGCGACACGGTCACCATGACCGTCGAGCTCGGGCGGGACGTCCCGCTGGAGGACGGGCTCGGCTTCGCGATCCGCGAGGGCGGGCGCACCGTCGGGGCCGGGACGGTGACCGAGGTCGGGTAGCGGGCCGGTAGCGGCCCGGCGGTACCCGCTGTGGTGGCGGTGGTCGGCTTGCGCCAGACTGCCGTCACCACAGGCATGCGGGGAGGAAGCGGTTCGTGAACGACGGCAGCGTGAGCGAAGGCATAGGCAAGGACAGGGGCAGCGGCGAAGGCAAGGGGACGGCCCTGGTGCTCGGCGGCGGCGGGCTGACCGGCGTCGGCTGGGAGGCCGGGATGCTCTACGGGCTCGCCCGCGCGGGCGTCGACCTGACCGGCGCCGACCTCGTCGTCGGGACCTCGGCCGGCTCCGTCGTCGGCGCGCAGCTCACCTCCGGACTGCTCACCCCGCAGGAGCTGTACGAGCGCCAGCTCGGCGACCCCGGCGGGGAACTCCCCGCGAAGCTGGGGGCTTCCCTGATCGGGCGGTACGCCGTCGCGATGGTCCGCTCCCGCGACGCGAAGTCCTACCGGCGCCGGATCGGCGCCTTCGCCCTCGCCGCCGATACGGAGCCGGAGGGCGTGCGCCGCAAGGTGCTCGAAGCCCGGCTGGTGTCGCACGACTGGCCCGAGCGGCGCCTCGTCGTCACGGCGGTGGACGCGCTGACCGGCGAACTCGCCGCCTTCGAGCGCGGGAGCGAGGCCGGGCTGGTCGACGCCGTCTCGGCGAGCTGCGCCGTCCCCGGGGTGTGGCCGCCCGTGACGGTCGCGGGACGCCGGTTCGTCGACGGCGGGGTCCGCTCCGCCACCAACGCCGACCTCGCCTCCGGCTACGGGCGCGTGGTGATCCTCGCGCCGATGGCCACGGGCGCCGGGCTGATCCCCTCGCCCGCGGCGCAGGCCGCGCGACTGCGGGAGGCCGGGGCGAAGGTGCTGCTGATCACCCCGTCGTCGCAGGCCCGCAAGGTCTTCGGACGCAACGTACTGGACCCCGCGCGCCGGGATCCCGCCGCGCGGGCGGGGCTGGAGCAGGCCGCGGAGCACGTGGAGCAGGCGCGCGAGGTGTGGGCGGCTCCGGGGGCCTGACAATGGTGCGGTGAGTGACGAACAGATCCCGGTGATCCGGGACGTGGCCCAGGGCACCGCCAAACTGATGCCGGACATCGACCGCGAGCGGGCCTGGCTGCTCACCGTGGACGGGGCGCCGCAGTCGTACGTGGACCTCGACGACCCGGAGCACCTGGAGTTCGAGTACGTACGCCGCCTCGCGCACGTCCTGGACTGCGTGGGCGAGCCGGGGGCCGCGCTGGACCTGCTGCACCTGGGCGGCGGCGCGCTGACCCTGCCGCGGTACGCGGCGGCGGGCCGGCCCGGGTCGCGGCAGGACGTGGTGGAGTTCGACGCCGGGCTCGTCGCGCTGGTCGGGGAGTTCCTGCCGGTCGCGGCCGGGAGCGGCATCACGGTGCACGTGGCCGACGCGCGGGCCTGGCTGGCCGCGGCGCCGGACGCGAGCGCGGACGTGGTGGTGGGGGACGTCTTCGGGGGATCCCGGGTGCCCGCTTCGCTGGCCTCGGTGGAGTACGCCCGGGAGGTGGCGCGGGTACTGCGGCCCGGCGGGGTGTACGTGGCCAACCTCGCCGACGGGGCGCCGTTCGGTTTTCTGCGCGGGCAGCTCGCGAACTTCGGGGCGGCCTTCGGGGAGTTGGCGCTGATCGCGGAGCCGGGGGTGCTGCGGGGGCGGCGGTTCGGGAACGCGGTGCTGCTGGCCTCGGAGCGGGAGCTGCCGGTGGCGGAGCTCTCGCGGGTGTGCGCGGGTGACGTGTTTCCCGCGCGGGTGGAGGCGGGGGCGGCTCTCGCGCGGCTGATGCGGGGGGCCCGGCCGGTGTCCGACGCCGATGCGGTGGCTTCGCCCGAGCCGCCGGAGGGGGCGTTCAGCCTCGGCTGAGGGGGCCCGCCCCGGCCGCCGGCCGCCGGCCCCCGCGCCTCAGACGGCGGCGGGGCTGGGGTCGGCGGGGCTGGGGTCGGCCGGACTCGGCTTCGCCAGGTCGGGGGCGCCGGCGTTGCTGCCGGAGTCGGTGTCGGGGCCGATGGTGGCGGACGGTTTGCGGGTCATGTGGCGGACGTCCGGGACCAGGAGGACGGCGGCCGTCACCACGACCACCAGGGCCGCGCAGCCCCAGAGGGCGGAGGTGCGGCCGATCGCGGATTCGACCGGGCCGGCCACCGCCGTGGCCAGCGGCAGCATCGAGAGCGAGCCGAACCAGTCGTAGGCGGAGACGCGGGAGAACATCTCCTCCGGGATCTCCTGGTGCATCGTCGTCATCCAGCTCACGCCGAACACCTCGATGGCCGCTCCGCTCACGAACATCACCAGGCACAGCCCCCACACCGGCAGCGGCACCGCCAGCCCCGCGGAGGGCAGCGCCAGCGGGAACACGCACAGGGTGCCGGCCAGCAGCAGGCGGCGCGGTTTCCAGACCATCATCAGGACGGCCCCGCCGATGGTGCCGAGGCCGAAGAAGGCCAGGGCCACGCCCCACGGAGCCGCCCCGCCCAGGCGCTCCAGCGCGACCAGGGGCCCGTAGACCGCTTCGGCTGCGCCGACCACGGCCACGACGACGGAGAACTGGAGCACGATGCTCCACAGCCAGGGGCGGCTCCTGAACTCCACCCAGCCCTCGCGCAGATCGGTCAGCAGGCCGCCGCCGGGCGCGCGTTCGGCGATGTGGCCGACATCCAGGAAGGCCCGTAGGGCTCCGGCGGCGGCGAAGGCGGCCGCGTCCACGGCGAGCACCCAGCCGGGGCCCAGCAGGGCGACCATGGCTCCGCCGAGGGCCGCTCCGCCGACGCCGGCGCCGTTCATCGCCATCCGGAAGAGGGCGAAGGCGCGGTTGGCGTGCGGGCCGGAGACGCTGGCCATGAGCATGCCCTCGGCGGCCGGGTTGAAGAAGGCCGTACCGGTGCCGCACAGCGCCGTGAGCAGCATCATCTGCCACAGTTGCGGATCGCCGGTCAGGACCAGGAAGGCGAAGACGGCCTGCGAGACGCAGTTGAGGGCATTGGCCGCGACCATGACGTGGTGGCGGGGGATCCGGTCGGCGACCGCTCCGCCGATGAGCAGGAAGAGGACGAGCGGCAGCGTACGGGCGGCGGCCACCAGGCCGACGTCGCCGGCGGAGCCGCCTGCCTGGACGACCGCGAAGGCGGTCGCGATGAGCGCTCCGTGGCTCCCGAGGTTCGTGATGACCGCGGCACCCGTCAGCAGGGTGTAGTTGCGGCCGGCCCACTCGGGCCTGCGGGGGGAGCCGCGGCGGGAGGAAGCCGGGCTGACGGGACCGGGGGAGGAGGCGGGGGAAGAGCTCACCTCCGGACTATCCCGGTCCCGGGCCGGGAATCCAAACGGATTTCCGGCCCGGGAGGCAGGGCGGTGGAGGATCAGCTCGCTTGGAGGCGGACGCTGCTCAGGATCTTCTCGTAGGTCTCCTTGCTCACTTCGCCCGGGACGCCGGCGGCGCCGTAGAGGACCCAGGTGGAGAGGTCACCGTTGGTGGTCAGGAAGCTGAAGGCCACGGACTTCCCGTCCGTGGAGCACTTGTTCTCCTTGGGCAGGCCGCTGACGGTCGCGGTCGCCATGTGGCCCTTGAGCCCGGAGGAGGTCGTGTACTCCTTCGCCTCGGTCACCTTGGTGGTGCCCTTCGGCGCCTTCTGCGCGTACGCGGCGAAGGCCCAGTTGCCCGCCTCGTTGTACGCGGCTTCGGCGGTGCCCTTCGCACCCATGCCGCCCTTGGTTCCGGTGCTCGCCAGCTCGGTCGACTCCTCCTTGCCGTCCTTGTTGGCGTCGACCTTGCACCAGTCCTCCTTGAGGATGGCGGGCGCCCCCATCATGACCAGGGGCTTGTCGCTGCTCGAGTTGTGGTCGTCGAAGCCGATGGACAGGCCCGAGGACTTGACCTCCCAGTCCGGCGGGACGTCGAAGGCGGTGCCGTACTTCGGGTTGAGGACGACCTTCCAGCCGGGGATCACCGGCTTGGTCTCGGCGCCGCCGCGCGGGTTGGCGCTCGGGCTCGCAGGGGCGGGCGCGGGAGAGGAGGCCGCGGCGGAGGAGGAGGCGCTCGGCTTGTCGTCCGCCTGGTTGGAGGTGTCGTCGTCCCGGGTCAGGACGAACGCCCCGGTGGCGGCCGCCGCCACGACGACGGCCGAGGCCGCCACGATGGCCACGGTCCTGGTCGAGAACGGGCTCCCGCCGCGCGGGGGCGGGGGCGGCGGAGTGCCGCCCCACTGGGGTACGGGAACGGTCGGGGGCTGCTGGCCCCAGCCCTGGGGAGCGGGGGGCTGCTGCGGGTACCCGTAGCCGGGCTGCTGCTGCTCCCCGTACGCCGCCGTCGGCGGCTGCTGCTGGTACGGGTTCGGCGTTCCCGGCTGCTGCTGGTACGGGTTCTGATGCGCGTCCGCGGGGTTGGGTTCGCCCCCGGGCGGCTGCTGCTGTCCTGGCCACATGGCCGGTAACGATAGTGGGAGTGCGTGCGGGGAGCCACGGCCACCCCCGGCCGGGTCTGGCCAAGGGTGACTACTCGCGGGTAACATCGCGTCCCATGAGCGCTGAACAGATGAACGTGGGCGAACTGCTCGCCGCGACCGTGCCGATGGCCAAGACCCTGAACCTCCAGTTCCTGGAGACCACCCCCGAGCGTGCCGTCGTCCGGCTCCCGGACCAGCCGGACTTCCACAACCACCTCGGCGGCCCGCACGCCGGCGCCATGTTCACCCTCGCCGAGTCCGCGAGCGGCGCGATCGTCCTGGCCGCCTTCGGCGACCAGCTCTCCCGCGCGGTGCCCCTCGCGGTGAGCGCGGAGATCGGCTACAAGAAGCTCGCCAAGGGCGTCGTGACGGCCACCGCCACCCTCGGCCGCCCGGCCGCCGACGTCGTCGCCGAACTCGACGCGGGCGGCCGCCCGGAATTCCCCGTCACCATCGCCATCCAGCGCGAGGACGAGGCCGTGACGGGCGAGATGACCGTGGTCTGGACGCTGCGCCCCAACGCGTAGCTCCTCTGACTCGGTGCGGAGCGTGTCGCGGGTGGTCGTACGGCACATCCGCGGCACGCTCCTTCCCCGACCGGCGTCCTCGTGACGGGCGATCCGCACTCCACCGCCGAGGTGTTCCGGCCCCAGCGCGCCGCCGTCGTCCCGGGCGCCCGGCCCCGGACGCGGACGTCACCCTCAGAAGTCGCTCAACTCCCCTTCCGTGTCCGACTGTCCGGCCTACGGTCGGTCCATGGCGCAGACAGCCGATGTGTTCCCGACGGCCTTCGTCGTCGGTGCCGCGATCACGATCACGGTGCAGCTGGTGATGGGGATCCTTCAGCTGTCCGCCACGCGCAGGCTCACCCGCCTGACCCTGGACGAACAGCGCGCGCAGCTGGAGGTGAAGGCCGACCACGACCGCGCGGCCGCACTCCGCGACGCCCGGCACGTGGCGTACCTGGCCTTCCTGAAGGCCTGCTACGGGGTGGTGTCCGCGGCCGGGGAGTACGCCGCGGCGGACCACCCCGTGGCGGAGGAGGTCGGCCCCCGGGGCCTGTCGGCCGGACCGGACGACCTCCTGTTGCGGCTCCCCGAGACGCTTCGTGTGGTCGGCGCCTCGGCACGGGACGTCCTGGAGGACGTGCGGCTGGCCGGCGGCCAGGACGTCGGGGACCTGGCGCGGGAGCTGTACGCGGTGGCTTTGGGCGTCGCCCACATGGCGCTGGACGTCGCGGCCGCCCGGCGGGACGGAGACGGCCTGGAGGAGGCCCGGAAGGATTTCGTGACGGCCCGGATCGCCTACGGGAACGAGCGGCGGGCGTTCACCGCGCTGGTCCGGTCCCAGGTGTGGGGCGTGGCCCCCGAGAACTCGGAGGGCTAGCCCTCCGAGCACCGTCACACCGGCCTGGAAGCGAGCCTGAACGCCGGCATCGTGGGGGACCTGGCCGACGTCCGGTTCCTGGTCGCCGGGCGGCCTTGCCGACGTCGGTGGGACGGGGCACCGGCCCGTCGGTGGGCGCGATCGGCGCCGCGGGCCGGGTGGTCCGGACGCTGCGCCGCAAGGCCCGCGCCCGCTAGAGTCCCTCCTCCGACGACGGATGGAGGGGTCCCGTGCCGGGCCGAGCCAAGATCAGCATCAGTCTCGACGCCGAGCTCGTGGTGGAGGTGATGGTCCTCGCCGGGATCGGTTCGCCCCAGGACGCGGTCGAGGCCGTCGTACGGGACTACGTCGAGCGCGGCCACCGCACCGAGGCACGGGTCCAGCTCCAGGACGAGCCCCGGCGCGAGGCCGACCTCGGACGCCAGCCGCCGCAGGGCTGACTTCGGGCGGGCCGCAGCCGCCACGGGGCTGGCCTCGGGCAGCCGCCGCCGCAGGGACCGGCTCCGGTGTCGGCCGACTTCGGGTAGCCGCCGCCGCAGGGCTGAACATCCGTGGCGTGGTGGCGCGCCTGAAGCGGGCCCGCGCGGTGGGCGGCGCACAGTGGGCGGCGGGAGCGGTCCGGCGCGGGCCGCTCCCGCCACCTGACGCCGATGCCCACGCCGCAGGGAGCGCCCATGAGCGAGGCCGTGTCCAGACGCCGTGCGATGCGCCTCCTCGGGGCGATGGGCGGCCTCGGCGCCGCCCTCGGCGCGGCCGGCTGCGTACCGGCGCCGCCGCCCGGCGCGCAGCCCCGTAAGGCCTCCGGCGCCGGGGCGTCCCCCGCCGCCGCCCCCGCGGCCGGCAGCGCCGCCCGGGTCGACGCCCTGCTGGACCGGCTCACCCTGGAGGAGAAGACCGTCCTGCTGCACGGCGGCCCGGACCCGGAACCGCTCGGCCAGGCCGGCTACGTGCCGGGCATCGCGCGGCTGGGCATCCCGGCGCTCCGCCTCGCCGACGGCCCGGCCGGGGTGCGCGTCGCCAAGCCCGCCACCGCGCTGCCCGCGCCGGTCCTGCTCGCCTCCGCCTTCGACCCGGCGCTCGCCCGCGCGTACGGGCGGGTCATCGGCCGCGAGGGCCGCGCGCTCGGCATCGACGTGCTCCTCTCGCCGATGGCCAACCTCATCCGCACCCCGTACGCCGGACGGAACTTCGAGACGTTCTCGGAGGACCCGAAGCTGACGGCCGACCTGGTCGCCGAGGTCGTCCGGGGCATCCAGGACGAGGGGCTCATCGCCACCGTCAAGCACTTCGCGCTCAACAACCAGGAGAAGGGCCGCGACACCGTCGACGTGATCGCCGCCGAACAGACCCTCCACGAGACGGAGCTACGGGGCTTCGAAGCCGCCGTGGCCGCCGGGGCCGGCGCCGTGATGGGCGCCTACAACAAGGTCAACGGGGTCTACGCCTGCGAGAACAAGCCGCTCCTCGACGAACTGCTCCGCGGGCGCTGGGGGTTCGACGGCTGGGTGATGTCGGACTGGGACGCCACCCACAGCACCGTCGCCTCGATCGGCGCCGGCCTCGACATGGAGATGCCCGCGGGCACCCACTACGGCGCCCCGCTGCGCGAGGCGGTGCGCGGCGGCTCCGTCCACGAGGACACCGTGGACCTCGCCGTACGCCGGATCCTGACCACCATGGACCGCTTCGGACTGCTCGCAGGGCACCCCGCCGCCCGGCCCGCCCGGGACGCCGCCGCCGGGGCCCGCACCGCACGGCAGATCGCCACCGCCGGAGCGGTCCTGCTGCGCAACGAGCGGGCCACCCTGCCGCTGACGGGCCCCGCCGCCCGCTCCATCGCCGTGATCGGCCCCACCGGGCGGACCCCCTTCGTCGGCGGCGGCGGAAGCGCCCACGTGGTGCCGGACGCGGCCGCCGCCCCCCTCGACGAGATCCGGCGGCGGGCCGGGAGCGGCTCCACGGTGGGCTACGCCCTCGGCGAGGACCTCTACGGGCGCCCGCTGCCGGCGAAACTGCTGACGCCCGACGCCGCCCTCGACGACCGGGTGGTGGCCCCCGGGCGCACCTGGGGCTACGAGGGGACCTTCCGGCTGGCCGCCGACGACGAGTGGACCCTGCTCGTCCACTACACCGGGAAACGGCCGGCCGTCCGGCTCGACGGGGAGGAGCTGTTCCCCGTACGGCAGGGCGTGGCCGAGCAGTTCGCCGGCGGACTGCTCGGCGCCGCGCCCGACGGCCGCACCGTGCGCCGCCGCACCCTCGCGCTCAAGGCGGGCGACCACCGCCTCGCCGTCTTCGCCGAGGGCGGGCCCAAGGGCCAGCGGCTGCGGCTGCGGCACACCACGAAGGCGACCCGGGCCGCCGACCTCGCCGAGGCCGTCAAGGCGGCCAAGGCGGCCCGCAGCGTGGTGCTGTTCGCCTACGAGGACGCCACCGAGGGCAGCGACCGCACCTCCCTGGGGCTCCCCGGCGGCCAGGCGGCGCTGATCGAGGCGGTCGCCGCTGCCAACCCGCGCACCACGGTGGTGCTCAACACCTCCTCCGGTACGACCATGCCGTGGCTCCCGCGTACCGGAGCGGTCCTCCAGATGTACTACCCGGGGCAGGAGGGCGCGGCCGCCACCGCCGACGTGCTCTTCGGCGACGCGGAACCGGGCGGCCGCCTCACCCAGACCTTCCCGGCCGACGAGCGGGCGACCCCGGTCGGCGCGGACCCGGTGCGCTACCCGGGCGTGGGCGGGCGGCAGGAGTACACCGAGGGCGTGCACGTGGGCCACCGCTGGTACGACCAGCAGCGGGTGGCTCCGCTGTTCCCCTTCGGGCACGGGCTCTCGTACACGACCTGGGCGTACGAGAAGCTGGCGGTCCGGCGGGGCGGCGCGCACGGGAAGCACGGCGGGCTGCGCGTGGAGTTCACCGTCCGCAACACCGGACGCCGCACGGGCACGGAGGTGGCCCAGGTCTACGTGGGCCCGTCCCCGGACCTGAAACTGGACCAGCCGGTCCGGGCCCTGGCCGGGTACCGGCGCCTGACCCTCGAACCCGGCGAGGAGCGGCGGATCGTCATGGACCTCGACGCGCGCACCCTGTCCTCCTGGGATCCCGGGCGGGACGCGTGGGTGGTGGGCACCGGACGCCGCGAAGTGTTCGCGGGGCGTTCCTCCCGCGAACTGCCGCTGCGGGCAAAGGCTGTGGTGGCGACCGGATAGGCTGCCCGTTCGGTCCGCCACAGGGGGCGGGCCGGGCGGAACAACTCGGGAGGACGTACCGGTGATCGAGCAGTGGCTGGAGACGATTCCGGCGGTCAGCATCTACCTCCTGGTGGGGCTCGTCATCGGACTGGAAAGCCTCGGCATCCCGCTGCCGGGAGAGATCGTGCTGGTCAGCTCGGCGCTGCTGGCCTCGCAGCAGGGGCACATCGACCCCGTGGTGCTGGGCATCTGCGCGACGATCGGGGCGATCGTGGGCGACTCGATCGGCTACGCGATCGGGCGCAGGGGCGGGAAGCCGATGCTGGAGCGGCTGGGCCGGCGCTTCCCCAAGCACTTCGGGCCGGACCAGGTGGCCATGGCGGAGCGCTCCTTCGAGAAGTGGGGCATGTGGGCCGTCTTCTTCGGGCGGTTCGTGGCGCTGCTGCGGATCTTCGCGGGGCCGCTGGCGGGCGTGCTGCACATGCCCTACTGGCGGTTCCTCATCGCGAACGTCCTCGGCGGGATCCTGTGGGCGGGCGGCACGACGGCCGTCATCTACTCGGTCGGGAAGGTCGCCGAGCCGTGGCTGAAGGGGTTCTCGTGGGTGGGCCTCGCCCTGGCCCTCGCCTGCGGGCTCGCCATGACCTTGGTGGTGCGCGGGCGGATGAAGAAGGCCGCCGCGGCGGCGCGGGCCGAGGCCGGTACGGACGCGGCTGCGGCTGACGCTGCGGCCCCGGACATGGCCGAGGTGCCGGGGCAGGCTTCGGCCGCTCCGACCGTGCTCACCGACTGACGGGGCTCACCGGCCGACAGGGCTGTTGTTCCCCGCCCGTCCAAGGGCGGGGAACACGAGCAGCCCGGCAGCGCCGGGCAGCGCCCGCTACGCGCCCGGGGTCACCGAGGCGCTGTGCTGCTTGGCCAGCTCGGTGTACATGAGGGCGTTGACCTTGATGCCCTCGCGTTCCTCCGCGGTCAGCTCGCGCCGCACCTTCGCCGGGACACCGGCGACCAGCGAGCCGGGCGGGACGATCATGCCCTGCGGGACCAGCGCCTGGGCGGCCACCAGCGAGCCGGCGCCGATCACCGCACCGTTGAGGACCGTCGCGCCCATCCCGATCAGGCAGTCGTCCTCGACCGTGCAGCCGTGCACGACGGCGTTGTGCCCGATGGAGACGCGCTCGCCGATGGAGACCGGGAAACCGGGGTCCACGTGCACGGTGCAGTTGTCCTGCACGTTGCTGTCGGCTCCGAGCGTGATCGGCCCGCAGTCCGCGCGGAGCACGGCCGAGTACCAGATGCTCGCGCCCGCCCCGAGGCGTACGTCCCCGACCACGACGGAGGTGGGAGCGGTGAACGCCGTCGGGTCGATCTCGGGGTTCTTCCCGCCGACACCCGCCACGAGTGCCTGGGCCGCCTGCTGCGTCATGTGTTCTCTTCCTCTTCCGGTACGTCGCGTCGCGCTACCGGAACCGTAGGCCACGCCGCCCGCGCCCCCGGGGATGGGGTGAAGATCACGGCGCGGCCGGGCCTCCCGGCGCTTAAGGTGACCCGGTGGCGAAGAACCAGAACACGTTCTCTTCTCAGACGGCGCTCTCTTCCCTGACGGGGCTGCGCCGCCGGCTCGCCGGGCGCGCGGCCCACGCGGGATGGCGCTGGATGCAGCGGGCCGGTGCGGTCACCGCCCAGACCCCCGGAGGGCTGCGCTTCGGCGCGATCGGGCACGGCACCCGGCTCGCCTTCCCGCAGGGCACGGTCTTCGGCGCGCCCTGGATCCGGCTCGGCGACCACTGCATCATCGGGGAACAGGTCACGCTCACCGCCGGGATGATGCCGGACCTCGACCTCGGCGCCGAACCGGTCCTGGTCCTCGGCAACGGCGTGGTCATCGGCCGCGACAGCCACGTCATCGCCGACACCCGGATAACCATCGGCAACGACACCTTCTGCGGCCCCGGGGTGTACATCACCTCCACCAACCACAGCTACGACGACCCGCACGAGCCCGTCGGCAAGCAGTGGCCGCGCAGCGCCCCCGTGGAGATCGGCCCGGGCTGCTGGCTGGGGACCGGCGCGGTGATCCTGCCCGGGGCGCGGCTGGGCCGCAACGTCGTGGTGGCGGCAGGCGCCGTCGTACGGGGCGAGGTGCCGGACCACGCCGTGGTGGCGGGGGCACCGGCGCGCATCGTCCGCCGCTGGGACCCCGAGACGGGCTGGCAGCCACCCCTGCGCACCCCGGCGCCGGTCCCGATCCCCGACGGGGTGACCCCGGAGCAGCTGCGCGCACTGGCGGACGTGACGGAACCGGAATGAGGACGAGGCCCGCACCTGCCGCCCCTTCGCCGGGCAGCGGGAGCCGGTGGGTCAGGGGCAGGCCTCTTCGAGCTTGACCGTGTTGAACACGATCTTCGTGTCGGTGGCGGCCTGTGTGCCGGCGGACGGCGCCTGTGAGCAGACCTTCCAGTTCCGGTCGAGGACCTGCATGCGGTGCTGCCCGAGGGCGTCGGTGGAGCCGAGCAGGAAGAACCCCGCGGCCTGCGCGTCGTCCTGGGCGGTCTGCAGGACCTGACCGACGCCGTTGGGCACGGCGGCCCGGGCGGGTGCCGGTGCGGGGTTCGGGGCTGCCGGCGGAGTGGAGGCCGGTACGGCGGGCTTGCTGCTCACGGGTGCGGACGCGGGTGCGGGCGAGGTCGGGGCTGCGGTGGTGGGTGCCGAGCCGAGTGTGGCGGACGGTGAGGAGAGGGGCTTGGTGTCCGGCTCGGGCTCGCTGGTGAGCACCTTCGAACAGCCGGTCAGGGCGAGAAGGCCTGCGGCGGCGAGTGCGAGTGCGGCGGCGGGGCGGTGTGTGCGCATCGCGCCACTCTGTCCGGGTCGCGGCGGCCGTGTGGTGCCTGTGACCGGTCCGTGACGCACCCGAGCGCGTCTCAGCCCGCCGCCAGGAGGACGGTGCCCGCCAGGGCCAGGCCCGCACCCGCCGCCTGGACGGTGCGCAGGCGTTCCTTGAGGGCGGCGAAGGCGGCCAGGGCGGTGATCACCGGGTAGAGGGACGAGAGCACGGCGGCGGTGGTGACCGGGCCGTGCTGGGCGGCGATCGAGTAGGTGCCGTTCGCCGCGACGTCGGCGAGGCCGACGAAGGCGAGCGCCGGCAGCAGCTTCCAGAGGATCCGCAGGCCTCCCGTGCCCGCCGGGAGGGCCGGGGCGCCGCGCCGGGTCCGTACCCACAGGGCCGTGCCGCCGACGGCGACGTTGGTGACGCGCTGGACGAACAGCGCGAGGAACAGACCCGGCACGGTGGAGGAGGCGGGGGCGATCAGGGCCATCACCGCGCCGAAGCCGAAGGCCGCGACGAGGGTGAGGACGACGGCCTGCCGCTGTACGGGAGCGCCGCGCAGTTCGGGTCCGCCCGCGAGGACGATGCCCACGACGGCCACCGCGATCCCGGCGAGCTGGGCGGCGCCGGGCCGCTCGCCCAGGAGCAGTCCCGCGGCCATCGGCACCACCACGCCGAGCGATCCCAGCGGGGAGACCACGCCCATCGGGCCGAGGGCGAGCGCCTTGTAGAAGCTGAGCATCGCCACCGGACCGACCAGCCCCGCCCCCACCGCGAACCAGAGCTGCGGTCCGGCCTCCCGCCAGGCCCCGGTGCCCAGGACCACCGCGCCCAGTACGAGGACGGCGAGGACCTGGGAGGCCACCACCACCGTGAGGGCCGGTATCCGGCGGGTGAGCAGGCCTCCGCCGAAGTCGGCGAGGCCCCACAGGACGGCGGTGGCCAGGGCGAACAGGGCGGTCATGGCAGGCCTCGCAGTACAGTGCATTGAACGGTGGAGTACACGATGAAGTACAGCACACGATAGTTCAGCCTGTTGAACCCTGTCATCCAAAATATTGTACGGAGTGGATGGAACGGTGTCGGATCTCGAACAGCTCACCCAGGCACTCGGCCGCAACCTCAAGCGCTGGCGCGGTGAGCGCGGATTCACCCTGGAGGCCCTCGCCGCCCGTGCGGGGGTGAGCCGCGGCATGATCATCCAGATCGAGCAGGCCCGTACGAACCCCAGTGTCGGCACGACGGTCAAACTCGCCGACGCGCTCGGCGTCAGCATCACCACCCTGCTCGACCACGACCGCGGTCCGCGGGTCCAGGTGGTGCTGCCGGGGCAAGGGGTGCGGATGTGGTCCACCGAGGGCGGCAGCGGCGCGAGCATGCTGCTCGGCGACGACCGGCGCGGGCCGGTGGAGATGTGGACCTACCGACTGGAGCCCGGCGAGGGGACCGCCTCGGACCCGCACCCGCCGGGCACCTTCGAGATGCTGCACGTCACGGTGGGCGAGCTGACGCTGCTGGTCGCGGACGAGACGTACACCGTGCCGGCCGGCGGGGCCGTCTCCTTCGAGGCGGACGCCGCGCACGCCTACCGCAACGAGGGGCCCGGTCCGATGGAGATGACCATGGCGGTCTCCATCCCGCCGGTGACCACCCACGGGTGAGCGCCCGCGGGCGGCCCCTCGGGTGACCGCCCGCGGGTGAGCGGCGAGGCCGGCCTGGGGTCAGCGGGGGCCGGCGACCCCCAGGCCGGCGTCGCGGTTCGCCGCGCGGCCTGCCGCGCCCAGCACCGGGTGCGTGGCGATCAGGTCCTGGCAGACGGCCAGTACGTCGCCCCGGTCGGCCGTGATCCAGTCCCGGTCCATCGCCCAGCCCCGCAGCACCGGGTCCGGTTCGAAGGCGACCGCCAGCCCGACCTGCTCGAACACCTCGGCGTCGGAGGGGGAGTTCCCGATGGCGAAGGAGCTCCGGCGGTCCACGGGACCCCCCTCGGTCGCGTTGCGCAGCGCCGCGCGCTTGCCGCCGGGCAGGGCCGGCGTCGTGGTGAGGGTCCCGGTGCAGCGGCCGCGCCGGAACTCGGCCCGCATGCCGTGGGCCTCGCCGATGCCCAGCTCCGCCGCCGCGCGCCGGACGATCTCGTACGGGCTCCCCGAGATCAGCACCGTTCGCAGCCCGGCCGCGTGCAGGAGCCGTACGAGCTCGTCCGCGAAGGGCAGGATCCTCTTCCGGGCCGCCGGCCAGGCGGCTTCGGCGGCCCGCTCCACCTCGGTCCGGTCCGCACCTTCGAGGGCCCGCGCGAAGTGGCCGTAGAAGGCGGCGGCGGTAGGGGCGTGGGCGGCCGAGCCCTCCGGATCGGCGTCCTCGTCGTGGTAGCCCGCTATCGCGTCGAGCGCCGCCCGTCCGGCCGCCGGATCGCAGACGCCGCCGGCGATGAGGGACTCCACGAACGGGGCGGCCAGCGATCCTTCGGCCAGGGTTCCGTCGAGATCGAGCACGGCGATGCGGTCGTGGCTCCGGGCACGGCTGTGGGCATGGCTGTGGGCATGACTGATCACGGCGGGGCTCCCTGGTCGGGGTCGGTCCGAGGTGCGCGGCAGACCCCGACGGGGAGGCGCGGTCTCAAGTATTCGTACCGTTTGGGCGGTTTGGATACTTGAGCCGCGTTGAAAGGGTTGAAGGCCGGGAGGCCCCCTCGGAGCCTCAGAGGGCGGGGATCTCGATCGCCGGGCAGCGGTCCATGACCATGTCCAGTCCGGCCGCGCGGGTACGGTCGGCGGCGGCCTCGTCGACCACGTTCAGCTGGAACCAGACGGCCTCGGCCCCCTTCGCCACGGCCTCGTCGGCGACCGCACCCGCAAGGGCGCTGTTCACGAAGACGTCCACCACGTCCACCTTGAACGGGATCGCCTCCAGCGAGGCGTAGCCCTGCTCGCCGTGGACCGTCTCGGCCTTGGGGTGCACGGGGATCACGCGCTTGCCGTACCGCTGGAGGACCTCGGCCACGCGGTACGCGGCCCGGTCCTGATTGTTGGACAGGCCCACCACGGCCCAGGTGTCGCCGAGCTCGGTGAGGATCTTGCGAATGGTTCCCGGATCGCCGTACACGCGTGCCGCCTCCTGCTGCTGGTCCTGCTCCGTCTGACTGCTGATTGCCGCCAGCTCGATCAACAGAAAGGACGCATGCCGGATTCCCCGTAGCCATCTCAGGGTGCCCTGCTCGAACGGGATGAGGAGGCTGCCGGTGCCGGTGGATGCTCGCCTTCGAGGCCGACGCCGGTGGGCGGGAGCCGGTCTCGTGTCTCATCGCCGCCGGGCGGCTCGACATCGTCCGGGAAACCGTCCTGAGGTACTGGCGCGAGGATGCGGGCCCCGATCAGCGCTTCGCTCCCTGGGTGCGGTCCCCAGCGCAGTAGGCGGTCCCGGGTCCGGCGGCCCCGCACCCGCCTTCGTGGTCGGTGAGTGAACGGCTGAGGCGGTCGTCCCGGGCGCCCGGTTCTGCACGGCCGGTCCGGCCTGGGCCACGGCTTAGGGTGGACGGGTGAAGGCAGACCAGTACGTGACGGTGGCCCGTGAGGGTGTGCACGAGTCCGAGATCAATCGCTCGCGGTTCCTGTGCGCGCTCGCGCCCGCGGCGACCGAGCGGGAGGCGCAGGAGTTCGTCGCCCGGATCCGCAAGGAGCACCCCACCGCCTCGCACAACTGCTACGCCTACGTCATCGGCGCCGACGCCTCCGTGCAGAAGGCCAGCGACGACGGCGAGCCCGGCGGTACCGCCGGGGTTCCGATGCTGCAGATGCTCACGCGCCGGGACATCCGCTACGCCGTCGCCGTCGTCACCCGCTACTACGGCGGCGTGAAGCTCGGGGCCGGCGGGCTCATCCGCGCCTACGGCGGCGTCGTCGGGGAGGCCCTCGACGCGCTCGGCACCGTCACCCGCCGCCGCTACCGGCTGGTCACCGTCACCGTCGACCACCAGCGGGCCGGCAAGACCGAGAACGACCTCCGCTCCACCGGCCGGACCGTCCTCGGTGTGACCTACGGCGCCGCCGTGGAGATCGAGGTCGCCCTCCCCGAGACCGACCTGCCCGCCTTCGGGGCCTGGCTGGCCGACAGCACCGCCGGGAGCGCCACCCTCACACCCGGCGGGGAAACCTACGCGGCCTGAGCGCCCGAGGGGACGAAGGGGCGAACGGGCGAAGGGGCGAACGGGACGGAGCGACGCCGGGGAGGCGTTAGCGTAGAGGGGTTCAGGGTCCGGCCGGTGCGGTCCGGCCAGCGGGGTCATCCAGCAGGGGGAGACGGTATGCGCGGCGGTGCCGGCGAGTGAAGTTCCTGCATACCTCCGACTGGCATCTGGGGCGGAGCTTCCATCGGGTGAACCTGCTCGGCGCCCAGGCCGTTTTTATCGATCATCTTGTCGAGACCGTGCGGGAGCACGAGGTCGACGCCGTGCTTGTCGCCGGTGACGTGTACGACCGGGCCGTGCCGCCGTTGCCCGCCGTGGAGCTGTACGACCGGGCTCTGCATCAGCTTGCCGATCTTGGCGTGCCGACCGTGATGATCTCCGGGAACCATGACTCGGCCCGCCGCCTCGGCGTCGGGGCCGGGCTGATCGGGCGGGCCGGCATCCACCTCCGGACCGACCCCGCCGGGTGTGCCGACCCCGTGGTGCTGGCCGACGTACACGGTGACGTGGCGCTGTACGGGCTGCCGTACCTGGAGCCCGCGCTGGTGAGGGATGAGTTCGGTGCCGGGAAGGTGAGCCACGAGGCCGTGCTGAGTGCGGCCATGGACCGGATCCGGGCCGATCTGGCCGGGCGGGCGCCCGGGACGCGGTCCGTCGTGCTTGCCCATGCCTTCGTCACCGGCGGGCAGGCCAGTGACAGTGAGCGCGATATCGCCGTCGGCGGGGTCGAGGCCGTGCCGGCTTCCGTCTTCGACGGGGTCGACTACGCCGCCCTCGGTCATCTCCACGGCTGCCAGACGATCAGCGAACGGGTCCGCTACTCCGGTTCTCCGCTCGCCTACTCCTTCTCCGAAGCCGACCACCGCAAGAGCATGTGGGTCGTCGAGCTGGGTGGGGACGGGGAGATCGTCGGCGCCGAGCGCGTCGACACGCCTGTGCCGCGCGCCCTCGCCCGGGTCCGGGGGTCACTGGAGGAGCTGCTGTCCGAGGGGGCGTACGCCCGGTACGAGGACTGTTGGGTGGAGGCGACGCTCACCGACGCCGTCCGGCCCGAGGAGCCCATGGCCCGGCTCGCCGTGCGGTTCCCCCATGTGCTGAGCCTTGCCTTCGACCCCGAGGGGCGTGGCGAGGACGCCGGCGGGTCCTATGCCCAGCGGCTCAAGGGGCGCAGCGACCGGGAGATCGCCGAGGACTTCGTCGCCCACGTGCGCGGGGGCGGGGGGTTCTCCGATGACGCCGAACGGGACGTCCTCCAGGGCGCCTTCGACGAGGTACGGGCCGAGGACAGCCGGCAGGAGACCCACCGATGAGGCTGCACCGGCTGCGCATCACCGCCTTCGGGCCCTTCGCCGAACCCCAGGAGATCGACTTCGACGCCCTCTCCGGCGCCGGGATCTTCCTGCTGCACGGTCCCACCGGCGCGGGCAAGACCTCCGTCCTGGACGCCGTGTGTTACGCCCTGTACGGGTCCGTTCCCGGATCCCGGCAGGCCCCCGGCACCAGCCTGCGCAGTGACCACGCGGCCTCCGACACCCCGACCGAGATCACCCTCGAGCTCACCGCGGGCGGGCGGCGCCTGGAGATCACCCGGCGCCCCGAGCAGGACCGGCCCAAGAAGCGCGGCACCGGGACGACGAAGGACAAGGCGCAGAGCTGGCTGCGCGAGTACGACGGGGAGAAGTGGGCCGCGCTGAGTCGGTCCCATCAGGAGATCGGTGAGGAGATCGAGCAGCTGCTCGGCATGAGCCGCGAGCAGTTCTGCCAGGTCGTGCTGTTGCCGCAGGGGGAGTTCGCGCGCTTCCTGCGGGCCGACGAGGTGGCGCGGGGACGGCTGCTGGGGCGGCTCTTCGACACCCGGCGCTTCGCCGCAGTCGAGACCCTGCTGGGTGAGCGCCGCCGCGCCGCCGAGGCCAAGGTCCGCGCCGGAGACGAGCAGGTGCTGCACACCGCCCAGCGGCTCGCCCAGGCCGCCGGGGACGCCGCCGACCTGCGCGCCTGGCCGCTGCCCCGGCACCAGCCGGGCGACCCCGGGCTGGCCGGGGCGATCCGTGCCTGGGCCGCCGTCGCGCGGTGTTCCGCCCGGGAGCGGCTCACCGTCGCCGAGTACGCGCTCGCCGCCGTCGAGGGGCGCCACGCCGCCGCCCGGCGGGCCGCCGAGGAGGCGCGGGAGCTCGACCGGCTGCAGCGCCGGCACGCGGAGACCACCCGTCGGGCGGCCCTGCTCACCGAGGCCGGTCCGGAGCGGGAGCGGGTGCGCGCCCTGCTCGACCGGGCCCGGCGCGGAGCCCTGGTCGCCCCCGCCCTGGAGCTGCGCGGAGCCGCCGCCGGCGCCCACATGGCCGCCGCGCACGCGGAGTCGGTGGCCCGGGCGGAGCTGCCGCCGCAGCTGGCCGAGGCGGGGACCGAGCAGCTGGCCGCGGTCGAGCAGCGGCTGCGCGAGGATCTGGGAGCCCTCGGAGCCGCCCGCCGCGCCGAGCAGCGCAGCGCCGAGATCGGCCGCGAACGGGCCGACCTGGAACGGGAGTCCCGGGCCGCCGAGGAGCAGCAGCAGGAGACCGCCGAGTGGCTCGGCCGCTGGGACGCCACCCGGACCGAGCTGGCCGGGCGCGCGGACGCCGCCCAGCAGGCCGCGACCCTGGCCGAGCAGCTCGCCGGCAAGCTGGAGCCCGCCCGGCTGCACCTGCACGCCGCCCGGCGGCGCGACGCCCTCGACGCCGACGCGGAGCAGGCCTCGGGCGAACTGCTCACCGCGCGCGAGGAGTCGGCCGCCGCCCGGGAGCGCTGGCTGGAGCTCAAGGAGACCCGGCTGCGCGGGATCGCCGCCGAACTCGCCGCCGCCCTGGTGGAGGGGGAGCCCTGCACCGTGTGCGGGGCCGCGGAGCACCCGGCTCCGGCCCGCCCCGCCCCCGGTCACGTCGACCGGGCCGCGGAGGAGGCGGCGCACGCCCGCTTCGAGGGGGCCGAGGAGCGCAGGGCCGGCGTCGAGCGCAGGCTGGCCGCCGTCCGGGAGGCCCGCGCCGAGGCCGCGGCCGCCGCGGGTGAAGCCACCACCTCCGAACTCCTGGAACTCACCTCCGTGCTGAGTTCCCGTCACGCCGAGGCGCACGCAGCCGCCGCCGGACTGCACACCGCCCGCGAGCGGCTGGCCCGCGCCGAGCGGGAGCACGCGGTGCGCAGCGCCGAGCGGAGCGAAGCCGAGGCCCGGGCCGCGGCACGGGCTTCGCGCCGTGAGGCCCTCGACCGGGAACAGGCCTCGCTGGAAGCGGAGCTGGCCCTCGTGCGGGCGGACGCGCCCAGCGTCGCGGCCCGCGCCGGAGTCCTGGAGGACCGGGTCCGCATGGTCACGGCGGCGGCCGCCTCGCTGCGCCGGGCCGAAACCACCGCCGCCCGGCTGAAAGAGGCCGACGACCAGCTCGCCGACGCCGCCTTCAAGGCCGGCTTCGACACCACCGAGGAGGCGGCCGAGGCCGTGCTCCCCGAGTACGAACGCAGCGCGCTCCAACGCCGCACGGACGCCTGGCAGGCGGAGGAGGCCATGCTGGCCGACCGCCTCGGCGAGAGCGACACCGCCGCGGCGGCGGCCCTGCCCCCGGCCGCGCCGGAGGCGGCCGAGGCGTACGCGGCGCTGGCCGCCGCGAAGCTTCGTACGGCCGGGTCCGCCGTGGACGCGGCCCGGGTCCGGTGCAAGGACCTCGACGGGCTCTCCCTCCAAGTGGAGCGGGAGCTGCGCTCCCTGGGACCGCTGCGCGAGGCCTACGAACGGGTGGCCCGGCTCGCCGGACTCACCGCGGGCACCTCCGCGGACAACGAGCGCAAGATGCGGCTGGAGGCCTACGTGCTCGCGGCCCGGCTCGAACAGGTCGCCGCCGCGGCCACCGTACGGCTGCTGCGCATGTCGGGCGGCCGCTACACCCTGCTGCACTCCGACGCCAAGGCGAGCGGACGGGGGCGTTCCGGGCTCGGGCTGCACGTGGTCGACGCCTGGACCGGCAGCGAGCGGGACACCGCCACGCTGTCCGGCGGCGAGACCTTCTTCGCCTCGCTCGCCCTCGCGCTGGGCCTGGCCGACGTGGTCACCGACGAGGCGGGCGGCATGCGGCTCGACACCCTCTTCATCGACGAGGGGTTCGGCAGCCTCGACGACCAGGCGCTGGACGAGGTGCTCGACGTGCTGGACTCGCTGCGCGAACGCGACCGCAGCGTCGGCATCGTGAGCCACGTCGCCGACCTGCGGACCCGGGTGCAGACCCAGCTGGAGATCGTCAAGCAGCGCGGAGGTTCGGTGGTGCGGCACCGCACGGCGGGCGGAACGGGCTGAAACACCTGGTCAACGGGGTGAAAGCGGCCCTCCGCGCGCACGGACGGACGGGCCGGCCCCCGCGAGGGAGCCGGCCCGTCCGTCCGTGGGGCGGTCCCGGCGGTCAGAGCTTCGACAGCTCGTCCACCAGGTCGTCCAGGCCCAGCGAGCCCTGGGACAGTGCCGCCATGTGCCAGGCCTTCAGGTCGAAGGAATCACCGTGCGCGGCACGCGCGTTGTCACGGCCCAGCAGCCAGGCGCGCTCGCCCAGCTTGTAGCCGATCGCCTGGCCGGGCATCGACAGGTAGCGGGTCAGCTCGCTCTCGACGAAGTCGCCCGGCCGGCCGCTGTGCAGGCCGAAGAACTCCTGCGCCAGGTCCACCGTCCAGCGCTCGCCCGGGTGGAACGGCGAATCCGCCGGGATCTCCAGACCCAGGTGCATGCCGATGTCCACGATGACCCGCGCGGCGCGCATCATCTGGCAGTCCAGGTAGCCGAGGCGCTGCTCGGCGTCCTTGAGGTAGCCCAGCTCGTCCATGAGCCGCTCCGCGTACAGCGCCCAGCCCTCGGCGTTGGCGCTGACGAGACCGACGCTGGCCTGGTAGCGGGAGAGCTGGTCCGCCACGTGCGTCCACTGCGCCAGCTGGAGGTGGTGGCCCGGAACGCCCTCGTGGTACCAGGTGGAGACCAGGTCGTAGACGGGGAAACGGGTCTGCCCCATCGTCGGCAGCCAGGTGCGGCCCGGACGGGAGAAGTCCTCGGACGGGTTCGTGTAGTACGGGGCCGCGGCGCCGCCCGGAGGGGCGATCCGCGACTCCACCCGCTTGACCCGCTCGGCGAGTTCGAAGTGCGTGCCGTCGAGGTTCTCGATGGCCTCGTCCATCAGGCCCTGCAGCCAGGCCTGGACCTCGTCCACGCCCTCGATGTGGGTGCCGTGCTCGTCCAGGTGCTTGAGCACCTCCCAGGGACCGGCGTCCGGCAGGATCTTGGCGGCTTCCGTCTTCATCTCCGCCAGCAGCCGGTGGTACTCCGACCAGCCGTAGGCGTACGCCTCGTCGAGGTCCAGGTCGGTGCCGTTGAAGTAGCGCGACCAGCGGGCGTAGCGCTCGCGGCCCACCGGGTCGGGCTTGCCCTCGACGGCGGGGGCGTACACGTCCCGCATCCAGTCGCGCAGTTCCACGACGGCGGCGGTCGCGGCGGCGGCGGCCTCGTCGAGCTCGGCGCGCAGCGCCTCGGGGCCGGCGGCGGCGAACTCGGCGAAGAAGCCGGCCCCGCCCTCGGCGTCAGCTTCATCGGAGGGCTCGCCGGCCCAGGCGGTGAGCTGCTCGATGAAGGTGGCGGTGGGGCGCGGGCTGCCGAACAGGCCGCGGTCCAGGCCGAGCGCGAGGCACTCGCGGTAGCCCGCGTACGCGACGGGTACGGCGCGCAGCCGCTCGGCGATCGCGGCCCAGTCCTCGTCGGTCTCGGCCGGGGTCAGGGAGAAGACCTCGCGGACCGAGTGCGCGGGGGAGTGGATGTTGCTGACCGCGCGCAGGTCCTCGTCGGCTTCGTGAACGGCGAGCTCGGCGGTGAGCCGCTCGCGCAGCAGCCGGGCGCAGCGGCGCTCGACGTCGCTGTCGGCGCCGGGCAGGAGCTCGGCGGCGTCGAGCTTCGCGAGGGTGGTGCGGGAGAGTTCGGCGGCCGCCGCGCGGCCGGCGGGGGAGAGGTCCGGGAGCTTGCCGGAGCTCGCGGCGACACCGAGATAGGTGCCCGTGATCGGGTCGATGGCGATGAGGTCGTCGACGTAGGCATCGGCGACCTGTCGGGGCAGCCGTGCGGCGCTGTCACTGGTGATGATGTCTGACATGTGGACATCTTCGTATGCGGGACGGGTCCGCGTCATCACCAAAGATCGCCAGCCTGCTGACACGGCGATCGCCGGGCGGCTGACATGAAGATCGCCGGCCTGCCGACGTGAAGATCGTCAGCAGGCCGGCGCAGGGGCGGCGGAGGCCCGCAAGCTCACGGCGGTACGGGCTCACCTGCGCGGGGAGCAGCGCCGCCGGGCCGCTCCGGGCTTGGCCGGATCGAGTGGCTCCGGCTCACTGCCGGCCGCGGGGCAGGCCGCGGGATTCGCCCGGGAGCTCGTACGGCAGCCGGGAGCTGACCGGGGTCGCGTCCAGCCGGGCCGTGATCACCAGGGTGCCCTCCTCGATCTGGTAGTCGAGGGGGAGGCCGAGGCCGCGCATGGCGGCGACCATGCCGGTGTTCTGGGCCTGGGTGACGGCGTACACGCTGTCGCATCCGGCCTCGACGGCCATCCCGATCAGCCGGCCCAGCAGCTCGGAGCCGATGCCGCGGCGCTGCCAGTCGTCCTCGATGAGCAGCGCCACCTCGGTCTCGTCGCCGTCCCAGAGCAGGTGGCCGAGGGCCACGAGCTTGCCGGAGGCGGTGGTCGCCGCGAGGGTGCGGCCGAAGCGCGGGCTCAGCAGGTGGCCGAGGTAGCGGTCGGCGTCGGCGACGGGGCCGTGGTAGCGCAGGCCGAGGGTGCGCTCCGAGCAGCGGTCGTGCATGGCGCGGGCCGCGGGCAGGTCGGAGCCGTCGGCGCGGCGGACGGTGATCTCGTTGCCCTCGGGGAGGGTCAGTACGTCCCGGCTGCGCGGGACCCGCGGCCCGAGCCGGGCGTCCAGCTCCACGAGCGCGCGGGCGCGGGCGAACTCGGTCGGGGTGAAGGGCAGGTAGGGCCGCTCGATGGTGATGGCACCGCCGGACGGGTCGCGCAGCCGCATGACCGTGGCCTCCAGGACGCCCTCGACGGGCGCGTCGGCGCCGGCGTTGGGGCGCCCGGAGAGGGTGGTCGCCGGGATCGAGTGGATGGTGCACCGGCCGAGCAGCTGGCGCAGGGCGAGCGGCAGCTCGGCGGCGTCCAGTGCGGTGCGGGTGGCCAGTCCCAGGACGCGGGTCGGGGTGTCGACCAGGTCGTGGGCGTCGGCGCGCTCGATCCAGGTGCTGTGGCCGCCCGCGCCGGCGATGGCCCGGGTGAGGTCGGCGGAGGGAAGCTGCTGCGGGGCGCGCAGCAGGAACTCGTCCACCGTGCCGCCCTCGGGGAGGGGGTGCGTCTGCAGGGTCAGGATGTCGACCCCGCTGCGGGCGAGGGCGGTGCAGAGCGCGGCGAGGCTGCCGGGCTCGTCGCGCACGGTCGTCCGCATCCGCCACAGGGCGGAGGTCAGCGGGGTGTCCGTACCGGATGCGCGGGCCGCCTCCGCGACCGCCCCGGCACCCGTACCTGTGGCTGCCGGGTCCGGGAGCGCGGTGTCCGTGGGAGGCGGCGCATGGCTGTGGCGGCGTGCCCACCAGGTGTGGAACGCCGCCGTGACCAGGAGTGCGACGGCCGAGGCGACGAGCAGCACCGGGCCGCGGGGACCGTGCACGACGAGATTGGCGATGGCGTCGGCGACCGCGACGGCGCAGAAGAGAGCGGCGAGTTCGACGACGTCGCGGCGCCAGTGGTGGCGGTGGGGACGGTGGGCAGAGGCAGGAATGGGCTCAGTCATGCAGACCACTGTGACGCAGGGGTGTTGCGTGATCACGAACGATCTGTGACCGACTGGTTAAGGATCCATCTGGCCGATTTCGCCCTGTTTTCCGGCCGATTTCAGGTATCGGACCCTACTGTCCCACCCGTCCGGGCTGCAGGGTCCGCGTGAACAGTACGCCGCCTCCCTGACGGCGCAGCCGGACGGTGAGCTCGCCGCCCTCCCCGTCGATCTCGACCTCCCCGTAGTACGGGGGGTTCTCGGACGGGGACATGTTGGCGAAGGGCGCGGACTGGACGTACGCCATCTCCGGGCCGAAGGTGGCGTCCAGCCGGCCGGAGGGGAACCCGCCCGCGCCGATGGGGCCCGAGACGAACTCCCAGAAGGGCGCGAAGTCGCTGAAGGCGGCCCGCTCGGGCGCGTAGTGGTTCGCGGCCGTGTAGTGGACGTCGGCGGTGAGCCAGAGGGTGCCGGTGATGCGCTGGTGCTTGATGTGGCGCAGCAGCTCGGCGATCTGCAGTTCGCGTCCGAGCGGCGCGCCGGGGTCGCCCTGGGCGACGGCCTCGAAGTTCGCGGCCCCGTCGGCCACCACGATGCCCAGCGGCATGTCGGCGGCGATCACCTTCCAGGTGGCGCGGGAGCGCGACAGCTCGCGCTTGATCCAGGCCAGCTGCTCGGGGCCGAGGATGCCGATGGGGTCGTCGGTCTGGCGGCCCGGGGAGTTCGGGTCGCGGTGGGTGCGCATGTCGAGGACGAACACGTCGAGCAGCGGCCCGTGGCGCATCACCCGGTACATCCGCCCCTCGGCGCGGCCTCCGCGCAGGTCGGTGACCGGGAAGTACTCGCCGAAGGCCCGGCGGGCCCGGCCGGCCAGGGTGTCGACGTCCTTCACGGTGTAGCGGGGATCGTCGAGGATCTGCCCGGGGTACCAGTTGTTGCGCACCTCGTGGTCGTCCCACTGGGCGAGGACCGGCACCTGGGCGTTGAAATCGCGCAGGTTGCGGTCGAGCAGGTTGTAGCGGAAGGTGCCCCGGAACTCGGCGAGGGTCTCGGCGACCTTCGCCTTCTCCTCCGTGGTCACGTTGTGCCACAGGGTTCCGTCGCGCAGCGGTACGGAGGCCTGGATCGGCCCGTCGGCGTAGATGGTGTCCCCGCTGAAGAGGAAGAAGTCGGGGTCCCGCTGCCGCATCTCGTCGAAGACGCGGTAGCCGCCGAGCTCCGGGTTGATCCCCCAGCCCTGGCCGGCGAGGTCCCCGGACCACAGGAAGCGCACGTCGCGTCGGCGGGAGGCGGGGGCGGTCCGGAAGGTGCCGTGGACCGGCTCGCCGCTGCGGCGCGGGTCGTCGGGGTCGGCGAGGAGCACCCGGTAGTGGATCTGCTGTCCGGGCGGGAGCTCGCGCAGGGTCGTGGTGCCGGTGAAATCGGTGTCCGGGCCGAGCAGCGGGCCGCGGTGGCGGCGCACGGCGTAGCGGAACGACTCGCTCGGGGAGGTCTCGACGTACATCCGCGCGGGCCGGTCGGAACGCGTCCAGACGGTGGCCGAGTGGGCGGTGATCTCGCCGGACTGGACCCCCCAGAAGGCGTTCGGGCGGTCCGAGCGGACGAAGGCGGGCACCGCCGCGTGGGCGGGCGTGGCGAGGGCACCCGTGAGGGCGCTGGACAGGGCGAGGCCCACCGGAACGGCGAGGGAACCGCCGAGCAGGGAGCGTCGGGTGTGCGGCAGAGGTGCCATCGGTGCGTCTCCAGAGGCCGGCGGGGACGGGCCGGACCAGTGTGCCGCCGTACACCGGCCGCACACCGGACCGCCCGCGTCGTGCACGCGAACCATGCGTGAACACTGGTGCGCACGGCCGACGCCCCGTCAACACCTCATCGGGCGAGCTTGGTTGTGTCCAGGATGACGCGGGCGACCAGGGCCGGGTCGTCGTTCATGGGCACGTGGCCGCAGCCGGGGAGCCTGACGAGGCGCGCGCCGGGGATGGTGTGCTTGGCGCGGACGCCCTGGCGGCGCAGGAGCAGCCGGTCGCGACTGCCCCAGGCGATGGTGACGGGCAGACCGGGGACATCCGCGGTGAACCGTACGGAGCCGCCCGCGGCCAGGGTCTGCTCGAACCCGGTGGCCTCGCGCAGGGCGACGGTCTCGGCGACCACGGAATCGGGCGAGCGCCGTCCAGGTCGCGCGTAGATGCTGCCGGTGAGCGCGGCGCGTCCGGCGGAGCTGCGGGCGAGCCGTTCCACGGCGGAGTGTGGCAGTGCGCCGGCGCCGGCGCGCATCGCGCGCAGTGCGGTGAAGGCGTAGCGGCGTTCCCCCTCCGACCAGAATCCGGCGGGGGAGAGGGCGGTGACCGAGCGCGCCAGGCCGACGCGCCCCATCTCCAGGGCGAGCAGCCCGCCGAGGGAGTTCCCCGCGACGTGCGGCCGCTCGATCCCGAGCGCCGTGCAGAGCGCGCCGAGCGCCGGGGCGATGGTGCCCAGATCGTACGGAACCCCGTGCGGCAGCGGCTCCGAGGCGCCGAAGCCGGGCAGGTCGACGGCGATCACGTCGTACTCGGCGGCCAGGACGCCGGTCACCGGGCGCCAGGCCTGGAGGTGGTGGCCGATGCCGTGGAGCAGCAGGAGCGGCTCGCCCGCGCCCTTGCGCTCGTAGGCGGCGGTGGTGGTGCGGGGGCCCAGCGGCGAATCGATCGTGAAGGAGACCGTGGCGGTCATGCTGCTCCTCGTCGGGGGTCGGGCGGCTTCGGCGGCCGTGTGAGACGGCTTGTCAGTAGTGTCTCCCGACTGGTTACCGCCCGGTAGCCCCAGGGGGCAGGACTTCGGCTTTCGCAGCGTCCTTTGCGGTCCTCGCGAACATCCCGTGAACAGCTTGATGCATATGCCCGATCTGCCCGGTAAAGCGGTGAGCATTGGTCTTGACCAAGGGGGTGCGCCGTCCTATCGTCGCAGGCATAGTGCAGGAACCTTTAATAAACAAAGGCGCGGAACTCACGCTGGAACACGGCGAGTGCGGCGATTGCAGGAGGAGTCAGGGTGGGGACCATGCAGCTCGAATCGGTGCCGGAGCCGAAGTACTTGCACCTCAAGACCGTCCTCAGTGAGGCGCTCGACCAGGACTTCGCCGTGGGCGAGATCCTGCCGAACGAGCGCGAGCTCGCCGCCCGCTTCGGTGTCGCCCGGGCGACCCTGCGCCAGGCCCTGGAGCAGCTCGAGCTCGAAGGCCGCCTCCAGCGCCGCCGGGGCGTCGGCACCACCGTCGCCCCGCCGCGCGTCGGCGTCGACGTCGGCGGCGCGCAGCACAGCTGGCCCGGCGAGAGCGTCGACGGGTGGGAGCCCGTGGACGCGGCGGAGGAGGCCGTGCTGTCCCCCGCCCTCCTGAAGCTCCTCGGGACCGCCCCCGGCGAGATGGTGCTCGCGGTACGCCGCAGCCGCGTCGAGCACGGCCAGGTCCTCGCCGCCGAGCTGCTGTACGTGCCTGCCTCCTCGGTGCCCGGCCTCTCCGCGATCGACGCCCCGGCCGGTCCGGCGCGTGCCCGCGCCGTCATGCGCGAGCTGCAGAAGCTGGCCCTCGACGGACAGGACCGCTCGGTGGAGCTCGGCTCCGCCCGCCCCGAGGACGCGAAGGAACTGGACCGCCTGCCCGGCGCCCCGGTCCTGCTGGTCACCACCCGCTACTTCACGGTGGCGGGCACGGCGGCCGTCTCGGTGGCCACCTACCGGGCGGACACCTGCCGGCTGACCTTCGGCGACTCGGGCGATGTGCAGATCACCCACGACACGCGGGTCGCTTCCTGACCGCGTGCCCACCACCTGCCGAGCGGGGCCGCCACATCGTGGCGGCCCCGCTCGCGTGCGTGCGTGGTCCGCAGCCCCGGAGGCGGCGGCGCCGGCGGCTGCGCGGACCGGTATCCGTAGCGCCCCAGGAGGGGAACCGCGCCGCCCCGGAGGAAATCAGCGGCGCCGGGCGGTGACCGTCTTCTCCACCGCGAACAGTTCTTCCTCCACGTGGTCCAGCGCCAACCGCAACGCTCCCGTGGCCACCGCCGCCTCGCCCAGCAGGGACAGCGCCACGCGCGGCGGGCGCAGGCAGTAGCGCTCCAGCTCCCGGCGGAGGGGATCCAGTACCCCGTCCAGTCCGGCCGCCCAGCCGCCGACCACGACCAGCTCCGGATCCATCGCCAGGACCAGCGCGGCCACGTCGTGGACCAGGCGCTGGATGAACCGCTCCACCGCGGCCACCGCTCCCACGTCCCCGCGCTTGGCCATCGCGAAGACCTCCGCCACCGCGCGCTCGTCCAGCGGGTGCAGGGGTTCGCCGGTCGTCGACAGCAGCTTCTCGGGCGTGACCTCACGTCCCAGCAGGTGCAGTGCGCCGATCTCCCCGGCCGCCCCGCCGAAGCCGCGGTGCAGCCGGCCCCCGATCAGGGAGCCCGCTCCGGGGCTGAGCCCGGCCATCACGAAGACCATGTCGTCGGTGTCGGTCGCGGCGCCCTTCCAGTGCTCGGCGACGGCCGCGGCGTTGGCGTCGTTCTCCACCTGCACCGGGCAGCGGAACGAGCGGCGGAGCCGTTCCCCGAGCGGGAGCCCGGTCCAGCCGGGCAGGGCCGTGCCGAGGCGGACCGTGCCGTCGGCCTCCACGATCCCGGGGCTGCCGACGCCGACCGCCCGCAGGGAGTCCCGGGGGACCCCGGCACGACGCAGCAGGTCGGCCACCGCACTGCGGACCCGTTCGATCCGTTCGTCGGCGGAGGCCGTCTCGGCGACCTCCTTGGTGCCGGCGCCGATGACCCGGCCGTCCAGACCTGACAGCAGCACCGCGATCCGGTGCGCGCCGATCTCCACACCGAGCAGGTGCCCCGCCTCCGCGCGGAAACGGAACCGTCTGGCCGGGCGTCCCTGGCGCCGCGCACCCTCCTCCGCGCCCGCCTCGACGACCAGGCCCGTCCCGATGAGTCCTTCGACGACCCCCTCGACGGTGGGCCGCGAGAGCCCGGTGACCCGGGTGAGGTCAGTGAGCGTCGGCGATTCGGCCGCACGCAGGGCCCGCAGCACCACGGCGGAGTTGATCCGCCGCAGCAGAGAGGGGTCCCCGCCGGTCAGCTGCCCCAACGTGTGTCCTCCCAGCTAGCGAGCGTGTCAGCCGGATCGTACTGCGCACCGGCCGCGGCGGCGAGAAGCGGCCCCCCATCGGCCGGAATCAGCCCTTCCCCTCGGGGGTCGGTCATGCCGGAGCGACGAACCCGGACTCGTACGCGGTGATGACGGCCTGGGTCCGGTCGCGCGCCCCCAGCTTCGCCAGGATCGCGCTGACGTGGGACTTCACCGTCTCGGTGCCCACGATCAGCTCGCGGGCGATCTCGATGTTGGTCAGCCCCTTGGCCATCAGCCGGAGCACGGCCTCCTCGCGCTCGGTCAGTGCCGCCCGCTCCAGTACCGTCCGCGCCTGCCGGTTCCCGTACTCGGCGGCCAGCGAGCGGACCGCCGAGGGGAAGAGCAGCGTCTCGCCCTCCGCCACCAGCCGGACCGCGTGCACGATCTCCGACGGACGGGCCCGCTTCAGCAGGAACCCGTCCGCGCCGGCCCGCAGCGCCTGGTAGACGTACTCGTCGTTCTCGAAGGTGGTGACCACGAGGATCTTCGGCGGCGAGTCCACGCTCCGCAGGACCGCACGGGTCGCCTCGATCCCGTCGAGCAGCGGCATCCGCACGTCCATCGCCACGACGTCGGGGCGCAGTTGCCGCACGAGCGGGACCACCGCGGCGCCGTCGGCGGCCTCGCCGATCACCTCGATGTCGGGCTGGGCGTCCAGGACGGCGCGCAGACCCGCGCGCACCAGGGGTTCGTCGTCGACGAGCAGTACGGTAACCGGCATCCGGTCAGCGTATTCGCTCCAGCGGCAGCCGCGTGCGCACCCTCCAACCCCCCTTGTACGGCCCGGTCTCGGTGTCCCCGCCGAGCAGGGCGGCCCGCTCCCGCATCCCGCGCAGTCCAGTGCCGCCGCCGGTCATGACGGAGGGCCGGTCCGGCAGCGGATTGGTCACCTCCAGGTCCAGCCGGTCGGCGACCATGCCGATCCGCACCCGTACCGGCACGGGACCGCAGTGCCGCAGCACATTGGTCAGCGCCTCCTGCAGGATCCGGTACCCCTCCTGGCTCACGGGGTCGGGCAACTGGTCGAGC
Source organism: Streptomyces sp. NBC_00193 (assembly GCF_026342735.1). Classification (GTDB taxonomy): domain Bacteria; phylum Actinomycetota; class Actinomycetes; order Streptomycetales; family Streptomycetaceae; genus Streptomyces; species Streptomyces stoeckheimensis. The sequence continues at coordinate 5,745,078 of NZ_JAPEMM010000001.1, forward strand.
GGGCCGACCAGTTGCGCGTCGACGGTGGCGCCCGAGGCGCGCGCGGACTCGAACAGCCGGTCGGCCTCCACCAGGGTCGGCCGCTGGGAGGGCCGCTGGCCGGACTCGCGCAGGACGCGCAGCACCCGGTCCAGGTCCTCCAGCGCGGCCCGGCCCGTCTCCTCGATCGCGCTCAGCGCGCGGTCCGTGAACTCCGGATCGCCCGCCGCCCGTGCGGCCCCCGCCTGGACGACGGCCACCGTCAGGGCGTGTCCGATGGAGTCGTGCAGTTCCCGCGCGATGCGGGTGCGCTCCAACAGCTGCTCGGTGCGCACCTCCAGGGCGGTGAGCCGCTCCGCGGCCGAAGGCCCCAGCAGACGGCGGGCGATGGCCGTGATCATGTCGCCGAGCAGGACCACGACGACGATCAGGAGGACCGGCGGCACCGGAGCCAGCGCCCACGCAGCCCAGACCGGGAATCCGGCGGGTATCACGTTCTCGGAGCTGACCCTGCTGCCGAGTCCGGCCGTGACCAGTTGGAGCGTCAGCATCGGCAGCCACACCGTGGCCATCATCGTGGCGAGGGAGACGACGAGTCGTATCTCCAGCCACAGCAAGGTCCGCCAGCGGTCGGTCCACGTCTGGGACCCGACGGTGCTGAAGCTGATCTCCTCGGCCTCCTGCGTACCTCGGGCGTTGCGCTCGGAGGGAGTGAGGAGGAACTGCGCCTGGAGTCCTTCGGCCACCCGCATCCAGGGGAGCAGTCCCAGCGGTATCACGAGGACGAGCGGTACCCACGGAGCCTCGGGCTCGATGAACATCCAGACGGCCAACATCAGGATGGGCACGCACAGATGCACCCAGCGCGAGTAGGTCACTGGGCGCAGCGCGGCGCGGAACAATCGGTGCATCCCCACATCGTCGCAGTTCGGGGCGGTGCGCCTCCTCCCCCACGTGGGGGAGAAGGAACCCTCGCATGGGGGAGGAAGAGGGGTGGGGCCGGCGGCGAACCTTGAGACATGAACAGCATCGAGATCCGAGAACTGACCAAGGAATTCGGCCGGACCAGGGCCGTGGACCACCTCACCTTCGATGTCATGCCCGGCCGTGTCACCGGCTTCCTCGGGCCCAACGGGGCCGGGAAGTCGACCACGATGAGGCTGCTGCTGGGCCTGGACCGGATCACCTCCGGCACGGCCACCATCGGCGGCCGGCGGTTCACCGACCTTTCCGACCCCCTCCACACGGTCGGGGCCCTGCTGGACGCACAGTCGGCGCACGGCGGCCGCACCGCCCGGGACCACCTGCGTTTCCTCGCCGCGGCCAACCGCATCCCGATGAGCCGGGTGGAAGCGGTCCTGGAGCAGTCGGGGATCGCCTCGGCGGCCAAGCGGCGGATCAAGACCTTCTCCCTGGGCATGCGTCAGCGCCTCGGCATAGCGGCCGCGCTGCTCGGAGACCCGGAAGTGCTCCTCCTGGACGAGCCCACCAACGGGCTCGACCCCGAGGGCATCATCTGGATCCGCGAGCTCATGCGCGGCCTGGCCGCCGAGGGGCGCACGGTCCTCGTCTCCAGCCACCTGATGACGGAGACGGCGGCCCTCGTCGACCACCTGATCGTGCTGGGGCGGGGCAGGCTGCTGGCCGACACCTCCATAGAGGAGTTCATCGACTCCCGCAGCACCCCGAGGGTGCGGCTGCGCACCACGGACCCCGTCCGGCTCCGGGCCACCCTGGCACGGGACGACTTCGAGCTGGTCACCGCCGAGGGCGGGCGGTGGACCGTGGACGGCATGCAGGCCGAGCAGCTCGGCGTCATCGCCGCCCGCGAAGGCATCCCGATGCTGGAACTGATCGACGAGCGGGCTTCCCTGGAGCAGGCCTACCTCGATCTCACCGCGGACAGCGCCCAGTTCGCCGCCACCCACTGACCCACCCCTTCCAAGGAGGCCTCCCCATGAGCACCGCTCTGCCCACCGTCCCCGTCCTGCACTCGGAATGGATCAAGATACGGTCCCTTCGCGGCACCTTCGGGGCGCTGATAGCCGTCTTCGTCGCCACGGTGGGCATCCAGATGCTGACCGCGGCGATGATCGGCACGGAGGAAGCCGGCAGCATGGGAGAGGATCCGCTCCTCGCGGCCTTCTACGGCCTCAACTTCGGCCAGATAGCGGCCTTCGCCTTCGGTGCGACCGCGCTGTCCTCGGAATTCCACAACGGCGCCCTGCGCACGTCCCTGACCGCGGTGCCGGACCGGACGCGGCTCTACCTGTCGAAGATGGCCATGGTGGGCGGACTGGCCTTCGTGGTCGGACAGTTCACCGGACTGGCCGCCTTCGTCGGCGGACAGGCGTTCATGGGTCCCTACACCCTGGAACTGGGCAGCCCGGGCACCTACCGCGCGATCTTCGGCTGCGGAGCGTACCTCGCGCTGATGGCCCTGCTGGCGGCCGGACTGACGGCCGTGCTGCGCAGTGCTTCGGCCGTCCTGAGCCTGCTCATACCCTTCGTGCTGATCCTGTCGTTCGTCATCGGCCAGGCCACCGAAGGCGTCGCCGGGTACCTGCCGGACCGCGCGGGGCAGATGATGATGCGGCTGGACACCTCGGTGGGCCTCGCCCCCTGGACCGGGCTCGGTGTGCTCGCCCTGTGGGCGCTGGCCGCCCTCGCCGGCGGCTGGCTGTCGGTGAGGCGGCGGGACGCCTGACGCCGGAGCGGCTGTCCGGACCCCGCCGCCCGGCGGGGTCAGTGGCCGGTGAGGAGGGCGGGGAGTTGGCGCATGTCGTCGAAGACGACGGTCCCAGGACCTTCGAGCTGCTCGGCGGGGGTCAGCCCGCCGGCGTAGCCGAAGGCCCGCATCCCGGCGGCGCGGGCCGCCTGGACGCCGGGGCGGCTGTCCTCGACGACCGCGCAGGCGGCGGGATCCACGCCCATCCGCCGGGCGGCGTACAGGAAGAGGTCCGGGGCGGGCTTGCCGTGGGAGACCTCGGTGGCGCTGTGGATGCGGCCCTCGAAGCGTGCGTAGAGGCCCGTCCGGCCGAGGGTGTGCCGCATCTTCTCGTGCGAGCCGCTGGAGGCGACGCACGTCGGCAGGGTGATCGCGTCGAGCGCCTGGGGCAGACCCTCCACGGGGGACAGCCCCGAGTCCACCGCCTCCCGGTGGAGTTGCTCGAACCGGTCCCACCAGTGGGCGGCCACCTCGGGACCGAGCCGGCCGGCGATCTGTTCGCGGATGGAGGCGGAGGAGCGTCCGATGAACCGGTCGATGACCTCGGCCTCGGTGAGCGGCCAGCCGAGCTCCCCGCCCAGGGCGACCTGGACACGGGCGGCTATGCGTTCGCTGTCGACGAGCACCCCGTCGCAGTCGAATATCACGAGTTCGATCGGCTTGATGATCATCCCCGGATGATAGATGCCCGTCGCGGGGCGGCCGGGGCGGCCGGGCGGTCTACGGATCGACGCCGGCGGGATCGGCGGACTCGGCGGCCGCGCGCAGGCGGCCGTACTCCTGGGCCATGGCGGCGGCGGTCCAGCGGGCGTTGAGGCCGCTGGGGTTGGGCAGGGCCCAGATCCGCGTGGCGCCGATGGTCCGGTCCTGGGGGCCGATCAGGGCCTTCCGGTCGCCGAAGGCGGTGCGGTAGGCGGTGACTCCGACCACGGCCAGCCATTGGGGGCGCAGGAGCTCTACCTTGGCCGTCAGGATGCGGCCGCCCTCGCGGAACTCCTCGGCGCTCAGCTCGTCGGCGCGGGCCGTGGCGCGGGCCACGACGTTCGTGATGCCGAGGCGGTAGGTCGGCAGTTCCTCCTGCTCGGAGGGGGAGAGGAGTCGCGGGGTGAAGCCCGACATGTGCAGGACCGGCCAGAAGCGGTTGCCGGGGCGGGCGAAGTGGTGGCCCGTCGCGGCGGAGAGGAGGCCCGGGTTGATGCCGCAGAAGAGGACACGAAGACCGCCCGCGACCACGTCCGGGAGGACGCGGTCACGGGCGGCGTTCAGCTCTTCGGGGGTCAGAGGATCGCCCCGGGGGTGTAGCCGGCGGCCTCGGGGTGCTCCTTGGAGATCTCCTCGATGCGCGCGATCACCGCGGCGACCTGGTCGCCCGCCGCGCCGGTGAAGGAGAGCTTGTCGGCCATCAGGGCGTCCAGCTGGGCCCGGTCGAGCGGCATGCGCTCGTCGGCGGCCAGCTTCTCCAGCAGCTCGTTGCGCTCGGCACCCTGCTCGCGCATGGCGAGCGCGGAGGCCACCGCGTGCTCCTTGATGACCTCGTGGGCGGACTCGCGGCCCACCCCGGCCCGCACGGCGCCCATCAGGACCTTCGTGGTGGCGAGGAAGGGGAGGTAGCGGTCCAGCTCGCGGGCCACGACGGCCGGGAAGGCGCCGAACTCGTCGAGGACCGTCAGGAAGGTCTCCATCAGGCCGTCGAGAGCGAAGAACGCGTCGGGCAGCGCGACCCGGCGGACCACGGAGCAGGAGACGTCGCCCTCGTTCCACTGGTCGCCGGCCAGCTCGCCGGTCATCGACGCGTAGCCGCGCAGGATGACCATCAGGCCGTTCACGCGCTCGCAGGAGCGGGTGTTCATCTTGTGCGGCATCGCGGAGGAGCCGACCTGGCCGGGCTTGAAGCCCTCGGTCACCAGCTCGTGGCCGGCCATCAGGCGGATCGTCTTGGCGATGGAGGACGGTGCCGCGGCCAGCTGCACCAGGGCGGTGACCACGTCGTAGTCGAGCGAGCGCGGGTAGACCTGGCCGACCGAGGTGAAGGCCTGGCCGAAGCCGAGGTGGGCCGCGATCCGCTGCTCCAGGTCGGCCAGCTTCGCGGCGTCGCCGCCCAGCAGGTCGAGCATGTCCTGCGAGGTGCCGACCGGGCCCTTGATGCCGCGCAGCGGGTAGCGGGTCAGCAGGTCGTCCAGGCGGCCGTACGCGACCAGCAGCTCGTCGGCCGCGGTGGCGAAGCGCTTGCCCAGGGTGGTCGCCTGAGCGGCGACGTTGTGGGAGCGGCCGGCCATGACCAGCTCGGCGTGCTCGCCGGCCAGCTTGCCGAGGCGGGCGAGGACGGCGACCGTGCGGTCCCGGACCAGTTCCAGCGAGAGCCGGATCTGGAGCTGCTCGACGTTCTCGGTGAGGTCGCGGGAGGTCATGCCCTTGTGGACGTGCTCGTGGCCGGCGAGGGCGTTGAACTCCTCGATGCGGGCCTTCACGTCGTGCCGGGTGATCTTCTCGCGCTCGGCGATGGAGGCGAGGTCGACGGTCTCCAGGACGCGCTCGTAGTCGGCGAGGGCCTCGTCGGGGACCTCGATGCCGAGATCCTTCTGGGCGCGGAGCACGGCGAGCCACAGCCGCCGCTCCAGCGTCACCTTGTACTCGGGGGACCACAGGACGGCGAGCTCCGCGGAGGCGTAGCGGCCGGCCAGGACATTGGGGATGCGGGGCTTGGCAGTCACGTGTAGGGATTCTACTTGGGCCTCGGCTGTGCGTTTACGCAGGTAGGGGACCCGGCCCGGATTGTGCCTTGCTACGAGAGCGGGCGGGGGCGGCCCGTGCCCACCCGGGGCGACCCCCGGGCGGTCACGGGCACCCCGCGGGCTATACGAGCCGGTCGCCCGCCGGAGCCTCGTACGGCAGCAGTTCCGGGCGCTTGGCGGGGCGGCCGTCCCCGCTGGAGCGGCCCGTCAGGCGTCGGCCGACCCAGGGCAGCAGGTGCTGCCGGGCGAAGCTGAGGTCCTGCGAGCGGCGCGCGGTCCAGCCGGGGGGCACGGCGGGCGGCAGCCCGGCGTTCCAGTCCGCCTCGGGCGGCAGTCCCAGGGTCTGCCAGACCGCCTCCGCGACCCTGCGGTGACCTTCGGCCGTCAGGTGCAGCCGGTCCACGTCCCACATCCGCGGATCGCCGAGCGCATCGGACCCGTACAGGTCGACCACGAGGGCGCCGTGCCGCGCGGCGAGCTCCTCGATGATGACGAAGAGCTCCTCCATGCGCGGACGGAAACGTTCCATCACGGGTCCGTTGCGGCCCGGCGAGCGCATCAGGACCAGCGTCCCGCAGGAGGGCGCCAGCAGGCCGACGGCCTCCTCCAGGTGCCCGCGCACCCGGCCCATGTCCACCTTGGGGCGCAGGGTGTCGTTGAGCCCGCCGACCAGGGTCACCAGATCGGCGCCCATCTCCGCGGCCGCGGGCGCCTGCTCCCCGGCGATCTGTCCGATCAGCTTGCCGCGGACCGCGAGGTTCGCGTAGCGGAAGCCCGGCTCGCGGGCGGCGAGGCGGTCGGCGAGCAGATCGGCCCAGCCCCGGTAGGAGCCGTCGGGGAGCAGGTCCGACATGCCCTCGGTGAAGGAGTCGCCGACCGCGACGAAACTGGTGTAACGCACATTCATCTCCATGGCGGGAGCGATGCTACCGCGCGGTACCCCCGTCCCGCAGGCGGGCCGGGGGGACCGCGGCGAACGGGCGGCGCTCCTGCCGCTACGTCGAAGCCGGCCGGCCGAACAGCTCCCGCAGCACGTCCTCCATCGTGACCAGGCCCGTCATGACCCCGTCCGGAGCGAGCACCGCCGCCAGGTGCGTACGGCTGCGCCGCATCGCGGTGAGCACGTCGTCCAGCGGAGTCTCCGCCCGGACCTGCGCGATCGGCCGCAGTGCGGTGACCGGGAAGGGCTCGTCCCGCTCCGTCGCGTCCAGTGCGTCCTTGACGTGCAGGTATCCCAGGATCCGGCCCTGTGCGTCGATCATCGGGAACCGGGAGTACCCCGACTCGGCCGACAGCCGCTCCAGTCCGGCCGGTGTGATGCCCTCGCGGGCCGGGACCACCCGGTCCGCCGGCAGCACCACATCGGTCACCGGCCTCCGCCCCAGCTCCAGGGCGTCGTGCAGCCGCTCGCTCGCACGGTCGTCGATGAGTCCCGCGTCGCTGGAGTCCTTGACGATCCGGGCCAGCTCGTCGTCCGAGAAGGTCGCCGCGACCTCGTCCTTGACCTCCACCCGCAGCAGGCGCAGCAGGGCGTTGGCGAAGGCGTTGATCGCGAAGATCACCGGCCGCAGCCCCCGGGTGAGGGTCACCAGCGGCGGCCCCAGCACCAGGGCGGTCCGCACCGGCTCGGCCAGCGCGACGTTCTTCGGCAGCATCTCGCCGAAGAGCATGTGCAGGTACGTGGCCAGGGCCAGCGCCACCACGAAGGAGATCGCGTGGGTCAGCCCGGACGGCACCCCGAAGAAGTCGAACGCCGGGGTCAGCAGGTGGGCGATGGCCGGCTCGGCCACCACACCCAGCACCAGGGTGCACAGCGTGATGCCCAGCTGGGCGGCCGCCATGAGCGCCGACACGTGCTCCAGGCCCCACAGAACGGCGCGCGCCCTGCGGTCACCCTGCTCGGCATGCGTCTCGATCTGGCTGCGCCGCACGGAGATCATGGCGAACTCCGCGCCGACGAAGAAGGCGTTGACGACGAGGGTCGCCAGGCCGATCAGCAACTGGACGGCGGTCATCGGGCCTCCTCCACACCATCACCGGGGGTCGGTTCGACCGGCACGTGCAAGAGCACCCGCGCGGCCCGCCGCCCACTCGCGTCCACCACGTCCAGCCGCCAGCCGTCGAGCTCCAGGCTGTCGCCGACCATCGGGATCCGGCCCAGCTCGGTCGCTATCAGACCGGCCAGCGTCTCGTACGGGCCGTCCGGCACGCGCAGCCCGATCCGCTGGAGCTGGTCGGTGCGCGCGGAGCCGTCCGCGGAGAACAGGGCGCGCCCGGATTCGTCCTCACCGGCCGGGGCCAGGTCGGGGGTCTCGTGCGGGTCGTGCTCGTCGCGGACCTCGCCGACGACCTCTTCGACGATGTCCTCCAGCGTGGCCACACCGGCCGTGCCGCCGTACTCGTCGATGACCACGGCCATCGTCTGCTTGCCGGACAGCCGGTCCAGCAGCCGGTCCACGGTCAGCGACTCCGGTACGAGGAGGGGTTCGCGCAGCAGCTGCGACACCGGGGTGCGGTGCCGCTCCTCCGCCGGCAGGGCCAGTACGTCCTTGATGTGGACGGTGCCGACGACGCTGTCGAGGCTGCCCCGGTAGACGGGGAACCGGGAGAGGCCGGTGGCGAGCGTCGCGTTCGCCACGTCCTCGGCGGTGGTCTGCAGGTCGAGGGCGGTGACCTGCACCCGCGGGGTCATGACGTTCTCCGCGGTCAGGTCGGCGAGGTTCAAGGTCCGCATGAACAGCTCGGCGGTGTCCTTCTCCAGGGCGCCGGCCCGCGCGGAGTGCCGGGCCAGGGCCGCCAGCTCCTGCGGGGTGCGCGCCGAGGCGAGCTCCTCGGCGGGCTCCATGCCGAACCGGCGGACCATGTGGTTCGCCGTGGTGTTCAGATGGCTGATGAGGGGCCTGAAGGCACGGCTGAAGACCCGCTGGAAGGTGGCGACCCGCTTGGCGACGGCCAGCGGGGAGGAGATCGCCCAGTTCTTGGGCACGAGCTCGCCCACGACCATCAGGACGACGGTCGACAGCACGGTGCCGAGGACCAGGGCGGTGGAGGACGCGGCCCCGGCGGACAGCCCCATGGCCTCGAAGGGGCCCTTGAGGAGGGCGGCGATCGAGGGCTTGGAGATCATGCCGATGACCAGGCCGGTCACGGTGATGCCGAGCTGGGCGCCGGAGAGCTGGAACGTCAGGCTGCGGACTGCGGCCAGGGCGCTGTCGGCGCCGCGCTCGCCGCGCTCGACGGCCCGTTCCAGTTCGCTGCGCTCGATGGTGGTCAGCGAGAACTCGGCCGCGACGAAGACTCCGCAGGCAAGGCAGAGCAGCAGCGCCACGACGAGCAGGAGCACTTCGGTCATCGGTCCTTCACCTCCGTCCCATGATCAGCCAGGGGGAGGGGTGTCGCGCGCTGTCGCGGACGGGAAGGGAGGGGACTGGGAGGCTCGCCCATGGACGGACGCTCACACCTTTCGTTCGGGGGAGGAGTGGAACAGCTGCCTACAGGGTAAAGGAAGAGCAAAGTGGGCGGATCATTCCTTCGGCGGACCACCCCGTCCTGACGCCCTGACGGCGTGCAGACGTGATGCCCCGACGGGGCCGGATGTGAACGATCTTCGCATCCCACCCGCGTCGGCGTCCGGGAGACGGGCGCGGGTGTGCCCGCCGTACGTCTCGGCAGGCGGAAGTCGGTGGCGAGGCCCCGGGCGGTCGTGCTTGGCTCCGGGACATGACCGATCTGCACATACGGGCCGCCGTGCCGGCCGACGCCGAGACCGTGCTCGCCTTCTGGAAGGAAGCGGCGGAGGGCACGTCGATCACGGACGACGCGGACGGCGTGACCCGGCTCGTCACCCGTGATCCCGAGGCTCTGATCCTCGCCGAACTCGACGGGGTCCTCGTCGGGTCCGTGATCGCCGGCTGGGACGGCTGGCGGGCGTCGCTGTACCGGCTCGCCGTACTGCCGTCCCATCGCCGCCAGGGGATCGCCACGGCGCTCCTGGAGGCGGCCGAGCGGCGCTTCGTCGCCGTCGGGGGCCGCCGCGGCGACGCGATGGTCCTGGAAGCGAACGAACGCGCGCAGCGGGCGTGGGCCGCGGCCGGCTACCACCGTGAGGACCGCTGGCGGCGCTGGGTCAAGCCGCTGGTGGAGACGGCGTGACGCCCCGTACGGCCGGGGTCCTGCTCCTCGCCGCGGGAGCGATCGTGCTGACCGGCTGCGGCACGCGGACCGCGGGGGCCGGGGACGCGGCGGAGCCCCCGGCGCCGTCCGTGACCCCCTCCGTGGACTACGCGGCCCAGGCGGTCGCGGCGGTCGCGCGCCACGACGCGCTGTTCCCCGCCATCGCGGCACGGTGCGCCGACGTGGCGACGGGCGGCGCGAGCCCCGGGGCCACGGCGGGAGAGCTGCCCGCGGATCCCGAGGCGCGCAAGTACGCGGAGAACCACGCCTTCAAACAGCAGGCGCAGCTCACCCCCGGGGCCCGCTGCCGGGGCGACGCGCACGCCGCACGGATCAAGGCGGCGGTGGCCGGCGGATCCGGCGGGAAGGGTGCGCCGCACACGGTGGAGGAGGTCCGCGCGGTCCTGACCGGGCTGGGGTACGGATTCGACTCCGGGGGCGTGTACGGATCCGGGGCGGTGAACGTCTCCTTCGTCCTGTCGGTCCCCGAGAGCGGCCCGTGCGTGACGGGACGGCTCGGCCCGCCGCTGACCGTGGAGGCCCACGGGGTGTATGTCGAGGGCGGCTGCCTGGAGCCCCGCGGAGGTCACTGACCCCGCCGGTGACCCCGCCAATGACCCCGCAGGGGCCGGAGCCGTCGGCTCACGTCGCGTCGGCATCGGCGCCCGAGCCGTCCCTGGCCAGGGCGAGTACGCCGGCGCAGATCAGGGACAGGCCCAGCAGCTGCGGGAGCAACCACCAGTGGGTCCGCAGGTGCTCCTCGTACAGCAGCACGCCCAGCGCGACGCTGACGCCCGCGTCCCCGAGCGTCAGTGCGGGCTGCGAGGCGACCAGCGGGCCGCCCTGCATGGCGTGTTCGAGGAGCAGGAGGGCGCAGATGCCCGTCGCGGCGAAGGCGTAGGTCTCCCAGGTGCGCAGGAAGGCGCCGACGCCGTCCCCGTCGAGCACGTGCATGGCCGACTTCATCAGCGCGGCGGTCAGCGCGTAGCAGACGGCGGTGGCCGCGCCGAGGCATCCGGCCCGCATCCGGCCGGGCCGCCGCCGCAGCCCGAGCACGGCGAGCACCGCCACCGCCCCCGCACACGCCACCAGGGCCAGGACCCACCGGTCGGCGGGAACGTCCGTACGGTTCCCCGCCGGCGAGGCGGCCACCAGGACGATTCCGAGCCCGGCCACCACGCCTCCCACGGCGAGCCACAAGGGCCCCGGCATCCGGGTCCGCGTCACCAGCGAGGCGATCAGGAGCGCGAGCGGCAGCTCCAGCACGAACAGGGGCTGTACGAGGGCCAGCGCGCCGGTGGCGAGCGCCACGGCCTGCCCGACACCGGCCGCGATCACGGCCAGGATGCCGCCGATCCACAGCGGCCGGCGCAGCAGGTCGAGCACCAGCCCGAAGCGGAATCCGTCGCTCTGCGGCACGGTGAGCGACGCCCGCCGCTGGAGCACGGTCGCGAGCGCGTTGCTGAGCGCCGCGAACAGCGCGAAGAGGACCGGTACGAGGAAGCCCACGCGCCGATACTCATCCGCCCCGCCGCGACTCCCCACCACGACACCGCGGGGAGGCCGCGCGGCACGGTCCGTTCCCCCGTCCGGCCCTACGGACCGGGCGGCGGACCCCGTACGGGGCCTTGCCGCCGGGTCCGCCCGCGGAGGCGGGTTCAGCCGGCGGGCGCCGACCAGGTGCCGTGGAGGGCGGCGGCGAGCCAGCCGGGCGCCGAGGTGCGGAAGGCCGCCGGGGGGAGGGTGCCCGCGCCGGCCGGGACCATGCCCAGGAGGGGGAGGTCGGAGACCGAGGGCAGGTCGGCCAGGTTGCAGCGGGAGGCCAGGTCGGGTTCGGCCGGCCAGCTGCCGATCACCACGCCCGGGGAGGTCAGGCCGCGGGCCCGGAGGGCTTCCGCCGTGAGGGCGGTGGAGTTGAGGGTGCCGAGCCCGGCCGGAGCCACGATCAGCACCGGGGCGCCGAGCAGGCGGGCCGCGTCCGCCAGGGTGTGGCCGGACTCGTCGAAGCGGACCAGGAGGCCGCCCGCGCCCTCGACCAGGACCAGGTCGTGGGAGAGGGCGAGCTCGCGGGCCGCCTCGGCGATCCGCTCCGGGGAGACCGTCGGGAGACCCGAGCGCCGGGCCGCCGTGTCCGGGGCCAGCGGCTCCGGATAGCGGGCCAGTTCCCTCGCGGTGACGGCGGAGCCGGCCAGCCGGCCGACCTCCGCCGCGTCCCCGGGCTCGTCCGGGCCGACGCCCGTCTGGGCCGGCTTCAGCACGGCCACCGAGAGGCCCGCTGCGAGCGCGGCCGCCGCGACGGCCGAGGTGACGACCGTCTTGCCGATCTCGGTACCCGTCCCCGAGACCATCAGTACCGTCATGTCAGGCCTCCTTCGCGGCGGCGACCACGGCCCGGCAGATGCGGGCCACGTCGGCGTCGGCCGTCACGAACGGCGGCATCGTGTAGATCAGGTCCCGGAACGGGCGCAGCCAGACGCCCTCCCGGACGGCCGCCGCCGTGGCGCGGGCCATGTCGACCGGGTGGTCGAGCTGGATGACGCCGATCGCGCCGAGGACCCGTACCTCCCGGACGCCCGGCAGGTCCGCGGCCGGGGCCAGGCCCTCCAGCAGGCCCGCCTCGATGCGCTTGATCTCGCCCTGCCAGTCCTGACCCAGCAGCAGGTCGATGGAGGCCAGGGCCACCGAGGTGGCCAGCGGGTTGCCCATGAAGGTCGGCCCGTGGGCCAGGACCGGGACCTCGCCCTGCGAGATGCCGTCCGCGACCCGCTCCGTGCACAGCGTGGCCGCGAGGGTGAGGTAACCGCCGGTCAGCGCCTTGCCCAGGCACATCACGTCCGGGGTGATCCCGGCGTGGTCGGCCGCGAACAGCGCGCCCGTGCGGCCGAAGCCCGTGGCGATCTCGTCGAGGATCAGCAGCACGTCGAACTCGTCGCACAGCTCCCGCAGCACCCGGAGGTAGCCCGGGTTGTGGAAGCGCATGCCGCCCGCGCCCTGGACCACCGGCTCCACGATCACGGCCGCCAGTTCGTCCGCGTGCGCGGAGAACAGGGAGCGCAGGTGGGCGACGTAGGACTCGTCCACCGGGGCGGAGAACCCGCTCGGCGGGGCGTCCGCGAAGAGCTGGCGCGGGAGGATGCCCGACCACAGCTCGTGCATGCCGCCCTCGGGATCACAGACGGCCATCGGCTGCCAGGTGTCCCCGTGGTAGCCGCCCCGCCAGGTGAGCAGGCGGCTCTTCTCGGGGCGGCCCACCGAACGCCAGTACTGCAGGCACATCTTCACCGCGACCTCGACCGAGACCGAGCCCGAGTCGGCGAGGAAGACGTGCTCCAGGCCGGCCGGGGTGAGCTCGACGAGCTTCGCGGCCAGCCGGACGGCGGGCTCGTGGGTGAGCCCGCCGAACATCACGTGCGACATCCGGCCGAGCTGGCCGGTGACCGCCTCGTTCAGCGCCGGGTGGTTGTACCCGTGGATCGCCGACCACCAGGAGGACATGCCGTCGACCAGCTCGTCGTGCCCCTGCGACGGCTCGGCCAGCCGCAGGCGGACCCCCGAGGCGGAGGCGACGACGAGCGGCTCCTGCCGCCCGGGCATCGGGCCGTACGGGTGCCAGACGTGCTGCCGGTCCAGCGCGAGCAGTTCGGCGGCCGGCAGCGCGTCGGGCGAGCCCGTCTCCGGGGACCCCGCCTGATCAGGCATTGGGAGCGAGATCCGTTCCCGCGCCGCGGCGGCGTACCGCCACCAGGTCGGAGCGGACGTCGCCCGCCTCCGCCTGGACCGGTACGGGGGCCTCGTGCCCGGCGTGCCCCGAGCAGCCGCCGCACGCCGAACCGCAGCCGGCCTCGTCCGCCGTGGCGGAGGAGCCGCAGACCGAGGCGCCCGCGCTCTTCGAGCCGCAGCCACCGGTGGCCGCCGCGACCTCGGAGCGGTGCGCGGGCAGGGTCGTCGTACCGGCGCCCTCCACCTCGAAACCGGCGTCCGCGATCATGTCGAGGTCGGCCTGTCCGGCCTGGCCCTCGCTGGTCAGGTAGTCGCCCAGGAAGATCGAGTTCGCCACGTGCAGCGCCAGCGGCTGCAGGGTGCGCAGGTGCACCTCGCGGCCGCCCGCGATCCGGACCTCGACGTCGGGGCAGACGAAGCGGACCATCGCGAGGATGCGCAGGGCGCGCTGCGGGGTGAGGTTCCACTCCTTGGCCAGCGGGGTTCCCTCGAAGGGGATCAGGAAGTTGACCGGCACCGAGTCGCTGTCGAGCTCGCGCAGGGCGTAGACGACGTCGACGAGGTCCTCGTCGCTCTCGCCCATGCCCGCGATCAGGCCCGAGCAGGCCGACAGGCCGGCCGCGTGCGCCTTCTGCACCGTGTCGACCCGGTCCGCGTAGGTGTGGGTCTTGGTGATCTGGCCGTACGTGGCCTCGGAGGTGTTGAGGTTGTGGTTGTAGGCATCCGCGCCCGCGTCCTTCAGGCGCTCGGCCTGGCCGTCCGAGAGCAGGCCGAGGCAGGCGCACACCTCGACGCCCTCGTTCTGCTCCTTGATGGCCGCGATCGTCTTGCCGACACGGTCCACGTCGCGGTCCGTCGGACCGCGCCCGCTCGCCACCAGGCACACCCGCTTCGCCCCGCCGGCGACGCCGGCGGCCGCGGCCTGGGAGGCCTCGTCGGGCTTCAGCCACGTGTACTTGAGGATCTCGGCCTTCGATCCCAGTCGCTGGGAACAGTACGAGCAGTCCTCGGGGCAGAGCCCCGACTTCAGGTTGACCAGGTAGTTCAGCTTGACCCGGCGTCCGAACCACTGTCGGCGCACCTTGCCGGCCGCGGCCACCACGTCGAGCAGTTCGTCGTCAGAGGTCGCCAGCACGGCGAGTGCCTCTTCGCGGGTCGGCAGCTCACGCCGCAGCCCCTTGTCCACGAGGGTGTTCAGCAGGTCCATGATGCCGATCCTGTCCCACCCGGGCACTCCCGGCCAAGGAGAGATCGAACAACATGGCCGGAAGAGAGTGTGTGTATCGCCACACCTGACGCAGGGGTCACGGGCGGTTAGGGTCGGGCAGGTCTGTGGACTGCCGACAAAAACTCGAGGACCGTCGATGCCGCACCAGCACACCCCCGCCCCCGCGGACGTCTTCTCCTGGATCGACGACGCGGAGCGGGCCAGGGAGCAGGCCGGACTCGTCCGGACGCTGCGTCCGCGGCCGGCGCACTCCCCGCTCCTCGATCTCGCGAGCAACGACTACCTCGGGCTGTCCCGGCACCCGGAGACCGTACGGGGCGCGCGCGAGGCCGCCGAGCGCTGGGGCGCGGGGGCCACCGGATCGCGCCTCGTCACCGGCACCACCGAACTGCACGCCGAGCTGGAGCGGGAGCTCGCCGCCTTCTGCGGGTTCGAGGCGGCGCTGGTCCTCTCCTCCGGGTACGCGGCCAACCTGGCCGCCGTCACCGCGCTCAGCGACCGGGGCACCCTGGTGGCCTCGGACGCGGGCAACCACGCCTCGATCGTGGACGGCTGCCGGCTGTCGCGCGCCGACACCGCCGTCGTCCCGCACTGCGACCCGGAGGCCGCCCGCAAGACGCTCGCCGCCCACCGGGGGCGGGCGCTGCTGGTCACCGACTCGGTGTTCTCGGTCGACGGGGACGCCGCCCCGCTGGCGGCCCACGCCGAAGCCTGCCGGGCGGAGGGTGCGGCCCTGCTCGTGGACGATGCGCACGGCCTCGGGGTCCTGGGCGAGGGCGGCCGCGGGGCGCTGCACGCCGCCGGTCTCGCGGGGGCTCCCGGGGTGGTCGCGACGCTCACCCTCTCGAAGTCCCTGGGCAGCCAGGGCGGTGCGGTGCTCGGCCCGGCCAAGGTGATCCGGCACCTGGTCAACACGGCGCGGACCTTCATCTTCGACACCGGACTGGCCCCGGCCGCGACGGGCGCCGCACTGGCCGCCCTGCGCCTGCTCCAGCGGGAACCGGAACGCGCGGACCGGGCCCGCGCGGTGGCCGCCGAACTGTACGGGCGGCTCACCGCGTCCGGCCTGACCGCGGCCCGGCCGGACGCGGCCGTGGTGTCGGTACGGGCCCCGTCGGCTTCGGCGGCACTGCGCTGGGCCGCCGACTGCCGCGAGGCAGGTCTGTCCGTGGGGTGCTTCCGGCCGCCGTCCGTGCCGGACGGCATCTCCCGGCTGCGACTGACCGCGCGGGCGGATCTCACGGGGGACGAGATCAGCCGTGCGGTGGAGACGATCCTGGGGACCGCTCCGGCCGGAGCCACGGACCGCTGAACGGAGCCGTTGGGGGCGCTCCTGCGTTCCTGCGCTTCCTGCGTTGCTACGTTCCCTGCGCTTCCTGCGCTTCCTGCGCTCCTACGTCCCGAGATCCGCACGGACGGAGACGAGGAAGCCGTGCCAGGCCGGCCCGGTGAAGAGCACGGCCGGGCCGGCCGCCCGCTTGGAGTCGCGGACGGCGAGCAGGCCGCCGCCGAGGACGGCCGTTTCCACGCAGTTGTTCATTCCGGTGCTGCGGCTGCTTCGCCGCCACCGCGCGCTGTTCAGAAGTCCGCCTGTGGATAAGGGGGTTGCGGACACGGAGGTGCCTCCTTACGCGTCGTCAGCGAGGGCGCTGATGAGATCCGACGAATCGCGGGGCGGGAGGGCGTGCGCCTGGATGGTGCGGAACGCGGCGCTGTACGCCTCAAGGTCTTCCTTCCGCTCCAGATAGAGGCTACTCGTCAAATGGTCGAGTACCACCACATCCAGATCGGCGATGTTCGGAAATGAGAAGATGACGAACGGTCCGGTCAGGCCGAGATGTCCCCCCACGCTGAACGGCAGCACCTGAAGCCGCACTTGGGGCAAACGCGCCACCTCCACCAGGTGCCTCAGCTGTTCCTCCATCACCCCCGCCCCGCCGATCGCGCGCCGCAGCACCGCCTCGTCCAGGACGGCGCTCAGCTCCAGCGGCGGATCCGCCCGCAGCACGGACTGACGCGCCAGCCGTACGTCGACCAGCGCCTCCACCTTCGGCTCCGGCAGCCCGCCCAGCGCGGCCCGGGTCACGGCCCGCGCGTACTCCGGGGTCTGCAGCAGTCCGGGCACCACCGACAGTTCGACGGTGCGGGCCGACCGGGCGCCCGCCTCCAGGCTGATGAAGTCCCGGTACTCCTGCGGCAGCAGCCCCCGGTAGTCGTGCCACCACTGGCGCCCGCGCCCGGTGTCCTCGTCCGGGGCCGGTCCCGCCGCCGAGGCCGAGAGGGCTTCCAGCAGGGCGCGCTGCTGTGCGCTCACGACGTCTTCCCCGTAGACGTCGAGCAGCAGCCGGATGTCCTCCACCTTGACGCCGCTGCGCCCCGTCTCGATGCGGCTGATCTTCGACTGGTGCCATCCCGCGAGCCGGGCCGCCTCACCGCTGGTGAGTCCGGACCGGTCGCGAAGGGCACGCAGTTCCTCGCCGAGCTTGCGTCGGCGCACCGCGGGACCGTGCTGCACAGCCGTCTCCTTCCACCGGCACAGGTCGCACCAGTCTGCCGTCCAAATACGCTCTTCCGTAGCAGAGTTCACCGCATTGAGCGACAGATATATGCATATCTTGAGGGATCGGCGGAAACGACGGGACGATGGGTGGCACTCTGGCGTCCAGCACAGATCCGGGGCGGCTTCGCCCCGGTGGGAAAGGGACCGTCGCCATGGCAGATCACCAGGAAGCATCCGTCACTCTGCCGAGCGATCCCGCCTCGGTCGCGGCCGCCCGCCGCTACGTCGCGGACGTGCTGAGCGAGTGGGGACTGTCCGAGGGGACCGAAGCCGCCGACAGCATCCGGCTCATCGTCTCGGAACTGGCCACCAACTCCGTGCAGCACACCTTCGGCCAGTCGCCGACCTTCACCGTGGACATCCGCCTGGAGCGCGAGGAGTGGCTGCGCATCGGGGTCACCGACAGCCACCCGCGCTGGCCCAAGCGGCTCCCGGCCGCCGTCCAGCAGGACAACGGCCGGGGGATGGTCATCATCCGCTGGCTCGCCGCGGAGGCGGGCGGCCGGCTGTCGGTCAGCCCGACCGAGGACGGGGGCAAGACCGTGTGGATCGCCCTGCCCTGGACGGCCACGGCCGCCGGCGCGCCGGCGAGGACCGCGACCGGCTGTTGACCGGTTGTTGACCGGCCGGGTGTCACGGCATCAGGACCCGGCGCGCTCCGCTGCGCTGCGCTCTATGCACAGCTCGTTGCCCTCCGGGTCGGTCAGCGTGACCCAGCCGGTGCCGTCCTCCCGGCGGTGGTCGCCCTGGATCTTCGCGCCGAGCCCGAGCAGCCGCTCCACGTTCTCGTCGCGGGTGCCGGTGGTCGGCTGGATGTCCAAGTGGACGCGGTTCTTCACGGACTTGCCCTCGGGCACCTGGATGAACAGCAGTCCGGTCACCCCCGGCTGCCCCGGCACGAGCGAGATCTCGGGGTCGTCGGCCAGGTCGTCCGGGTGAATGGGCCAGCCGGTGACCTCGGACCAGAACTGGGCGAGTGCGTACGGCTCCTGCGCGTCGAAGGTGATGTGGTGGACGGGGTTGACGAACATGCGGCTCCTAGTGAGCGGCTCCGTATACGGAACCGGGCTGTGCGGTGCCCGGAGTTGAACCGGGTACCTGCTCGAAACGTGGGTTAACTCAACGGAAAAGCGCGGCCCCTAGCGTGGCGGCCACGTTCCTTCCGTCAATGGTCACCCATGCGCCGGCAAAGCGGCGGTGGGCGGGACGGAAAGCCTTTCCCTGTGTTGGGCAAGACACGCTTGGCTCGGATATGCGCAGGTCAACGAAGTGTTGACGGCCCATAGGGTCGGCTCGGCGCGATGTTGATCATGTCCCGGAAGCTTGGTGATTGCTGTGCAGC
Organism: Streptomyces sp. NBC_00193; assembly: GCF_026342735.1. GTDB lineage: Bacteria > Actinomycetota > Actinomycetes > Streptomycetales > Streptomycetaceae > Streptomyces > Streptomyces stoeckheimensis. Next base: position 5,763,540 of record NZ_JAPEMM010000001.1, read on the forward strand.
TGACCCCCCACGAGCAGGAGAGACTGCTCATCCACGTGGCCGCGGATGTGGCCGAGAGACGCAAGGCGCGGGGCGTGCTCCTCAACCATCCCGAGGCGATAGCCCTGATCACCGCACACATCCTCGAAGGGGCCCGCGACGGGCGGACGGTGGCCGAGCTGATGGCCTCCGGACGGACCGTGCTCTCCCGCGAGGAGGTCATGGAGGGGATACCCGAGATGATCCACGACGTCCAGGTCGAGGCGACCTTCCCGGACGGCACCAAGCTCGTCACCGTCCACGACCCCATCGTCTGAGAGCGGGTACCCGCATGATCCCCGGCGAAATCGCCTACGGGGACGGCCCGGTGCGCCTCAACGAAGGCCGGCCCGTCACCCGACTCACCGTGCTCAACGCCGCCGACCGGCCCGTCCAGGTCGGCTCGCACTACCACTTCGCCGAGGCCAACCCCGGCCTCGACTTCGACCGCACGGCCGCCCGCGGACTGCGCCTCGACATCGCAGCCGGCACCGCGGTCCGCTTCGAACCGGGCATCCCGGTCGCCGTGGCCCTCGTACCGCTGGCCGGGCTGCGGACCGTGCCCGGACTGCGCGGGGAGACCGGAGGGCCGCTCGATGGCTGAGATATCGCGCCAGGTCTACGCCGACCTCTTCGGGCCCACCAAGGGCGACCGCATCCGCCTCGCCGACACCGACCTCTTCGTCGAGATCGAGCAGGACCTCGGCGGCGGCCCCGGCCGGGCCGGCGACGAGGCCGTCTTCGGCGGCGGCAAGGTCATCCGCGAATCCATGGGCCAGGCCCGCACCACCCGCGCCGAAGGAGCCGCCGACACCGTCATCACCGGAGTGGTGATCCTCGACCACTGGGGCATCGTCAAGGCCGACGTGGGCATCCGCGACGGCCGCATCTGCGGCATCGGCAAGGCGGGCAACCCCGACACCATGGACGGCGTCGACCGGGCGCTCGTGATCGGCCCCGAGACCGAGATCATCTCCGGCAACGGGAAGATCCTCACCGCCGGCGCCGTCGACGCCCACGTGCACTTCATCTCCCCGACCGTGATCGAGGAGGCCCTCGCCTCCGGCATCACCACCCTCGTCGGCGGCGGCACCGGCCCCGCGGAGGGCACCAAGGCCACCACCGTCACCCCCGGACCCTGGCACCTGGCCCGGATGTTCGCCGCGCTGGAGTCCCACCCCGTCAACATCGGCCTGCTCGGCAAGGGCAACACCATGTCCCGCGAGGGCATGTACTCCCAGCTGCGCGGCGGAGCACTCGGCTTCAAGCTCCACGAGGACTGGGGATCCACCCCCGCCGTCATCGACGCCTGCCTCACCGTCTGCGAGGAGACCGGCGCCCAGGCCGCCATCCACACCGACACCCTCAACGAGGCCGGGTTCGTCGCCGACACCCTCGCCGCCATCGGCGGACGGACCATCCACTCGTACCACACCGAAGGCGCGGGCGGCGGGCACGCCCCCGACATCATCACCGTGGTCTCCGAGCCGAACATCCTGCCCAGCTCCACCAATCCGACCCGGCCGCACACCGTCAACACCGTCGAGGAACACCTCGACATGCTGATGGTCTGCCACCACCTCAACCCCGCCGTCCCCGAGGACCTGGCCTTCGCCGAGTCCCGGATCCGCCCCTCCACGATCGCCGCCGAGGACGTCCTGCACGACCTCGGAGCCATCTCGATCATCTCCTCCGACGCCCAGGCCATGGGCCGCGTCGGCGAGGTGATCCTGCGCACCTGGCAGACCGCCCACGTGATGAAGAAGCGGCGCGGCTCCCTTCCCGGCGACGGACCCGCCGACAACCACCGGGCCCGGCGCTACGTCGCCAAGTACACGATCAACCCCGCCGTCGCCCAGGGCCTGGCCCGCGAGATCGGCTCCGTCGAGACCGGCAAACTCGCCGACCTGGTGCTGTGGAAGCCCGCCTTCTTCGGGGTCAAGCCCGAACTGGTCATCAAGGGGGGCCAGATCGCCTACGCGCAGATGGGCGACGCCAACGCCTCCATCCCTACCCCGCAGCCGGTCCTGCCGCGCCCGATGTTCGGCGCGTACGGGCGGGCCCCCGGGCTCAACTCGGTGAACTTCACCGCCCAGGCGGCCCTCGACGACGGACTGCCCGAACGACTCGGACTCGCCAAGGAGTTCGTCGCCATCGAGAGCACCCGCAAGGTCACCAAGGCGGACATGCGCAACAACGACGCCATGCCGAGGGTGGAAGTCGACGCCGACACCTTCACCGTCACCATCGACGGCGAGGTGGTGGAACCGGCCCCGGCGGCGGAACTCCCCATGGCCCAACGCTATTTCCTCTTCTGAGAGCAGGGGCCTTGCGATGAGCCTCGCCACTCTGCTCGTCCTCGCGGACGGCCGCTTCCCCGCCGGAGGGCACGCCCACTCCGGCGGGGCCGAGGCCGCCTGCAAGGCGGGCCGGATCCACGATGCCGCCACCCTGGCGGAGTTCTGCCGGGGCCGGCTGCACACCGCCGGGCTCGTCGCGGCCGGCCTCGCCGCGGCGGCCGCCCTCGGGATCGACCCGGCAGCCCTCGACGAAGCCGCCGACGCCCGGACCCCGTCACCCGCGCTGCGCGCCGCCGGGCGCCGGCTCGGACGCCAGCTGATGCGGGCCGCCCGCGCCACCTGGCCCGGCGCGGAACTGGACGCGCTGGCCGCCGCGTTCCCGCGCGGGGCGCACCAGCCCGTGGTGCTCGGCGTCACCGCCCGGTCGGCGGGGCTCGGGCCGCTGGACGCCGCGCACGTGGCGGCGTACGAGAGCGTGAGCGGGCCGGCCACCGCCACCGTACGGCTGCTCGGCCTGGACCCCTTCGAGGCGAGCCGGGTCCTGGCCGGGCTCGCCCCCGAACTGGACTCCGTGTCCCGGCAGGCGGAGCGGGCCGCGCTGCGGGCCCGCACCGACGGAACGCACGCCCTGCCCGCGGCCTCCTCGCCGCTGCTGGACATCGCGGCGCAGGCCCATGCCGACTGGCCGGTACGGCTGTTCGCCTCCTGATCCCTTCGGCACCCCGCGCCGCCCCACCCCGCACCGCCCGCCCCGCATCCTCCGCATCCCCCTGCTTCGGCTCAAGGAGACCCCCCATGCACCTCGATCACGGTGTGACCTTCCCGCACCGCCACACCCACAGCGCCGAGCCGCTGCGGGCCGACGGGACCCGCCGGGCCCTGCGCATCGGCCTCGGCGGGCCCGTCGGCTCCGGCAAGACCGCCACCGTCGCCGCCCTCTGCCGGGCCCTGCGCGCGGAGCTGTCCATGGCCGTGGTCACCAACGACATCTACACCCGCGAGGACGCGGAGTTCCTGCTCCGCGAAGCCGTCCTGCCGCCCGAGCGGATCAGCGCCGTGGAGACCGGTGCGTGCCCGCACACCGCCATCCGCGACGACATCTCCGCCAACCTGGAGGCCGTGGAGGAACTGGAGGAGGCCTTCCACGGGCTCGGACGGCTCGACCTGATCCTCGTCGAGTCCGGCGGGGACAACCTCACCGCCACCTTCTCCCGGGGCCTCGTCGACGCCCAGATCTTCGTCATCGACGTGGCCGGCGGCGACGACATCCCGCGCAAGGGCGGCCCCGGCGTCACCACCGCCGACCTGCTCGTCGTCAACAAGACCGACCTCGCCCCCCACGTCGGCTCCGACCTGGGCCGGATGGCCCGCGACGCCGCCGAGCAGCGCGGCGAACTGCCCGTGGCCTTCCAGTCCTTGCGCGGCGAGGAGGGAGTGGCCCCGGTGGCCGCCTGGGTGCGGGAGCGGATCGCCGCCTGGACGGCCCGGTGAGCCTCACCGCCGTCCCCGCGGCGCCCCCTACGCCGACCGGCGCGGCCCCCGACCGCCCCCCGGCGCCCGCTCCGGCCGGCCTGCGCGCCACCGCCCGGATCGGCGCCGTCGCCGACGGCCGGGGCTCCACCGCCCTGCCGCTGCTGGCCGGGGAGGGGCCGCTCGCCCTGCGCCGCACCCGGGGCGGGCCCGGCGAGGCCGGTGTCATGCTGGTCGGCGCCATGAGCGCCCCCCTGGGCGGCGACCACCTCAGGGTCGAGGCCACCGCCGGACCGGGCGCCCGGCTGGTGCTCCGCTCCGCGGCGGCCACCCTGGCGCTGCCCGGCCGGCACGGGGAACCGGCGCGGTACGACGTACGGATCCGGCTCGGGGACGGGGCGGCCGTGCGCTGGCTCCCGGAGCCCCTCGTCTCGGTGCGCGGCAGTGACCTGCGGGTCCGCACCCGCGCCGAACTGGCCCCCACCGCCCGGCTCCTGCTGCGCGAGGAGCAGGTGCTCGGCCGTACCGGGGAGGCCCCGGGCCTGCTGCGTGCCCGGCTCACCATGAACCGGGACGGGAAACCGCTGCTGGACCAGGAGCTGGCCTGCGGGCCTGGCGCGCCCGGCGGCTGGGACGGCCCGGCGGGACTCGCGGGCCACCGGGCGCTGGGCCAGCTGCTGGTGGTGGACCCGGAGTTCGCCAAGGCCCCGCCGCAGGCCGGGATGCTGGGGGAGTTCGCGGCGCTCACCCCGCTGGCGGGACCTGCCGTCCTGGTCACGGCTCTGGCCCCGGACGCCCTGCGGCTCCGCGAACTGCTCGACTCCGCCTGCGCCGCCTACGGTTGGTGAACCCGGTCGGAGGCCGCGGCCCTCCCGCCGCCGACGGCATCCGAACCCGGGACGAACCCGACACCGCTCAGCGGTACACGCATTTCCGGATATCGGGTTGGCAAAGAACCGCCCCGCGCTCTGTCGCCCGCTCCCGGTCAGGCGGAAGTATCCCCTGCACATGCCGACGCACATCCACACCGGCACGAACCACGCCGCCCACGGCGGCAGATGACGCAGGGGGAACAACCACGTGATACGCAACGCGGCGCTGGGGAGCGCCGCCACTCTGATCACCGGCACGCTGGCGGCGAGCCTGCTGCTCGCCCCGTCCGCGTCGGCCACCCAGGCCTTCCCGTCCGGCCCGTCCGGCCGCGACAACGGGATCGCCGAGGCCTTCGGCACCCAGATCGCCGCCGCCCGCGCGGCACGCGCCGGGATCGACTGGAAGGACTGTCCGCCCGACTGGGGCTTCGCGGCGCCCATCCAGTGCGGCTATGTGAAGGTCCCGCTCGACTACAGCAAGCCCTTCGGCAAGACGATCGACATCGCGGTCGACCGCGCCGTCAGCACCGGCACCAAGGAAGAGCGCCAGGGCGCGCTCCTCTACAACCCGGGCGGCCCCGGCGGCTCCGGCATGCGCTTCCCCCGCCGCATCACCACGAAGAGCCCGCTGTGGGTGAACACCGCCAAGGCGTACGACTTTGTGGGCTTCGACCCGCGCGGCGTCGGCCACTCCGCGCCGATCTCCTGCATCGACCCGCAGGAGTACGTCAAGGCCCCCAAGGCCGACCCGGTGCCGGACAGCAAGGCCGACAAGGACGCCCAGCGCAAGCTCGCCGAGGAGTACGCGGACGGCTGCAAGGAGCGCAGCGGCGAGATGCTGCCGTTCATGACCACGCCGAACATCGCGCGTGACCTGGACGTCATCCGCGCCGCCCTGGGCGAGAAGAAGCTGAACTTCATCGGCGTCTCCTACGGCACCTACATCGGCGGGGTCTACGCGACCCTGTTCCCGACGCACGTGCGCCGCATGATCGTCGACAGCGTGGTGGACCCGTCCCGCGACAACATCTGGTACGAGGCCAACCTCGGCCAGGACGTCGCCTTCCAGATGCGCTGGAACGACTGGCAGGACTGGGTCGCCAAGAACGACGCCTCCTTCCACCTCGGCACCACCCGTGACGCGGTCGAGGCCAAGTGGCTCGCGCTGCGCGCCAAGGCCAAGGCCAACCCGCTCGGCGGGATCGTCGGCCCGGCGGAGCTCATCGGCTTCTTCCAGAGCGCCCCGTACTACGACTCCTCCTGGGTGCCCGTCGCCCAGACCTGGGCCGCGTACGAGGCGGGCGACGAGCAGGCGCTGATCGATGCCATCGCCCCCGACATGAGCGACATCGCGGGCAACGCCTCGGCGGAGAACGGCAACGCGGTCTACACCGCCGTGGAGTGCGCCGACGCCAAGTGGCCCACCAGCTGGTCCAAGTGGGACCGGGACAACACCAAGCTGCACGCCCAGTACCCCTTCATGACCTGGGCCAACGCGTGGATGAACCTGCCCTGCGCGACCTGGAAGTCCAAGCAGCACAACGCGATCGAGGTCGGGGTCGGCGCCCACCGCGGCCTGCCGCCGGTGCTGGTCGTCCAGTCCGAGCGGGACGCCGCCACGCCGTACAAGGGCGCGGTCTCCCTGCACAAGCGGCTCGCCGGCTCGCGTCTGATCACCGAGCAGAACGCCGGCTCGCACGGTGTCACCAACCTGGTGAACCCCTGCATCAACACCCGGGTCGACACCTACCTGCTCACCGGTCAGGTCGACGCCCAGAACGTGACGTGCGCTCCGCACGCCACCCCGGTGGCCCCGGCCCCCGTCTCCGCCAAGCTTGCCGCCCCGGCCCCGGCCGCCGACAAGCAGGCGATCGACGAGCTCCCGGCCATCCGCTAGCCGGACCGTGCGGGCAGCGCCCGCACGGCACGACACCGCACAGCACCGCACGGGAGAAGGCTCAGCGCGTCCAGCGCCGGGCCTTCTTCCGTGCTTCCTCCTCCTCCGCCTTGACCTCGGCGGCGTACCGGTCGACGTACTCCTGGCCGGACAGGGCGAGGACCTCGTACATGATCTCGTCGGTGATGGCCCGCAGCACGGCCCGCTCGCCCTCCATCCCCTCGTACCGGGAGAAGTCCAGCGGCCGGCCGAAGCGGATCGTGACCCGGCGGATCTTGGGGATCTTCTGCCCGGGCGGCTGGATCTCGAAGGTCCCGACCATCGCGCAGGGGACGACGGGCACCGCGGCGCCCAGCGCCATCGCGGCGACACCGACCTTGCCCTTGTACAGCCGCCCGTCGTGCGAGCGGGTGCCCTCCGGGTAGATGCCGAGCAGCTCGCCCTTGGACAGCACCCCGAGCCCCTCGCGGAGCGCGGCCTGACCGGCGTCCTTGCCGGAGCGGTCCACCGGGATCTGGCCGGCGCTGCGGAAGAAGGCGGCCGTGAGCCGTCCCTTCACTCCCGGTCCGGTGAAGTACTCGGCCTTGGCGAGGAAGGTGATGCGCCGCTTGAGGATGGCGGGCATCAGGAAGTGGTCGGAGAAGGAGAGGTGGTTGCCCGCGATGATCGCGGCCCCGTCCTCCGGAATGTTCTCCAGTCCTTCGATGCGGGGCCGGAACAGGAGCCGCAGCAGCGGCCCCAGGATCACGTGCTTGAGCAAGTGGTAGAACACCAGGCGGCTCCCGTCGACATCCCGTGGTCACGGACATCCTACGGACGGCTCGTCAGGGGGAGCAGGGCGCGGCTACTCAGGTACCTACTCAGTCAGCTCCTCAGGTACCGCCCGAGGCCGCCATGCCCGCGGTGAGCAGCCCCAGCACGACCCAGCCGAACCACAGCCAGCCGTTGCTTCCGAGGGCCACGGAATACGTGGCGATCGCCACCAGAGAGGCGAAGGTCATCACTGCCATCGCCTTCACGGATCCGGTCATGCCCCATGGTGGCGCCTGAAGGTGGTTCCGCGCTACTGGCCACGCGCTTGGAGCGAGGCGAGATACGAGTTGTAGGCCGCCAGCTCCTGGTCCCCGTTGCGGTCCTCGGACCGGTCGGAACGCTTCGCCGCCCGCTGCTCGGAGTGGTACCACTGGTAGACCAGCGCGATCAGCACCAGCACCGAGGGGATCTCGCTGAAGGCCCAGGCGATGCCGCCGCCCCACTGCTGGTCGAGCAGGGGGTCGATGCCCAGGGAGGCCGGCGGGTTCGCGTACGTCTTGATCATCGGCTCGCTGGCCATCATCAGCGCGATGCCGAAGAAGGCGTGGAAGGGCATTCCGGCGAACAGCTCCAGCATCCGCATCACGTAGCCGGGCCGGTGCGGGCCCGGGTCCACGCCCATGATCGGCCAGAAGAAGACGAGGCCGACGGCGAGGAAGTGCACCATCATCGCGATGTGACCGGTCTTCGACCCCATCAGGAAGTCGAAGAGCGGGGTGAAGTACAGGCCGTAGAGGCTGGCGATGAACATCGGGATGGTGAACACCGGATGGGTGATCACCTTCATGTACCGGCTGTGCAGGAGCATCAGCAGCAGCTCGCGCGGCCCCCTGTGGCCGCGGGCCGCCGGCGGCAGCGCGCGCAGCGCCAGCGTCACGGGCGCGCCCAGCAGCAGCAGGATCGGGCTGAGCATGCTGATCACCATGTGCTGGACCATGTGCACGCTGAACATGACCATGCCGTAGTCGTTCAGCTTGGTGCACATCACCAGGGCCACGCTCAGCACGCCGATGACGAAGGCGACCGTCCGGCCGACCGGCCAGGAGTCCCCGCGCCGGCGCAGCCGCACCACGCCCCACCCGTACAGCGCGAGGCCGAGGAGCGAGCCGATCAGGAAGAAGGCGTCGAAGGAGAACTCCAGCCCGCGCCCGAGGGTGAAGGGCGGCAGGTCCATGTGCATGTCGCCCATGTCCATGCCGTCGTGCGCGAGGTAACTCAATCTCTTCACTCCCTTGACCCGTGGTGCCCCACCACAGTAATGCCGCCCCCGGACGGGAATCGTCCGGGGGCGGCCATTACGCGAGTGACGCGCGGAAAGGGGGAAAGATCACAGAACGTTCTGCGCCTCGTCGTACCGCTCGGAGGGGACCGTCTTCAGGGTCTGCACGGCCTCGTCCAGCGGCACCATCACGATGTCCGTGCCGCGCAGCGCCGTCAGCATCCCGAACTCGCCCCGGTGGGCCGCCTCCACCGCGTGCCAGCCGAAGCGGGTCGCCAGGACGCGGTCGTACGCGGTGGGCGTGCCGCCGCGCTGGACGTGGCCCAGGATGACCGGACGGGCCTCCTTGCCTAGACGGTCCTCCAGCTCGACGGCCAGGCGGTTGCCGATGCCGGCGAACCGCTCGTGGCCGTACACGTCGGTGCCGCCGCTCTCCAGGGCCATCGAGCTGCCCTCGGCGGGCTTGGCGCCCTCGGCCACCACGACGATCGCGAAGCGCTTGCCCTGCTCGAAGCGTTCGCCGACGATCGCCGTCAGCTCCTCGATGTCGAACGGGCGCTCCGGTACGACGATGGCGTGCGCGCCGGCCGCCATGCCCGAGTGCAGGGCGATCCAGCCGGTGTGGCGGCCCATGACCTCCACGACCATGACGCGCTGGTGGGACTCGGCGGTGGTCTTCAGCCGGTCCAGCGCCTCGGTGGCGACGCCGACGGCGGTGTCGAAGCCGAAGGTGACGTCGGTGGAGGCGATGTCGTTGTCGATCGTCTTCGGGACGCCGACGATGGGCAGACCGCCCTGCGAGAGCAGGTTCGCGGCCTTCAGGGTGCCCTCGCCGCCGATCGGGATGATGGCGTCCAGGCCGAGATCGGCGACGTGGCCGCGGGCCCGCTCCACGCCGTCGCGCAGATGGGCGGGCTGGACCCGGGAGGAGCCCAGAATCGTTCCGCCACGGGCCAGGATGCCGCTCACGGCGTCCAGGTCGAGCTTGCGGTAGTCGCACTCCAGCAGGCCGCGCCAGCCGTCGTGGAAACCGATGACCTCGTCCCCGTGGTCGACGACGGCGCGGTGCACGACGGAGCGGATGACGGCATTGAGGCCGGGGCAGTCGCCTCCGGAAGTGAGCACACCTATGCGCATGGCAGGGAGGACCTTTGCAACGTGGGCCGACGACCGGACCACGTCGTCCGGTTGGAACTACCCAGCACCCTACAAGCGGATCGAGGGTGGACTGAACCATCCTCCACATGCTGGTCAGATCAGTCGTACGAAAACACGTCGGCCCGGACACCCCGAGGGGAATCCGGGCCGAACGCCGGGTGCCGGTGGTGCCGGTGAAGCTCTACGCGGGCTGCGTGGCCGCCGCGATCCGCTCGGCGCGCAGCGCCTCGTACCAGCGGTCGTCGATGGGAGGCAGCGCGTTCACGTCGAGGGCCAGCTTCAGCAGCAGGTCCGCGATCTGCGGGTTGCGCGCCAGCACGGGACCGTGCATGTACGTGCCGAACACCGTGTCGTTGTACGCGCCTTCGGTGCCGTCGCCGGTGCCGTTGCCCCGGCCCATGGTGACCCGCGCGAAGGGCTTGGCCGTCGGGCCGAGGTGCGTGACGCCCTGGTGGTTCTCGAAGCCGGTCAGCTGCGGCAGACCGAGCCGCGGGTCGATGTCGCCCAGCACGTCGCCGACGCACCGCTCGCCCTCGCCGCGCACGGTCACCACGTCCAGCAGGCCGAGGCCCTCCTGGCGCTGGCCGACGTCGTTGACGAACTCCTGCCCCAGGATCTGGTACCCGGCGCAGACGGAGAAGACGATCGCCCCGTTCGAGACGGCGCGCTCCAGACCGCCGTCGCGCAGCAGCCGCTCCGCGGCCAGCCGCTGCGGGCGGTCCTCACCGCCGCCGATCAGGTAGATGTCGCCCGAGGTCGGGATCGGCTGGTCGCTGCGCACGTCCACGCGCTGCACGTCCAGGCCGCGCCGGCGGGCGCGGCGCTCGACGACCAGGGCGTTGCCCTGGTCTCCGTACGTGCTGAGCAGGTCGGGGTAGACCCACACCAGACGCAGGCTGTTGTCGCTCATGCTCTTGTCCTTATGGGTACTAGTTGCCGACGCGGCGGCGCACGTCCTGGAAGGCGGTGTAGTTGGCGATCAGCTCGATCTGTCCGGGCGGCGCCAGCTGCACGGCCTCGTCGAGGGTCTCGCACACCCGGAAGTCCAGGCCGGCGACTTCCAGGCGGACCGCGAGGTCCAGCTTGCGGTCGCCGATCACGAAGATGGGGTGGCCGGCCAGGCGCGGGTAGTCCACGTCCCACAGCCACGAGGTGTCGGTACCGTCCGCACCGCGCGCGTTGACCGACAGGATCACCGGGGTCGGCGGCGGGTCGATGAGGGAGAACGTCTCCAGCCAGCCGGCCGGGTTCTTCGCGAGCAGCAGCCGCAGTTCGCGCCCCTGGAAGCTCACCACGTCGTAGCGTCCGGCGACGGCCTGCACCTGGTACATCCGCTCCAGCGCCACCTGCGGCGGAACGCCGAAGACGGCTGCCACGGCGGCCGAGGTGGCCGCGTTGGCCTTGTTGGCGCGGCCCGGGAGCTGGAGGCTGATCGGCCAGGCGCTGCCGTGCGGGTCGAGCACGTGGTCACCGGAGAGCACCCAGCTCGGGGTGGGACGCCGGAAACCGCACTCGCCGCAGAACCAGTCGTCGCCCGGGCGCTGCATGACGCCACCGCAGGAGGGGCACGACCAGGCGTCGTCCTTCCACTCCTGGCCGGCCGCGACCCACACCACGTTCTGCGAGGAGGAGGCGGACCACACGATCAGCGGGTCGTCGCAGTTCGCGACCACGACCGCCTTGGAACCCGAGAGGCCCTCGCGCCACTTCTCCGCGAGCATGCGGGTCTCGGCGGCGCGGTCCAGCTGGTCGCGGGAGAGGTTCAGCAGGGCGATCACCTTGGGGGTGACGTCCCGGGCCACTCCGGCCAGGTACTTCTCGTCCACCTCGATGACGCCGTAGCGGGCGTCCGAACCACCCGCCAGGGCGGAGGTGATGCCCGCGGGCATGTTCGCGCCCAGCGCGTTGGAGACGACCGGACCGCTGGCCCGCAGGGCCTCGGCGATCAGCCGGGTCGTCGTGGTCTTGCCGTTCGTCGCCGAGACGAGGACGACGTCGAGATGCTGCGCGAGCGCTCCGAGAAGATCGGGGTCGAGTTTGAGTGCGACCTTGCCACCGATCACCGATCCGCTTCCGCGTCCCGCGGCCCGCGACACCGCCGCCGCGGCCTTGCCCGCCGTCACGGCCAGCTTGGCCCGCGGCGAAAGCGGCTCTGTGTTGCCTGCCATCGTCCCTTGTCCTCCTTGCGTCGGTCGCCCCCAGCCTATCCATGACCTGCCCGCGCCCCGACCGCGGCGCCCCCGGTCTGCCGAAGATCTCCTCATATAGTCGCCCGTCGTACCCTTACGGCCATGCGACAGCGCCCCCTCCCCGGTACCTCCGGCATCGTCCGCACCATGAGCCTGCTGGGCGACCCGGTGCTCCATTCCGCTTGCGCGGAGGTCACCGAGTTCGGTCCGGCCCTCGACCGGCTCATCGAGGACATGTTCGCCACGATGTACGCCGCCCAGGGCGTCGGCCTCGCCGCGAACCAGATCGGCGTCGGGCAGCGGGTGTTCGTATACGACTGCCCCGACGACGAGGACGTCCGCCACGTCGGGCACATCGTCAACCCGCGGCTGGTGTCCGCCGAGGGGGACGAGTTCGCCGGTCCCGAGGGGTGCCTGTCCCTGCCGGGGCTGGAAGCGTCCACGGTCCGCTTCGACGAGGCCGTCGTCGAGGGCGTCACCTCGGACGGGGCGCCGGTGCGGGTGGCCGGGACGGGGTTCTTCGCGCGGTGCCTGCAGCACGAGTGCGATCACCTGGCCGGTGCGGTGTACGCGGAGCGGGTTACGGGGCTGCGGGCGCGCAAGCTGCGCCGGCAGATCCGGAAGACCGACTGGGGTCAGGCCGGGATCCACGCGCTGGGGGAGTGAGAGCCCGGCGGGGCCGGGGTTCCCGGGGCTCCGCCCCGGACCCCGCGCCTCAAACGCCGGCGGGGCTGGATGTGCCCCCGGCGGCGCCGGATGGGCCCGGGCTGCCGAGGGGGTTCCGCGAGGCTGGATGTGCCCCCCGGCGGCGGACGTGCCGGGCGGCGCCGGATGTGTGCCCGGCGGGGTCCTAGAAGCCCGGGCCGTCCGCTCGGTTGCCTGCCGTGGCGAGGCGGCCCCACAAGAGGTCGGTGAGGGCGCTGACCAGTTCCGCGCGCTCGCAGGGGCGTTCGCCGAGCCACCAGTCGCCCGCCGCGTGCATCATGCCGACGATGCCGTGGCCCCAGACCCGGGCCAGGCGTTCGCCGCCGGGGCCGAGGTCCACGCGTTCGCCGATCACCTGGGCCAGTTCCTCGCCGAGGCGGCGCAGGAGCGGGGCCGAGTGCAGGCCGACGTCGAAGCCGCGCTCCGGGGTCTGGGAATCCTCGGCCGGGTGCATGAGGAAGCGGTAGACCTGGGGGCGTGCCTCGATCGCGGCGAGATAGGTGTCGAGGGTGGCCTCCACCCGGCTGCGCCGTTCGGCGGGGGCGTCGAGGGCCGCGCGCAGCGAGTCGAGCAGGGCGTCCGTGTGCCGGACGGCCAGGGCCTGGTAGAGGCCCGCCTTGTCGCCGAAGTGGCGGTAGAGGATGGGCTTGGTGATCCCGGCCTCCGCCGCGATGGCGTTCATGGACGCCTTGGGGCCGTCCCTGAGGACGACCCGGTCGGCGGCCTCCAGCAGCTCCCGCCGCCGGCGCTCGCCCGCTCCCGGCTCGCCGGACTGCCGTGTGGTCTCCATGCCGTGTCACTCCCCGCCCTTGCGATGTCCTGAGGCCCACGCAACGTAACACCCCGCACACCCTGGTGATCTCATCGGCGGTCCGTCATCGACGCTGCTTGACAGTGCTTACCGGCCGGTAACAGACTGGAGTCGAAGCAAGGGTTACCGCTGGTAACGTCTTGTGTGGCAGGCGAGACGAAAGATGGAGGGGACATGGCGGAGTTCACCATGGAGCTGAACGACGACCAGAAGCAGGTGCGGGACTGGATCCACGGCTTCGCCGCCGACGTGATCCGCCCCGCGGCCGCGGAATGGGACGAGCGCGAAGAGACTCCGTGGCCCGTCATCCAGGAGGCCGCCAAGGTCGGCATCTACTCCCTCGACTTCTACGCCCAGCAGTTCTTCGACCCCACCGGCCTCGGCATCCCGATGGCCATGGAGGAGCTGTTCTGGGGCGACGCGGGCATCGCGCTGTCGATCGTCGGCACCGGACTCGCCGCCATCGGCGTCGTCGCCAACGGCACCGAGGAGCAGATCGGCACCTGGATCCCGCAGATGTACGGCACCCCCGACGACGTGAAGGTCGCCGCCTTCTGCTCCTCCGAGCCCGACGCCGGCTCCGACGTCGGCGCGATGCGCACCCGCGCCGTGTACGACCAGGCCACCGACGAGTGGGTGCTCAACGGCACCAAGACCTGGGCGACCAACGGCGGCATCGCCAACGTCCACATCGTCGTGGCGGTCGTCGACCCGGAGCTGGGGACCAAGGGGCACGCCTCCTTCATCGTGCCGCCGAACACCCCGGGCCTCTCCCAGGGCCAGAAGTTCAAGAAGCACGGCATCCGCGCCTCGCACACCGCCGAGGTGGTGCTGGAGGACGTACGGATCCCCGGTTCCTGCCTGCTCGGCGGCAAGGAGAAGCTGGACGAGCGGCTCGCGCGGGCCCACGAGCGGGCCAAGGCGGGTGGCGGGGAGCGCGTGAAGAACGCGGCCATGGCCACCTTCGAGGCCTCCCGCCCCGCCGTCGGCGCCATGGCGGTCGGGACGGCGCGCGCCGCGTACGAGGTGGCGCTGGACTACGCGAAGACCCGTACGCAGTTCGGCCGGCCCATCATCGACAACCAGGGCGTCGCCTTCCAGCTCGCGGACATGCGGACCTCCATCGACGCGGCCCGGCTGCTGGTGTGGCGGGCCTCCTGGATGGCGGTCGCGGGCAAGCCCTTCACCTCGGCCGAGGGCTCGATGTCCAAGCTGTTCGCGAGCGAGACCGCCAAGAAGGTCACCGCCCAGGCGGTCCAGATCCTCGGCGGCAACGGCTTCACCCGCGAGTACCCGGTGGAGCGCATGCACCGCGACAGCGCGATCTACACGATCTTCGAGGGAACGAGCGAGATCCAGCGCCTGGTGATCGCCCGCACGCTCTCGGGCATGCCGATCCGCTAGCGCGGGCTCGGAGCTCGGACGGGGAAGGGCCCCCGGCGCCACGCGGCGCCGGGGGCCCTTCCGCTGCCGGTTGCCCGGTCAGTGCAGCGGGGTCAGGCAGTAGAGGACGGTGCCTTCGGGGCTGTAGGCCGGCAGGGCCAGGAAGTCGCCGGGGGCGCAGGTCCCGCCCGGGGCCAGTGAGGGGCGGGTGGCGCGGTACTGGGCTTCCGGCGAGGCGCAGTCGGTGACGAGGAGCTTCTGCCGGCTCCAGTCGCCCTCGTTGCGGACGCACTGCCCCGACACCAGCGGGTGCGGGGTGTCGTCCCCGGCCAACACGCCGATGAGGATCAGGGTGGGGATCGCCAGGAGGAGGAAAAGAGCCGGTACGAGGAAGAACAGTGCGGCCGGCCGGCGGCGCAGCGGCTTGCCCGGGTCGAGCGGGGGCCGGTGGCCGCCCGTCGGGGGAGCGAGTCGGCGGAAGGCCGCGCGCGGGCCGAGGTTGAGCAGCAGGGTGACCGGTGTGATGAACAGCGACAGGGGACCCCACCAGCCCTGCCACAAGGTGTCCGAGGACATGCGGCGGTAGGTGGCGAGCCCGCAGTCCCGGCAGAACGGCCCCTGCAGGCTCAGGAACCGCATCAGCACGATCATCCCCTGATGGCTGCGCACGGTCGCCTCGGCGGCCGGACCGGCCCCGCAGAGCCGGCAGCCGTGGGAGGGCTGCGGCGCGGACCAGGAGCCGTACGGACCCGGCTGCGGCGGCAGGTGCGGCGCATGGCCCGCGTGCGAGCCGTACGGGCCCGTGGACTGCGGCGGGGCGTACGGGCCCGTCGGCCCGGGCTGCCGCGGCTGCTGGGCCGCGTACGGGCCGTACGGGCCTGCCTGCGGAGGTGGCGGGGTGGCCACGGAGATCCCCCTCGGTCGCGCGGTGATCACCGGGTGCGGTGACGGGGGGAACCTTAACCGCGGTCCTCAGGGCCGCAGCAGGCGGTCCAGGGCGCGGGTGAAGAAGATGCGGGCGGCCGCTGTCACCAGGGGGTCGAAGGGGCGGCCCAGGCCGCGTACGTGCAGTTCCTCGCGCCATTCGGCCTCGCAGCCGCCCCCGGGCGAGGGGCGGAGTTCGATCTCCGCCCGGCCCCGCACCGCGCGTCCGTGCTTGACGAGCCGGACCAGTCCCGCCGAGCCGTCCCGAGGGGGCCGCCAGAGGGTGACTTCCATGGGGTCGTCGAACGTGATCCTCCCCACGCCCGTACGCATGGTGAAACGGGTTCCGGTGTGCGTCGGAGGCGGCGTTTCGATGATCGCCCGGGTGAGCGGGACGGCGGCGCCGTGGCGTTCCCAGTCCGTCAGCCTCCTCCACGCCGCCTCGGGGTCGAGAAGTGTGTGGCGAATGATCCGGATAGCGGGCATGAGCGCATCGTAAGCGGGCATACACACCCTGAACTGGGCGGCGAATATGGGTTCCGCCCGGGGGTGGCGATCAGTAATACTCACCGCCACCGTGGATCGCGGATTCGACCGGGTGACCACCGGCCTTCCCGCCCCACTCTGCGAGGAGGTGCGCCATGTGCTCCCACCAGCCCCCCTGCCCGTCTGCCGACAGCGTCGACCATGACGCCGCACGCACCGTGGCCTTCCACCCCGAACAGGGATGGAACCTGCTCTGCAACGGCGCCGTGGTATTCGACGACACAGGTGAACTGCTCCCCGACGGCCGCACGGTGGAACCCCGCCGCCCGGCCCTGGTCTGAGCGAGGAGGCAGCATGCGCCAGCAGCTGATCCGAAAGCCCGTTCCCAAGCCCGCACCCCGAGACCTGGATCTGCGCACACCGTCGGGCAGACCCCTCCCGTACTGACGGGAGCCCAGGAGTTACGTCACGGCGCCACCGGCCCGGCCCGGCCCCATGCACGGGGTGGGCCTCAGCCGGTGGACACCGCCGCGCCGCCCAGGAAGGCGTTCTCGTACGCCTCGTCGCCGATCGCCGCCCTGGCCTGCCGTTCGCCCTGGTCGCGCACGGCCGTGAGCGAAGGGGAGCCCATCTGCGGCCGGCCCACCGTGCGCCACCAGGCGTGCCCCGTGCCCAGCAGCCGGGCCGCCAGCTCGCCGTCTCCCATGGCCGCCACCGCCGCCGCCAGCAGGTCGAGACCGAGCGCGATCCCGAAGCGGTCGCCCAGCAGCCGTTTGCCCGACAGCATCGCCCGCGCGTGCCGGGCCGCCTCCCCGTGGTGGCCGAGCCCGAACGCCGCCACGGCCAGGATGTAGTCCGCGTACGCCCGCAGCCAGCGCTCGCCCAGCTCCGAGCAGGCCTCGCGCAGGCCCCGGGCCTCCCGCTCGGCCTCCTCGAAGCGACCGAGGTCGCACAGCGCGTAGCCGGTGGCCAGCCGGCACAGCAGCCAGCCCACGCCGCTGGGTCTCCCGCCGTGGCCCCCGCGGGCCCGGGGTCCGGCGAGCGCCAGGGCCCGTACGGGATCGCCCGGCATCAGCACCGACACCGCGTGCAGGTACGCGGCGCGCAGCTCCGGCTCCGGGTCGGCCAGCGCGGCCGCGGCGGCGGTGCACGCCTTGCCGAGCTCCTCGGCCGTGGCCAGGTCGCCCTGGAGCAGGGTGGTGAGCCCCAGGGCCCACAGGGCCTGGACGTACGCGGCCCCCGAGCGCGGCCCCCTGCTCAGGGCCCGTTCCAGGAAGGAGCGGCCCTCGTTCACGTGGCCGCAGGAGAACCAGAAGAACCAGAGCGCGCCGGCCGTCTCCAGGGCCGCCGTCGGATCCGAGCGGAGCAGGTGTTCCAGGGCGGTACGCAGCTGCGCGTGCTCGGCGGTCATCCTGCGGTACCAGTCCACCTGGCCGGGCCCCATCCACCCCGGATCGGCGGCCTTCGAGAGCGCGGCGTACCAGTGGGCGTGCCGGTCGGCGACGACCCGTTCCTCGCCGAGTTCCGCCAGCCAGTCCTGTCCGTACTCGCGGATCGTGTCCAGCAGCCGGTAGCGGGCGCCCGCGCCCCGTTCCCGGCTGCACCGGACCACCGACTTCGCCACCAGGCCCGCCAGCACCCGCTCCACCCGCGCGGCGGGCAGGGGGCCGCCCGAGCACACCGCGCGCGCCGCGGCCACGTCGAAGTCCCCGGTGAAGACCGAGAGCCGGGCCCACAGCAACCGCTCGACGGGTTCGCACAGTTCGTGGCTCCAGCCGATGGCGGTGCGCATCGTCTGGTGCCGGGGGAGCCGGGCGGTGGTGGTGCCGGAGAGCAGGTCGAAGCGGCCTTCGAGGCGCTGCGTCATCTGCTCCAGCGTCCACAGCCGCATCCGGGCGCCGGCCAGTTCGAGGGCGAGGGGGATCCCGTCCAGGCGGCGGCAGATGTCCGCGGCGAGGGCCACCCGGTCCGGGTCGGCGAAGGCGGCCGCGGCGTGCGGGGTGGCGGCCAGGGCGCGGGCCCGGAACAGGACGAGGGCGTCGCTCTCGGGCCCGTCGCTGGGCAGCGGGCTGACCTCGACGAGGTGCTCCCCGGGGGTGCGCAGCGGCTCGCGGGTGGTGATCAGCACCGTCAGGCCCGGTGCGGACTGCAGGAGTTCGCCCACCAGGTGCCGGCAGGCGGCCACCAGGTGCTCGCACGTGTCGAGGACGATCAGCAGCTCCTTGTCGGCCATCCACGCGCACAGTTCCTCGTCCAGGGGGCGCGGGGACTGGTGGGCGAGGCCGATGGTGTGCGCGACGGTGGCGGTGAGCAGGTCGACGTCGCGCAGCGGGGAGAGCTCCACCCACCACACCCCGTCGGGCCTGCGCTGGCGGGGGTCGGCGGCGGCCCGCAGGGCCAGCCTGGACTTGCCGACGCCGCCGACGCCCGTGAGCGTCACGAGCCGTCGCTCGCGCAGCAGGTCGGACAGGAGGCCGAGTTCACGCTCACGGCCCACGAAGCTCGCCGTTTCCGGCGGCAGGTTTCCCGGCACGGCGCCAGAGTCTGGCGCAGGGTCGCCGTCCGCGGAATCTGCCTGATTGTTGTTGACCGAGTACTCACCGAACACGGGAGTATTCTGCGCGATCTTCTTTCCCCGTAGTGCCGTTCGGGTCAGATCGGAACGAACGGGTTGTCAGGACACGCTCTGCCGCGCGGGGTTCAGGAGGCCAGGACGACCCGCCGTTCGGCGGAAAAGGCCCCCCAGGTGCCGTCGGGGAGCCGCGCCCGGAGCTTCACGGTCCATACGGTTCCGGGCGGTTCGGCGACCGTGAGGCGGTGCTCCGCCCGGCCGGACGGGACCGCGCCCGCGCCGAACTGGATGACGGTGGTGGGGCGGCCGTTGACGTAGAGCTCGTACTCGCTGGTCTCCCGCCCGGTCGCCGGGGCGGTCCAGGCGAGGGTCACCGCGCCCGGTGAGGCGGCCGCGGTGAAATCGGCCGGGGCGGTGCCGGTCCGCTGCCCGGGTCCGGGCGGGGTGGTCACGTCGGCGGCGGGGCCGGCGGGGGAGGAGTTGTCGGCCCCGTCGCGGGCCTTGACGGTGAAGGTGTACACGCTGTCGGGCCGGAGGTCCTCCAGGACCGTCGTGGTGACGCCGGGGCCGACCGTGTGGATGCGGGCGTCGCCCTGGTAGACGTCGTACGCGGTGACGCCCGTGTCGTCGGTGGCCGCGGCCCAGGTCAGCCGGGCGGAGGTGGGCCCGAGGGCCTGGCCCTCCGTACGGGGCGGGGCGGTCGGGGCCTGCCGGTCCTCGGCCTTGGCCGCCGGGGTGGTGGCCGAGGCCGTCGCCGCGGCCGGGGAGGTGTTCCCCGCGGCGTCCCGGGCGCGGACCGTGAAGGCGTAGGACGTCTGCGGGGCGAGGCCGGTGATGTCCGTCATCGTCTTGTCGGCGGGCAGTTCCCGGACCAGGCGGTCCGCCTGGAAGACGAGGAAGGAGGTCACCCCGTCGGAGGGCGCGGGCGACTGCCACATGACGTGCACGGTGGTGGCGCTGCCGGCCTGGGCCGTGAGTCCGGCCGGGGCCGCCGGAGGCGTGGTGTCGGAGGTTCCGCACGCCGACAGCAGGGCCGCAAGGGCAAGGGCCAGGGCGGGAGTCGTTCCGCGTACGGACGGCCGCCGGAAGGGGCGCGGGTGGTGCGGCGCGGTGCGGGCTGCGGGGTCGTGCACGGCGGGGGCGCCCTCTTCTTCCGGTAGGTCGGGTCTTCCGGCTCCTCGGAAAGGTCTAGACATATATGGCACGCTCCGCGGCGGCCGGGCAAGACCCCTGCGTGGCCGCTTACCGCCGACGGCGCCCGGTTCGTGTCCTCCCGTCCCCGTCTGGCATTATTGCGAGCTCTTTGCAATAACGAAGGAAGTGCACCAGATGAAGGCCCGGACCGTACGGGGAATGGCCGGGGCGACCGCGGCCGCGGTGATCGTCACGGGCGTGGCGGCCTGCTCGAACCCCGGGGGAGGTGCCGCGGCGGGCGCCGGGGCGGCCGACTCCGCCGTGGTCGGCATAGCCACCGAGCCGGAGAGCCTCAGCCCGCTGCTGGGCTACGGCAAGGACGGCAACTCGAAGATCTTCGACGGACTGCTGGCCCGCGACGCGGACATGAAGCTGAAGCCCGCGCTGGCCCGTGCCCTCCCGGAGGTCTCCGCGGACGGGCTGACGTACACCTACGCGCTCCGCCCGGGCGTGCGGTTCAGCGACGGGCAGCCGTTCGGCTCCAAGGACGTCGTCTTCACCTACAAGGCGATCCTCGACGCGAAGACGAACAACGCGTCCAAGTCCGAGCTCGACGCGATCGCGGACGTCACGGCGCGGGGCGACGACTCCGTCGTCTTCACACTGAAGTACCCCTACGCCCCCTTCGCCGAGCGGACCGTCCTGCCCATCGCCCCCGAGCACCTCGCGGGCGGACAGGACGTCAACAGCGGCGAGTTCACCACCAAGCCCGTCGGCACCGGACCGTACGTGCTCACCGCCTGGTCCAAGGGCGAGAAGCTGAGCTTCAAGGCCAACCCGACCTACTGGGGCGGCGAGCCCGCGGTGAAGAAGTTCACCATGGCGGTCATCAAGGACGACGACGTGCGCGCCACCCGGCTGCGCTCCGGCGAGCTGGACGGGGCCGTCCTGCCGCCGAACCTGGCCAAGGGGTTCGCGGCCGACAAGGCGCTCAAGACCTACGCGGCCAAGACCTACGACTACCGCCAGGTCACCCTGCCGACCGAGCACCCCGTCACCGGTGACACGGCCGTGCGCCAGGCCCTGGACATCGCGGTGGACCGGGACACGATGGTCGACAAGCTCCTGGAGGGCGCGGGCAAGGCCGCCTACGGCCCCGTCCCGACCGGCAGCCCGTGGTTCACCGCCGGCACCGAGCGCCCGTACGACCTCGCCAGTGCCAAGAAGATCCTCGACGACGCCGGCTGGATCCCCGGCGCCGACGGCATCCGCGCCAAGGACGGGATCCGCGCCGCCTTCCCGCTCTGGTACCCCTCCGGCGACAAGCTCCGCCAGGACCATGCCCTCGCCTTCGCCTCCGACGCCAAGAAGGCGGGCATCCAGGTCACCACCGAGTCCGGCAGCTGGGAGGTCATCGAGCCCCGGATGAAGACCGACGCCGTCCTCGCGGGCGGCGGCTCCCCGGCCGACCCGGACTTCGACCAGTACCTGACGCTGAACTCCGCGCTCGCGGGCGACGGCTTCAACAACATGGCCCGGTACGACAACCCGGCCGTCGACAAGGCGCTGCTCGACGGCCGCCGCAGCGCGGACCCGGCCGTCCGCAAGGCCGCGTACGACACGGTCCAGCGCGAGCTCGTCAAGAACCCGGGCTACGTCTACCTCACCCACATCGACCACCTCTACGTCGTGGCGGACAAGTGGGACGGGCCCACCACACAGACCGAGCCGCACGACCACGGCCTCGGAACCGGCCCCTGGTGGAACCTCGAGAGCTGGAAGCCCGAGCAGAAGTGAGCCGTCTCCACCGTTTCCACCGACTCCCGTGGGGGCCGATGGCGCGCATGGCGGGGCGGCGGACCCTGTTCGCCGGGCCGGTGCTGCTCGTCGTGACCTTCGGGGTGTTCGCCGTCGCCGCACTGTCGCCCTTCGACCCCGTCAAGGCCTACGCAGGCACCGCCGGGCTCACCGCCTCCCAGGCCGAACTCGACCAGCTGCGGGTCAACCTCGGGGTGGACCAGCCCCTGCTCGCGCGCTGGTGGGAGTGGCTCACCTCGGCGCTGACCGGCGACCTCGGCACCTCCGCCGTGATGCGCCAGCCCGTCTCCGACGTCATCGCCGAGCGGCTCGGCTGGTCGGCGCTGCTCGCGGTGTGCGCCTTCGCCTTCGCCGTCCTGGTGGGCACCGGACTCGGCGTCCTGGCCGCACGCCGGCCGGGCGGGCGCCTGGACCGGGCCGTCTCCGGGCTCGCGTACACCCTCGAAGCGGCCCCGGCCTTCTGGCTGGGCCTGCTCGCCGTCTGGTTCTTCTCGGTGCGCCTGGGCGTGCTGCCGTCCGGTGGCCTCACCGACGCGGGCAGCGACGTGGTCACCGCCGGGCAGGTGGCCCGCCACCTGGTGCTGCCCGCGCTGGTCCTCGGCATCTCCCAACTGCCCTGGTTCTTCCTGTACGTCCGGCAGGGCGTGGCCGACGCGCTGGAGGAGGATCCCGTACGGGGCGCCCGCGCGCGGGGCCTGGGGGAGCGGCGGGTGCTGCTCGGCCACGGGCTGCGCTCGGGCATGCTCCCCATGCTGACCCTGATCGGGTCGCGGGTGCCGGAGCTGATCACCGGCGCGCTCCTGGTGGAGACCGTCTTCAGCTGGCCCGGCATCGCCGCGGCCACCGTGCAGGCCGCGACCTCGGTGGACTTCCCGCTGCTGGCCGCGCTGACGGTGCTGGCGACGGCGGCCGTGCTCGCCGGAAACCTGCTGTCCGACCTGCTCTACGGACTCGCGGACCCGAGGGTGGGCTTCGATGGCTGATGTCACGCACGCGACGGACGCGACCGACGCGACCGACGCGACTGAAACGACCGACACGGTCGGAGCGCAGCTCTGGCGGTCCCGCGGCCGCGACCGGAGCTCCACCCGGACCCTGCGGGTGCGGACCTCGGCGGTGATCGTCGTCCTCATCGCGCTGGCGGTGCTGCTCGTGCCGCCGCTGGTCCAACTCGACCAGCAGGCGGTCGACTTGTCGGCAAAGCTGCTGCCGCCCTCCTGGGCCCATCCCTTCGGCACCGACGACGTGGGCCGCGACCTGCTGCTGCGCTGCGTGTACGGGCTGCGCGTCTCGCTGCTGGTAGGGCTGGTGGCGGCGCTGGTCGCCACCGTCCTCGGCACAGCGGTCGGCGCGCTCGCGGGAGCGCTCGGCGGGTGGCCGGACCGGTGCCTCATGCGCGTGGTGGACGCGCTGTCCTCGATCCCGCACCTGCTGCTCGGCATCTTCATCGTGGCGATGTTCCGGCCGGGGGTGTGGCCGGTGGTCGTCTCGGTGGCGCTGACCCATTGGCTGTCGACGGCCCGCATCGTCCGCGCGGAGGTGCTCTCGCTGCGTTCGCGGCCCTATCTGGACGCGGCCGTCTCGGGCGGCGCCTCGCGGTGGCGGGTGACCGTACGCCACCTCGTGCCCGGAGTCCTGCCGCAGGCGGGGCTCGCCGCCGTGCTGATGGTCCCGCACGCCATGTGGCACGAGTCGGCCCTGTCCTTCCTGGGCCTCGGCCTGCCGGCGCACCAGGCGAGCCTGGGCAATCTGGTCCAGACGGCCCGCGGTTCGCTGCTCGCCGGCGACTGGTGGCCCACGCTCTTCCCCGGGCTCCTCCTGATCGTCCCGACCCTGGCCATCGCCGGCCTCGCGGGCGCCTGGCGCGAACGCCTCAACCCCCGCCGCCGCTCGGAGCTCAGCCTGTGAAGGAGCCCAGCCCGTGAAAACCCCCGTCCCTTCGGAACCGAACCCGGCGTCGGCGTCGGCGCCGGCCTCCGGGTCCGCGCCGGAGACCGCCCGGCCCGTGCTCGCCCTGGACCGGCTCTCCGTGCGCTTCCGCATGCGCGGCGGCCGGTACGTCGCGGCCGTCACCGACGCCACGCTCGCCCTGGCCCCCGGCGAATGCCTCGCCCTCGTCGGCGAGAGCGGCTGCGGCAAGTCCGTGCTCGCCTCCGCCCTCCTCGGCCTGCTCCCCGGCAACGCCGAGACCGCCGGCGCGGCCCGGCTCGCCGACGGGACCGACCTGCTCGCCCTCGACGAGCGCACCCTCGCCCGGACCGTACGGGGCCGTCGCGTCGCCCTGGTCCCGCAGAGCCCCGCCGCGCACCTCACCCCGGTCCGCACCATCCGCTCCCACCTGGAGGAAACGGTCCGCGAACTGACCGGGGCCGCCGGACGGAAGTCCCGGTCGCAGCTGCGGGAGGCCGCCGAAGCGGCGGCCGGGCGGGCGTCCTTCCCCGCCACCCACCTGGACCGCCATCCCCACGAACTCTCCGGCGGGCTCGCCCAGCGCGCCGCCACCGCACTCGCGCTGATCGGCGACGCGCCCCTGCTGCTCGCCGACGAGCCGACCACCGGCCTCGACCGGGACCTCGTCGACCGCACCGTCGACGAGCTGCGCGCCCACACCCGGGAGGCCGGCCGGGCGTTGCTGATGATCACGCACGACCTCGCGGCGGCCCACCGCATCGCCGACACCGTGGCCGTCATGTACGCGGGCCGCATCGTGGAAACCGCCCCCGCCGGAGCCTTCTTCGGCGCTCCGGGCCCCCGCCACCCCTACGCGCGCGGGCTCCTCGACGCCCTCCCCGAGCGGGCCTTCACCCCCGTCCCGGGCGCCCCGCCCGAACTCGGCGCGCTCCCGCCCGGCTGCGCCTTCGCCGCACGCTGTCCGCGCGCCGATTCCCGCTGCCGGGCCGAGCGGCCCCCGCTCACCGAAGGGGTGGCCTGCCACCATGCTTGAGCTCACCGGCATCACCGCCGGGTACGACCGCCGCGCCCCCGTCGTACGCGGAGCCCACCTGAGGCTCGCCCCCGGCGCCTCCCTCGGACTGCTCGGCCCCAGCGGCTGCGGCAAGTCCACCCTGGCCAGGGTCGCCGCACTGCTGCACCGCCCCGACCGGGGGACCGTGGCCTTCGACGGCCGCGCCGCGGCCGGCTTCCGGCACCGCGCGCCGCGCGCCCTGCGCACCTCGGTCGGCATGGTGTTCCAGCAGCCCCGGCTGGCGGCGGACCCCCGGCTCACGCTGCGCGAGCTCGTCGCCGAGCCGCTCCGGGCGACCGGACGGCGTGGTGAGATCGACGCCACCGTCCCCGCGTTGGCGGACCGGGTCGGCCTCGGCGCCGACCTGCTCGGCCGACGGCCCCACGAGGTCAGCGACGGGCAGCTGCAACGGGCCTGCGTGGCCCGGGCCCTGGTGCTGCGACCGCGCTGGCTGGTGTGCGACGAGATGACCGCCATGCTCGACGCGTCGACCACGGCCGCGCTGGTCGGCGTAGTGGAGGAGTACCGGGCGGAGTCCGGCGCCGGCCTGCTGGCGGTGGGGCACGATGCCGTGCTGCTCGGCCGCTGGTGCGGGCGAACGGCCCACTGGGACGAGATCGTCAAGGACTGAGCGCCGGTCACGGACCGTCAACACCCGTTTGGCGGACACGAGTTTCGCCCGAAGGGCCCTCCTGCTGCGCCACCATGGCGGCGCTTAAGGAGGTGTTCCGATGGTGATCTCCCTCTCCGTCCTCGTCCTGCTCCTCGTCCTCGCGTGGATCTTCCTGCGCGGTGGCGGCCTCAAGCTGTCGCACGCGCTCGTCTGCGTCCTGCTCGGCTTCTACCTCGCGAGCAGCAGCCTCGCGCAGACCATCCACAACGGGGTCTCGGCCACGGCGAACGTGGTCGGCGGCCTCAAGCCCTGATCGGCGAAGGCGAGTTGATCAACTGTTGCGCCTTCGTGAATCATCCGGCTCTTCCATGGACTCCTCAGGCAGTGCGATCTAGCGTCTGGCCCCGGCGCGATGTCAGACGCAATGTCAATAAAACTGAGGACAAGGGAGGAAGTCCGGATGTTCCGAAGAGCGCTGAACTGCGCCGTGGCACCCGCTCTCGCCGCATGTGCGGTGTTGTACGGGGTCTCGCCGGCAGCCGCCGAGGAGATACCCCTGGCCCCGGGCCACCGCCTGGTCAGCCACTACGACGGCGCCCCGGCCGCGGCGGCGCCGCTGCCCGGCGAAGCCCCGCCGCAGCACCCGTTCCTCGCGCCCAACGGCCGCAGCGGGATGCACTCCGACGCGGCGGGCAGCGCCACCTCGCCCTGGTCCGGACCGCTCGGCAAGAACCCGAAGGTGACCAGCGAGAAGATCGCCGCACTCGGCGGCGAATGCGCCACCGCCACCTTCGACTCGGGCGGCCGGCTGGTCACCGTGTGCGGCACCTTCGGCGGCTTCAAGGTCAAGCTGCTGGACCCCCGTACGCTCGCCACGCTCGCGGAACACCAGCTCCCGCAGCGTTCTTCGACGGTCCAGGCGATCACCTCGCTCGACTTCTCGAAGATCTTCAAGGACACCTCGGGCGGAGCCTACTTCTACCTGGACAACCAGGACCGGGCGGTGCTGGCCGACTCCCGCCAGCACATCCTGCGGCTCTCGCACGTACAGAAGCCGGACGGATCCTGGAAGTTCGAGGTCGACGACGACTGGGACCTCACCGGGCAGGTCCCGCACGACTGCGTCGACTGGACCAACCTGTGGCCCACCGGCACCTGTGACCCGGTCACCTCGGTGATGCCCGACTGGAACGGCCGCATCTGGTGGGTCACCCGCCAGGGCCGCGTCGGCACCGTGGACCCGGCGACCTCGGTGATCCGCTCGATCCGGCTGGCGGGC
This sequence comes from Streptomyces sp. NBC_00193, assembly GCF_026342735.1. GTDB lineage: Bacteria > Actinomycetota > Actinomycetes > Streptomycetales > Streptomycetaceae > Streptomyces > Streptomyces stoeckheimensis. Next base: position 5,790,166 of record NZ_JAPEMM010000001.1, read on the forward strand.
GAGGAGATCCAGAACTCCTTCTCGGTCGGCGAGGACGGCGTCTCCATCGTCACCGACCATGCGCTCTACAGCTTCACCGCCTCCGCCGACGGCACCCCCGTCGCGCAGTGGCGCCAGACCTACGACCGCGGTACGGGAACCAAGCCCGGCTCGGTCAACCAGGGCTCGGGCACCACCCCGGACCTCTTCGGCAACGGCTACGTCGCCATCACCGACAACGCCGACGACCGGATGAACGTGCTGGTCTTCAAGCGGGGCCTGGACGTGCCCGAGGGGCAGCGGCTGGTGTGCAAGGTCCCGGTCTTCGGATCGGGCGCCTCGACCACCGACAACTCCCTGATCACCTGGGGCAACAGCATCGTCGTCGAGAACAACTACGGCTACGAGAACGTCACGTCCCTGGTCCTCGGCAAGTCCGTCGTCGGGGGCGTCAGCCGCATCGACGTCCGCGCCGACGGCAGCGGCTGCGACACGGTCTGGCACAGCGCGATCCGCTCGCCCTCCGTGGTCCCCAAGCTCTCCACCGCGAACGGGCTGCTCTACTTCTACGAGAAGGAGCCGAACTCCTGGGGGATCGACGCCTGGTACCTCACGGCCGTCGACTTCCGCACCGGTGAGCGCCGCTGGCGCCGGCTGACCGGCACCGGCCCGCTGTACGACAACAACTGGGCCCCGATCACGCTGGGCCCCGACGGGACGGCCTACGTCGGCGTCTTCAACGGCATCGTCGCGGTCCGCGACGGCGGCTGAGCCACCGCGGGGGCCCGTCCACCGGACGGGCCCCCGCTCGGGGCGGCAGGGCCTCCCCGTTCCCCGTTCACGGCAGCCGGCCGACGCGCTCGATGGCCACCATCGCCGCGTCGTCGCCCAGGAGGCCGTTCGGAGTGTGGGCGAGCAGGTCCGCGCACAGGTGGCGCAGGAGGGCTTCGGGACCGTCTCCGGGCCAGTCGGCGGCCCGCTCCGGCAGGGGGTAGAAGGCCCCCGAGGCGTCACGGGCCTCGATGACGCCGTCCGTGTACAGCAGGACCACGTCCCCCGGCTCGAACGGGAAGGACTGCGGGGTGAAGCCCGTGTCCACGAATTCGGACAGTCCCAGCGGCGGAGCCGGATGGTCCACCTGGAGGGGGACGACGCGGCCCGCGCGCAGCAGCAGCGGCGGCGGGTGCCCGCAGCTGACCACCCGCAGCAAGGGCTCCCCGTCGGGAACGTCGAGCACGGCCGCGGTGGTGAACCCCTCGTCCGGCCGTCCGGGGCCCGAGGGGCCGTCCGAGCCCCGGTCCGGGTCGGCGGCCACGGCGGCCTCCAGATAGCCCACCAGCCCCGGCAGATCGGCCTCCAGATGGGCGGCGGCCCGGAAGGCGCCGAGGACGACCGAGGCCTCCCCGACGGCCTCCAGCCCCTTGCCGCGGACGTCGCCGATGATCAGCCGGGTGCCGTCGGCGGTGCGGGCGGCCGCGTACAGGTCGCCGCCGATCTGGGCCTCGGCCTCCGCCGACAGGTACACGGAGGCGATCCGCAGCGGGCCCATCCGGTCGCGCAGCGGTCGTAGGACCACCTGCTGCGCCGCGACCGCCACGGAACGCAGCTGGGTGAGCTGCCGCTCGTGCACCTCGCGCAAATGTGCGAAGAAGGTGACGAAGGCCGAGATCAGGACGAGGGCGATGATCTGGAACGTGTGGTTGAGGTCCGTCAGGGAGGTGCGGGCGATGGCCACGCCCACCTGCGCGAGGACCGCCGCGGCGCCGACGAGCCCGGTCGTCCGGGGCCCGGCGAAGGAGGCGGTGAGAGCGGGGGCGGCGACCAGGAAGGGGCCCAGGTGAACTTCCGGGGGAGCCAGGATGTCGACCACCGTGACGGTGGCGATCAGCAGGAACGGGACCGCCAGCAGGACCGCGCGCGATTCCCGGAACCGGCTGGTGCGTGGGTGCGACGCTGAGGGGTCCATGCCTCCTGCATACACCGCACACGGCCGGGCGGCACCCGCTCCGGCCGTGGGGCCGGGGCGGGTGCCGCCCGGTGGATGCTCAGGTGGTGCTCAGGGTGCCGGGGGCGTCAGCTCACCTGGAGGGTGACGTCGTCCACCACGAAGGAGGTCTGCAGGGAGGGGTCCTCCACGCCCTGGAACTTCAGCGTGACCGTCTGGCCGGCGAACCGGGAGACGTCGTACGTCTTGAGCTGGTAGCCGGCCGCCGCGTTCACGTTGGACAGGCTCGCCAGCGTCTGGCCGCCCACCGAGACCGTGAAGGTGTCGTAGACCGTGTTCTCGGTCTCGGCCGTGTCGATGTGCAGGTAGAAGCCGAGCTGGTACGAGGAGCAGCCGGTCGGGATGGTCACGGACTGCGAGGCGTTGTCCGTGCGGGTCGTGCCGTAGCCGTTGAGCCAGGCCTTGTAGGTGCCGCCGTGCGGGGTCTGGCCGGCCTGGTTGGTGATGACGTTCGAGGTGGTCGTCCACGGGGTGGTGCCGCTCTCGAACCCGCCGTTCGCGACGAGCTGGCGCGGGGTGCAGGAGGGGCCGGTGCCCGTGACGGTCAGGGTGTAGGTGGTGGTGTGGCTGACCGAGCCGGTGCCGGTGACGGTCAGGGTGTAGGTGCCGGGCGCGGTGCTCGCGCCGACCTGGACGGAGAGCGTCGAGGAGCTGCCCGACTGGACCGAGGTGGGGCTCAGCGAGGCGGTGGTCCCGGCGGGAGCGCCGGTCACCGACAGGGCTACGGTCTGGGCGGCTCCGCTGACGGTCGCGGTGTTGATCGTGGAGCTGGTGCTGCCGCCCTGGGCGGCACTGCCGGTGGCCGGGGAGGCGCTGATGGAGAAGTCCGGGCCGGGGGTGGTGCCGCCGACGGCCTGGTTCCAGACCGTGTAGGCCACGCCGTCGGCGCTGCGGTCCAGGACCGTGGCGCTGATGTTGTTCGTGGTGTCGCAGGAGGCGTGGTAGCAGGGGTCGTACGCCGCGTTCGCGGTGCCGCCCCACTTCGTGACCTGCGCCGCGGTCTTGCGGGCGCTGGCACCGGCGGCGTAGCCGGAGGTGGGGATGCCGCCCTGCTGGAAGGAGTAGTCGTCACTGCGGCCCTGGCCCTCGGTGTTCTCCTCGGGAGCGAGGTTCAGGGAGGTCCAGTAGGCCTTGAGCGGGGCGGCCGCCGTGGAGTTGACGTTGTTGATGAAGTAGCCGCCGTTGGTCGAGCCGACCATGTCGAAGTTGTAGTAGGCCTTGATGGCCGACTTCTGGGTGCTGGTGAGCTGGTTGACGTAGAACTTCGAGCCGTTGAGGCCCTGCTCCTCGTCGGTCCACCAGGCGAAGCGGACGTGCTTCGTCATCGTGGGGTTCTTCTGGGCGAGGACGAGCGCGTTCTCCAGCAGGGTCGCGGAGCCCGAGCCGTTGTCGTTGATGCCCGGACCCGCCGAGACGCTGTCGAGGTGCGCGCCGAACATGATCGTCTGGTCGGCGGGGCCGCCGGGCCAGTCGGCGATCAGGTTGTTCGACGGGTAGGTGCACGAGGTGCAGTTCTGCTCGGTCACCGTGTAGCCGGCGGCCTGCAGCTTGCCCTTGATGTACGCCACCGACTGGGTGTAACCGGCGCTGCCCGCACGGCGGTTGCCGCCGTTCTGGGAGGCGATGGTGTTGAACTGCGTCAGGTGCGCCTGGACGGCGGCCACGTCGATGTTCGGCGCGCCGGGGTTGGGCGTGGTGCCGCCGACGGTGAGCGCGTAGTCGACGGTGTGCGCGAGGCTGGTGCCCTGGCCCTTGACCACGACGGTCGAGGATCCCGGAGCCGCGCTGGAGGAGGCGGTCAGCGTCAGCGTCGAGGACTGGCCGGACTGCACGGTGGCCGGGCTGAAGGAGGCGGTGACGCCGGCCGGGAGGCCCGACGCGGTGAGGGTCACCTGCTGGGCGGTGCCCGTGGAGATGGCGGTGGCGACCGTGGTGGTGGCCGAGGCGCCCTGCTGGACGGTGCCCGAGGCCGGGTTCAGCGCCAGCGAGAAGTCGCTCTCCTGGCCGCTCGGGGTGCAGGTCGGGTCACCGGACTGCGCGGGCACGCTGATGGCGTCCCAGGCGGCCTTGGTCTTGTTGAACAGGTTGCAGGTGGCGTCCAGCGACTTGGCGGAACTCAGCGTCGCCGTCCGGTACTTCTTGTAGGACATGCTGGACGTCTTCAGAAGCATGCCGCCGTAGAAGATCTTGCCGGCGTTCTGTACGCCCACACCGGTCAGCGTGGACTGGTTGCAGGTGCTGCTGTTCGGCTTGCCGCCGCCCGGGCTGGTGCCCTCGGCGAGCAGGTAGAACCAGTGGTTCAGCGGGCCGGCCGCCGCGTGCACCTCGGTGCCCGGTATCGCGGAGCTGTAGCAGGCCGGGTCGTTGTTGACGGCCGCAGGGTTGTACATGTTGCGGATCGGCCCGCTGCCCACGAGGTTGATCGTCTCGCCGACGAGGTAGTCCGGAGTGTCGTACGGGGAGGGCTCGTTGGCGAAGGCCTCGGTCAGTGCGCCGAAGATGTCGCCGGTGGCCTCGCCGAGTCCGGACTCCTGGCCGCTGGTGCCGCCCGGGGTGTTGGAGTCGATGGCGTGCCCGTACTCGTGGGCCACCACGTCGATGCTGGCGATCCACTCGTTCGCGTTGTTGTGGCCGATGCTGACCGAGCTGCCGTCCCAGTACGCGTTCACGTCGTTCAGGCCGACCTTGGCCGGGAAGCTGCGGCCGTTGCCGCTGACGCCGTTGCGGCCGAGCCACTGGCTCAGCATGTCCCACTGCTTCTGAGCCGCGAACATCAGGTCCGTGCAACCGGTCTCCTTGGAGGTCGGGTTGCCCGTGCCCCAGGAGTCGGAGGACTTCGAGAAGACCGTGCCGGAGCTGTAGTCGGCGCAGCTCAGGCCGGTCCGGTTCGGGTCGCGCAGGGTGTACGTGCCACCGGAGGCGGTGGTGTCGATGGTCAGCGGGTTCGGGCCGTTCCACTTGCTGTTGCCGCTGCCCGCGACCACCTCGTCGAAGCGGTCGAGCACCTTGCCGGTGCGGGCGTCCACGAACACGTGGAGCCTGCTGGGCGCCTTGGCGGTACGCCCGACCAGAACGGTCTCCCAGGCCAGCACCGCCTTGTCGTCCTTGAGCTTGACGACGAGCCGGCGGCTCTCCACCTTGTCGGTCTTGACCTGCTCGGTGCGCGAGACGGTCTCGGCGGCCTGCGCCGAGACCGACGCGGTGGTCGCCACGTCGATCACGGTCGCGGAGGCCGACTGGAGGGCGCGCACCCGGCCCTGGCCGTCGGCGAGGACGACCGCGTCGCCGCCGACGACCGGCAGGCCGCGGTAGCTGCGCTCGTACGCGACGGAGTAGAGGTCCTTCACCCAGGGGGTGACCTGGCGCCGGTCGTACTGCTGCTGCGGGGAGTTGACCAGGCTGTCGAGCCCGCTGCGCACGGCCGCGTCGGCCGCGGCGACGGCCCGTTCGGCGGCGGTGGGAGGCAGGGGATCCGCGTTCTGCGAGGCGGTGGCGGTGGTGGCCAGCGTGCCGGCGAGGCCCGTGGTCAGCACCATGGCCGCGAGGGCGGCCATCCATCTGGTGGGCTGCAAGAGTCCACTCCGATCGTGTGGGGGGTGGAACGGGGAGGGGAGAGGTGTGAAAGGCGGTCTGGCTGTTCGCGGCCGAGTATGGGCGTGTCCATGACGAGATCGGGACATCTCTGCCGACATAAGACCGGCGTTATGGTGCCGGTGGATGACGCTGCGTAAGCTGCCGGGATGCAGCTGGAGTTGAGACATCTGCAAGCCGTCTGCCAGATAGCGGAGACCGGAAGCCTGGGGGGCGCGGCGCGGGTCCTCGGGGTCTCCCAGCCGGCGCTCTCCGCCCAGCTGCGCCGGATCGAGCGGGTCACCGGCGGCGAGCTCTTCGTCCGGGGCCGCCTCGGGGTCGAACCGACCCCGCTCGGTCAGTTCGTCCTGGCCAAGGCGCGCCGCGTGCTCAGCGAGATGGACGCCCTGGGTGCGGAGACGCGGGCCCGGACGACCGATGCCCCGCTGCGCCTGGGCTGCATCCTGCTGGTGCTGATCGACGGTCTGATCGCCCGGCAGGATCTGGCCCTGGCGGGCCGGGAGATCACCGTGGACCTGGAGGACTCGGTGACCGCCCTGGTGCGGATGCTCGGCGCGGGCCGCTACGACGTCATCGTGTACGGCGAGGTGAACGACCACGAGGTGCCGCTGCCCGCGGGAGTGACGGCCCGCACCCTGGTCCCCAAGGAACCCTTCTGCATCCGCATGGCGGCCCGGCACCCGCTGGCCCGGCTGGAGGCCCTCGATCTCGCGGACCTCGCCGACGAGCAGTGGATGACCCTGGTCGAGGACGACGACGGCGGGCCCGAGGCACTGATCGAGGCCTGCGCCAAAGCCGGCTTCGTCCCCGCGCTGCGCTACCGGATCACCGACCGCATGATGCAGTACGACCTGATCTCCGCGGGCCGGGCCGTCTCGCTGAGCCAGCCCACCGCACCCGCCGTGGCGGGCACGGTGATGCGCCCGCTGATCGGGGCCCCCATCACCGGGCGCATCCGGCTGGCCTGGAACCGCTCGACGGTCTCGGCCCGCCAAGCGGAACTCTTCTACCGGTCGGCCGCCTACGCGTACCTGGCCAATGTGGACAACAATCCCTTCCACCGGGCCTGGTGGGACGAGCATCCGGAAGCCCACCCGGCCATGGACTGACGCCGTTCACAGACCCTGACGTCATTTCATACTCCGTACATGGAACGCGTATTCCTCTCGCTTTACGCTCTCCGCATGGCAGTGGCCGCCACACCATTTCGCCTTCGGAGAGCAGGAGGAAATACCCCATGAGCAGGAGAGTCCGTACGCAGGTCAGCCGGAGAGGGTTCCTCGCCGGCACGGCCGCGGCGGCGGCCGCCGCCACCGTGCCCGCGATCGGCCAGGCGGCGGCGGCCCCCGCGGCGGCATCCGCGACCCGTCCGAACATCCTCCTGATCGTCACCGACGACCAGCCCAAGCAGACCGACTGGGCCCTTCAGAAGGCCATCGGCTGGCTCGCCGGCCAGGGTGTGAAGTTCAGCCACGGCCACGTCACCACCCCGCTGTGCGCACCCTCCCGCTCCTCGATCTTCTCCGGCCGCCACGCCCACAACCACGGGGTCCGCAACAACGCCGCTTCCGCCGCCCTGGACCAGAACACCACCGTCCAGCGCTATCTGAAGCAGGCCGGATATCGCACGGGTCTCTTCGGCAAATACCTCAATTCCTGGAACATTGCCGACGCGCCCCCGCATTTCGAGGATTTCGCGCTGCTCCAGCCCGGATACGTCGACGCGAAGTGGAACGTCAACGGGGCGGTCCAGACGATCAACGGCTACACCACGAACATCATCAAGAACCGCACGCTGGGCTTCCTGGACAAGGCGGCCACCGACACCCGCCCCTGGTTCGCCTACGTCACCCCGTACGCCTCGCACGGACCCCGTACGCCTCGCACGGACCCCGTACGCCCGAGGCCAAGTACGCGGGCACCCCCGTGCCCGAATGGAACGGCCGCCCCTCCGTCACCGAGGCCGACCGCAGCGACAAGCCGCCCTACATCCAGGACGCCACCGGCACCCTGGAGGACGGCAGGCGCATCCGCGCGGAGCAGCTGCGGGTGCTCCTCTCGGTCGACGACGCCGTCCAGGCCTTCAAGGACAAGCTGGCGGCCACCGGCCAGCTCGACAACACCCTCGTGATCTACATCGGCGACAACGGCTTCGGCTGGGCCGACCACGGCTGGACCGCGAAGTCGGTGCCCTACAGCCCCGCCCACGAGGTGCCGTTCTACCTCTCCTGGCCCGCCGGGGGCCTCGGCGCCGGCACGGTCGACGACCGCATCGTCGCCAACATCGACATCGCGCCCACCATCCTCGACGCCGCCGGGATCACCCCGAACACCCCGCAGGACGGCCGGTCGCTGCTGAGCTCGTACAGCCGCGACCACCTGCTCGTCGAATGGTGGAAGCAGGGCACCGCCCCCGACCACCGCACCTGGTCCTCCTACGTGGCCAAGGACAAGCAGTACGTGGAGTACTACAAGCTGCACACCGACGCCAACGGCACCGTGTCCGGCACCGGAGAGGTCACCTTCCGGGAGTACTACGACCTCGCCGCCGACCCGCACCAGCTGGTCAACAAGCTGTACCAGGCCACCCCGGCGCAGGAACGGAACCTGGGCATCCCCGCCCTGGCCGCCCAGCTCGCCGCCGACCGGGTCGGCTAGCTCCCAGACCTCCGGCCGGGCGCCCCACCAAGCGCCCGGCCGGACCGCATCCATCCCGCACGTTCACCGGAGCCCTTCATGTCCTCCTCCTGCTGCACCCCGGGGCACGACGCCCCGGTCGGCGCCGTCACCCTGCTCGCCGCGCCCGCGCTCGCCGCGCCCCGGGCCGTACGCGGTCTGCTCGACCTGCCCGGGGGGCGCTTCCTGATGGGCACCGAGGACGCGGACGGGTTCCCGGCCGACGGCGAGGGCCCGGTCCGGGAGGTGGCGGTGGATCCCTTCCGGATCGCGCCGACGACGGTGACCAACGCCCAGTACGCCACCTTCGTCAAGGCCACCGGACATGTCACGGAGGCGGAGGAGTTCGGGTTCTCCTTCGTCTTCGCCGGGCTGCTGGCGCAGGAACTCGCCGACACCGCACCGTCCGTGGCCGGGGTCCCCTGGTGGCGGGCGGTGAGCGGCGCGAGCTGGAAGCACCCCGAGGGGCCCGGGTCGTCCGTCACGACCCGGCAGAACCACCCCGTCGTCCACGTCTCGTGGAACGACGCCCGGGCGTACTGCTCCTGGTCCGGAACCAGGCTGCCCAGCGAGGCCGAATGGGAGTATGCGGCCCGCGGCGGCCTGGAGCAGCGCCGCTACCCCTGGGGCGACGAACTCGCCCCGGGAGGACGCACGCTGCTCAACATCTGGCAGGGCGAGTTCCCCACCACCCACACCGGCCCCCACCTCGGCACCGTCCCCGTGAAGTCGTACCGCCCCAACGGCCACGGGCTCTACAACGCCGTGGGCAACGTGTGGGAATGGTGCGAGGACCCCTTCGCTCCGGGCCACGAGTCCCGGACGATGCGCGGCGGTTCCTTCCTCTGCCACGACTCGTACTGCAACCGCTACCGGGTCGCGGCCCGCAGCTCCAACACCCCCGACAGCTCCACGTCCAACATCGGTTTCCGGGTGGCTGCCTGAGGCCGGGTCAGTTCGCCTCGACGACGAGCCCCGCCACGTGATCGGTGACCATGTCGAGGATCTCGGCCGCGGCCTTGTCGTCGCCGAGGACCAGGAAGTTCAGGGTCACCCCGTCCGTCATGGCCGCCAGATAGCGGGCCAGCACGGCCACCGGCACGCTGAGCTCGAACGGGTGGATCAGGCGCAGCTCCTCGAGCAGCACGGTGTACGCCGCGCAGTAGGACTCGTACTGCTTGCGCGCGAGGTGCCCGAACTCCGGCTGGCGCAGCGCGTACTGGGTGAGCTCGTAGGTGAGCAGGTGCGCCCCCGGGCTCGCCGCCACGTGGTCCCAGTACGCCTGGAAGCCGGCCCGGACGGTCTCCCGCAGCGTCGGCCTCGGCAGGATCGCGGCCTTCACGAGGGTGACGTAGTGCGCGGTGATGGTCTCGATGACCGACTCCAGCAGCGCCTGCTTGGAGTCGAAGCAGTAGTGGAAGACGCTCAGGGAGACGCCCGCCTCGGCGGCGATGGACCGGGTCGTGGTCCTGGACACCCCGTCGCGGGTCATCGCACGGATCGCCGCCTCCGTCAGCTGCCTGCGCCGGTCGGTCAACGGCATCCGTGCCATGTACGGGTTCCCCTTCGTTCCGGTGCGCCCCGAGCGGGGTGTCCGGGCGCACCGGCCCCCGGACATCCCGCTCGACGCCGTCAGCTGCTGTATACGCCGACTTCGTGCAGGGAGTAACCCCACTGCGTACCGCGTCCCGCTCCGTGGACGCGCACGTACCGGGCCGGGACCCCGGCGAACCTCGCCGTGTCCACCCCGCCGTCACCTGCGGTCGTGGACCAGGCCGTCGTCCAGTCCGTTCCGTTCGTGGAGACCTCGATGCGGTACGAACGCCCGTACGCGGCCTCCCAGTCCAGGGTGACCCGCTTGACCAGCTGCTGGGAGCCGAGGTCGACCTGCAGCCACTGGTCGTCGTTCCACTCGCTCGCCCAGCGGCTGGACCGGTTGCCGTCGAAGGCGAGGCCGGGCGCGAAGCTGACGAAGGGGTTCCACCACTCGGACGTGCTCGCGGAGGAGGGCTGGCCCGCGGCGAGGTTCACACCGGCCTTGTGCTGCTCGGAGTTGCCCCAGGTGCGCAGGTAGGACTCGGCGCCCTTGAACAGGTCGTCCACCACGCCCTGTCCGCCGACGATGCGGATGTCCTCGATCCAGTCGGGCACCAGGCCGTAGTGCGAGGCGCCGTCGGTGTTCAGGTCCCACGTGCGCTGGCCGGTGGTCTGCTTGTCGATGACCGACCCGCCGTCGGTGCTGCGGAAGGGGTACGTCACCGGGTTCGGGGTGTTCGCCCCGCGCGGGCCGGGCCAGCCGCCGACGCCGTTCATGTCGGTGCCGTAGCCGTAGCCGACGTTGTACTTATCGCGCAGCGCGTCGGTCCGCTTGGCCTCGGCGCTGAAGCCCTCGGAGCCGCCCATGTACGCGGCGGCGAAACCGCCGAGCTTGTAGAGCCGCTCCATCCAGCCGAGGTCCATCCAGCTGTGCGAGGAGATCACGCCCGGGTAGTTCTCGGTCTCCATGATGTCGAAGGCCTGGCCGGCCGCCTTCACGCTCATGTGGTCGAGTTCGAGCATCATCTTGCGTTTCATCATGCCGCGCACCGCGTAGTCACCGAGGTCGGTGAGGCCGCGGGTGTTGCACTGGGCACCCGAGGCGTACGAGGGCATGCTCACGCCCGCCGGCAGTTCCTTCTCGGCGGCGGCCGCCGGGGCCAGGCCGATGGGGTTGTCGTGCTGCGGGCCCGTGCACGCTTCCGTCTTCCAGAAGGTGCCCGTCGACAGGAACTGCCCGACGTTGATGGCCGTTCCCAGCGCGCCCTCGTCGAAGCGGACCCCGCACAGGGCGTTGTCGAACTTGTGGCACAGGAACATGCTGCGCACGCCGAGGTTGTACAGCTCGTCGAGGCCCTTGTCGATGTCCGCCTTGCCGCACTGCGCGACGTCCAGGATCTGCTTGCAGCCGAAGGGTTCGGAGGTCTCGACGCCGAGGACCACGGCCAGCTTGCCCTGCTTGATCACGTCGCGGGCCTGGGCGGAGTCGGTGACGATGCGGAACCAGCCCTTGCCGGGGCCGCCGTACATCTTGTCGACGTAGGCCTGCATGTCGTACGTCTTCTTCGCCTCCAGGCGGATGGCGGTCATCTCGTCGCAGCTGCGGTCCTTGAAGAAGTAGACCGAGCAGATCACCCCGTTGGTGACGAGGTCGTTGACGAGGACGCGCTGGCCACCGCGCCAGGCGCGCTCGATCCAGGCGTAGTAGTTCTGCTGGTGGGTCAGCGAGTCGTGGGCGGGCCAGTCCTTGAAGGTGGGCCAGCCGTCGGGGTCGTGCTTGCCGTCGCCGCCCTTGGTGATGAAGTCGAAGATCGCGAGGCTGCCGTCGGGGTAGTGCTCCGGACAGTCCTTGAGCGCGTCGGCGATGCCCGCGTCGGAGAACGGCTTTCCGCAGATCAGCCGGCCGCCGAAGCCCTCGTTGGACATGATGTGGTCGTGCGCGTCGACGAAGCCGCGGACGTTGCCCTGGGCGTCGGTGCCCTTGAAGGGCTCACCGGTCACGTTGATCTGGGAGTCGGGCGCGGGCCGCGCGGTGGGCTCCCACCAGTTGTTGTCGGCGGCGGCTCCCGGGACGGGGCCGAGCACCATGGCGAGCAGGCCGAGGAGCAGGGCCAGGACCGCGAACGGCTTGCGCCGTCGGCGGGGGCGCGGTTCCGGTTGTTGCCTTTGTGGTTCTGGGGTCATGGCCACTACTCACGTCCTCGGTCGGCGGAGGGCGCGGTCGAGGACACGGTCCACCGGAGGCGTGGCCGCCCTGGCACCTGTTTGTCATGTCCCGCGCAAGCTATGGGGACGAGAATCGCTACTGCCGGGTACAGAGTCAAGAGTCCGGGTCACATGACCTGATGGATCGTCACCCTACTGGCCCGGCGGGCCGCCGTCAGCGGGATGCGGAGGAACGCGCGAAGCGCCCGGGGGTGGTCCCGACGACGCGCTTGAAGTGCCGGGTGAAATGGGACTGGTCGTAGAAGCCCGCCGCGACCGCGACCTCGGCGGCCGGGCGGCCGTCGAGCAGCAGCCGGCGGGCCAGGGAGACCCGGCGCGAGACGAGGTACTGGTGCGGGGCGATGCCGAAGGCGCCGCTGAAGGCGCGCACCAGGTGGGCGGGGTGGGCCTGGAGCAGACCGGCCGCCTCCTCCAGGGACAGGCCGCCGGCCGCCCGCTCGTCGAGGAGCTCGCGCAGGCTCCGCGCGATGCCGGTGCCCATGCCGGGGGGCGATGCGTCCAGGGCGCCCGGGAGTTCGAGGCGGGGGCGCAGCAGGGTGCGCAGCCGTTCGCCGATCAGGGCCAGCCGGCTCTCCGCCTCGAACTCGTCACCGGGGGCGGCCAGGACCCGGTGGAGCTGTCCGACGCGGCGGCGCAGCACGGGGTCGGCGAGGTCGGGTCCGTCCACGGCTGCGCCGATGAAGCGCTCGTCCAGCAGGCTCGTGTCGAGGTAGACGACGCGCTTGCGGAACCCGTGCGGCGTCGCGGCGGAGCCGTTGTGCGGGACCTGGGGCGGGAGCAGGCTCACGGTGTCGCCCGGGGTGCCGCGGGAGTGGCGGTCGAGGTCGTAGCGGACGGCGCCGTCGTCGACGATCAGCAGGGTCCACGCTTCGTGGACGTGCATGGGGTAGGCGTGCGCGGTGAAGCGGGCGTGGAAGACCTCGACGACACCCGCGACCCGCGGACGCCAAGCCGAGACCTCCTGCTGGGGCTGCACGCAAAGAACGTACAAGACCGTCCGCGGGGGTGCCCGGCAGTCTCGGGGCATGAGCGACGAGATGAAGAGCGAGAACGCTACGGACGTGGGCGCGGACGCGGGTGCGGGCGTGGAGGCGGACGCGGGCGTGGAGGCCGGTACGGACGGGCCCGTGCGGTTCGACACCAAGATCGCGGTGCTGCTGCGCGACGACCTGGAGACCTGGCAGCGGCTGAACGTCACGGCGTTCCTCGTCAGTGGGCTCGGTACGACGGTCCCCGAGGTGGTCGGCGAACCGTACGAGGACGCCGACGGGACCCCCTACCTGCCCATGTTCCGCCAGCCCGTACTGGTCTTCGAGGGCGGCAAGGAAACGGTGACGGCGGCGCACGAGCGGGCGGTGCGGCGCGGGCTGCGGACGGCGGTGTTCACCTCGGACCTGTTCGGCACGGGCCACGACCGGGCCAACCGGGCGGCCGTGGCGGCGGTGGGCAGGGATCACCTCGACCTCGTCGGGATCGCCGTCCACGGGGCGCGCAACTCCGTGGACAAGGTGCTCAAGGGGGCCCGCATGCACCGGTGAGTGCCGTGAGGCGAACCGCAGGCGGGATCCTGTTTCGGCCACCGGGTGGCAGGGGTGGGGTTGTCGGGGAGGAGCCCGGAGGGGGTTCTCGGGGCCCGGCGCGGGCCCCCGACCGGGCAGTGCGGCGCCCTCCGCCCCCGGATCCCGAGCCCCTTCGGGGCGTTCTTGTGAAGGTCGCCCGGTGCTCGATGGGGACTCGATCCCCGCCGCCCCAAGGGAAACCCGCCACGTCATCCGAAACACGCCTCCGCCGCCCGTTCACGTGTTCTCCGTTTCTGCTTCACCGATCCGTGTGCCCCAGAGTCCTACGCCCCGTGGATTGTCATGCCCGCGGCCATGGGTGGGTGGCTGTTTTCCGGCCACGCACGGCTTGTGGGGAAGGGGGGTGGTCCGGTGTCGCAGCCACGTTTTCTGTTCGTGTCCTGGGTGGATGTGGAGAGACGTCAGGCGCCTGCGCCGATGGCGAGGGGACCGCACGGAGTGCGGGGGGACGGCGGCCACGGCAGCCATGGGGGCGGGCCCGACGGCGTGAGCTGGCGCCTGGTCGGCTCCAACAATCACGAACTCGGCCGCAGCCCTTCCGTGTTCCGCGCCCTCGGCGCCTGCTGTACGGCCGTCGAACGGCTCCGGGAGCGGATCGGCGAGGCCGTCCCGGTCGTGGCGATGTCCACCGCTGCGGCCGGCGTCCTGTCCGGTTCCGGTGTCGGCGCCTGGACCTGGCAGCTCGCCCTCGACGAGCAGTGCGTGGCCGTGGCCGTACGCACCTTCCGCCGCCAGCGCGAATGCCGCCACAGCCTCCAGCTGTTCCTGTCCGCCGTCGCCGAGGCGCAGGTGGCCACCGGCGTCACCCACACCCGGCGGCTGCGCGGTCTGCGGCTGCCCGGTGCCGGGGACGTCCCGGGGCTGGCCCTGCGCGGGGGAGGCCTGCGGTGACCGCGACCACGGTGATCCCCCCGGCCGCCCCCGACGACGAGCACGTCACCCCGCGGGCCCTCGCCAAGAGCGGCGATCCGGCCGACCGGATCTTCCGGGGCTCGGCCCGCGCCGCCGGCGCCGCCGTCCTGCTCGTCATGACTTTGGTCGGCGTCTTCCTCGGAGGCCGCGCCCTGACGGCCCTGGACGATGCCGGATGGGCCTTCCTCACCACCTCCGCCTGGGAGCCCGACTCCCACAACTTCGGTGTGGCGGCGGTCCTGATCGGCACCCTGCTCATCGGCGGCGTCGCGATCCTCTTCGCGCTGCCGCTGGCGATGGGCACCGCCCTGTACATCACCGAGTACGCGCCGCGCCGCATCAAGCAGACCCTGATCAGCCTCGTCGACCTGATGGCCGCGGTGCCCAGCGTGGTCTACGGCCTGTGGGGGCTGTTCCTCTTCCAGCCGCACGTGGTCGGCCTGTCCCGCTGGCTCACCACGTACCTGGGCTGGTTCCCGCCCTTCGCGGTCGACGGGGACGACCCGCGCGACCCGCTCAGCCCGAACACCTTCTACACCTCCTCCACCTTCATCGCGGGCATGGTCGTCGCGCTGATGGTGACGCCGATCGCCTGTTCGGTGATGCGCGAGGCCTTCGCCCAGGCGCCGCCCGGCGAGCGCGAGGGAGCCTTCGCGCTCGGCGCCACACCGTGGGGCGTCATCCGCTCCGTCGTCCTGCCCTTCGGCAGGGGCGGGATCATCGGCGGCACCATGCTCGGGCTCGGCCGCGCGCTGGGAGAGACGATCGCCGTCTACCTGATCATCTCGCCTGTCTTCGTGATCCAGCCGCACATCCTCCAGAACGGCGCCATCTCCGTGTCCGCCCTGATCGCCCTGCGCTACGGCTCGGCCAGCCCCCTCGGGATATCCGCCCTGATGGCGGCCGGCCTCACCCTCTTCCTGATGACCCTGGTGGTCAACTTCATCGCCTCCTCGGTCGTGGCCCGCAGCCGCTCCGGAGCGGGGGCCGACGCATGACCGCCCTCACGCACCGGCCGCACGGCCCGGGCGCCGCCGACGCTCCGGGAGCTCCGGGTACCCCAGGTGCTCCGGGCGCTCCCACCGCCGCCACCGTCCGCCCGCCCGTGCTGCTCGACGGAGCCGGGGTCCCGCCCGAGCAGCGGCGCAACACCGCGACCCTGCACCTGCGCGACGTCCTCGCCATGGTGGGCGCGGCCGCCTCCGCGCTCGCGGTGACCGCCCTGCTGTTCGGCCGGCTCCTGCCCTTCAACGCGCCCCTCGGCTTCGCGGTCGTCCTCTACCTGTCCTTCATGGCGCTCTACGCCGTCCTCGTGTCCCTCGACGAATCCGCCGCCACCGTGCGGGCGCGCCTCGCGCAGGCCCTGGTGCACAGCATCGCCGCCCTGCTCATGACGGCCCTGGTGCTCGTCGTCGGCTACGTGCTCATGCGCGGCTGGGACGCCCTGGCCCACCTCAACTTCTTCACCGAGGACATGGCCGCGACCGGTCCGCTGGAGCCGCTGAGCCAGGGCGGGGCGCTGCACGCCATCGTCGGCACCCTGGAGCAGATCGGCATCGCACTGGCGGTCTCGGTGCCGCTGGGGCTGGCCTGCGCGGTGTTCCTCAACGAAGTCCCGGGCCGCTACGCGCGGTTCGTCCGCACCATCGTCGAAGCCATGACGGCGCTGCCCTCCATCGTGGCCGGGCTGTTCGTCTACGCGACCTGGATCCTGCTGCTCCACTTCGACAAGTCCGGCTTCGCCGCCGCCCTCGCGCTGTCCGTGATGATGCTGCCGATCGTCATCAGGGCCTCCGACGTGGTGATCCGGCTGGTGCCGGGCTCACTGAAGGAGGCCTCCTACGCCCTGGGCGCCGGCCAGTGGCGCACCGTGTGGACCGTGGTCCTGCCCACGTCCCGCTCCGGACTGACCACCGCCGTCATCCTGGGCACCGCCCGCGGCATCGGGGAGACCTCCCCGGTGCTGCTCACCTCCGGCATTGCGGGCGGGCTCAACGCCAATCCCTTCGACGGCCCGCAACTCTCGCTGCCGCTCGCGGTGTTCAGCCTGGTCCAGTCCCCGGAGAAGTCCATGATCGCCCGGGGGTTCGGCTGCGCCGCCCTGCTCATGGCGCTGGTGCTGCTGCTCTTCGTGCTCGCCCGCGTCATCGGCGGCAAGGCACCGGGCCAGCTCGGCCGCGGCGCGCAGCACCGCCGGGTCCTGGCGTCCGCCCGTGACGTGGAGCGGATGCGGGCCCGGGCCGCCGAGCGGGACCTCGCCCTGGCCGAAGAAGAGGCCGGGGGGCCGGAGCCACAGGGGTGGCAGGCGCTTCCTCCGCCCCGGGCGTAGCCCGCCCCGCTCTTCGCGGCCCGCGCCGCGTCCATTCGTACGATCTGTGACCGATCAGGAGAGTTACCCATGCCCGGACGACCCCCGGCATACCCGGTGCGTGCCCCCTCGGGCGCGCGCGCACCCGCCCGGCGCGGACGGCTCCTCGTCCGCGGACTCGCGCTGGTCCTGGCGGCGCTGGCCGCCGTCCTGCCCGGCGCGGCGCCTGCCGCCGCCGAGAGCTACGTGCCGGTCTCCGGCGCGGGTTCCACCTGGAGCCAGAACGCCCTGGACCAGTGGCGGGCCAACGTCAAGCAGTACGGCATGACGGTCAACTACAGCGGCACCGGATCGTCCGACGGCCGCAACCAGTTCCGCAACGGAACCGTCGACTACGCGGTCTCCGAGATCCCCTACGGGATCAAGGACTCGGGGGTCGTGGACCCGCCGCCCGCACGGAAGTTCGCGTACATGCCGATCGTCGCGGGCGGCACGGCCTTCATGTACAACCTCAAGATCGGCAACCGCCGGGTCACCAACCTCCGCCTCTCCGGCGAGAACGTGGCCAAGATCTTCACCGGTGTGATCACCACCTGGAACGACCCGGCGATCAAGGCCGACAACCCGGGCCTCGCCGCGGCCCTCCCCGCCCGCAAGATCGTCCCCGTCGTCCGTTCCGACGGCTCGGGCACGACGGCCCAGCTGACCAAGTGGATGAGCACGCAGCACGGAGCGCTGTGGGACGCCTACTGCGGCAAGGCGGGCCGCTCCACCCCCTGCGGCCAGACCTCCAACTTCCCCACCGCCGCGGGCCGCGGGTTCGTCGGCCAGTCCGGCTCCAACGGCGTCTCCGGCTACGTGGCCCAAGAGGGCAACGTCGGCACCATCACGTACGTGGAGTACTCCTACGCGGTCTCCACGACGGGCTTCCCCGTCGTCAAGGTCCTCAACAGCTCGGGCTACTACACCGAGCCCACCGCCCAGAACGTCGCCGTGTCGCTCGGCAAGGCACAGATCGACCCCGTCGACCTCACGCAGAAGCTGGAGGGCGTCTACACGGGGGCCGACGAGCGGACCTACCCGCTCTCCAGCTACAGCTACATGATCATCCCGACGGCGCAGGAGTCGAACTTCAACCCGCAGAAGGGCAAGGCGCTCGGCGCCTTCGCCTACTACTTCCTCTGCGAGGGACAGCGCTCCGTCGACCGGCTCGGCTACTCGCCGCTCCCCATCAACCTCGTCCAGGCGGGGCTGGAGCAGGTGCGCCGCATCCCCGGCGTGGCCGTGGCCAACATCGACATCAAGAACTGCCGCAACCCCACCTTCTCGCCCGACGGCAGGAACATCCTGGCCGAGACCGCCCCGAAGCCCGCCGCCTGCGACAAGCAGGGCCCCACCCAGTGCGAGACCGGCACCGGCGGCAACAAGACCCCGACCCAGAACGGTGGTTCGGGCGGCGGCGGGGCGGCTTCCGGCGGCGCGGCTGCCTCCGGCGGTGGTACGGGCGGCACGGGCGGCGCCACGGGTGGCACGGGCTCCGGCGGAGCCACGGGAGGTTCCGGGGGCGCGGCCGCCTCGGGCGGTACGGGCGGAGCCGACGGCGGGAGCGGCGCCGCAGCCGCCACCGGCGGTACGGGCGACGGCCCGGGCAGTGGCGGCGCGGACGGCGGGGGAGTGGACCCGGTGACCGGACAGCCCCTCGCGGCGGGCGCGGCCGACCTGTTCGGGATCCCGGTCACCACCTCCACCGGCATCGGCGGAACCCTGCAGACCGTCCTGATGGTGCTCGGCGCACTGATCCTGCTGGCCGTCACGGTCGCCCCGCCGCTGCTCACCCGGCGCCTGACGCGGCGCGGGCGCACGGGGGGAGGGTCCTGATGCGCACTCCGTTCCGCACCCCGTTCCGCACCCCGTTCCGCACCCCGTTCCGCACCCCGTTCCGCACGCCGTTCCGCACGCGCCGGATCCGGCTGCTCTTCGGCTCGCTCTGCCTGGTGCTGCTCCCGGTGGTCGCCACCTCCGGGCCCGCCGGGCTGGGGCCGCAGGCCGCATACGCGGCCGGCGGGGAGGGCTCCGAGGTCACCGTGTCCGGGACCGGCGACTTCGCCGACCTCAAGGTGACGGTCGGTCAGACCCGCAACCTCGTCGGCCAGGTCGTCAAGATCTCCTGGACCGGCGGCAAGCCCACCGTCTCCGACACCGCCTACAGCGCCAACTACCTGCAGATCATGCAGTGCTGGGGCGACGAGGCCACCGGGCCCGCCGTCGACCAGTGCCAGTTCGGCGCTTCCTCCGCCCTCGGCTCCGCGGGCAACCAGGCCGGGGCCTACACCAACACCCGCCAGCTCAACTACGGCGCCAACCTCCAGGACGCGGAGCACGAGCCGCTGCCGCCCCCCACCCCGAGCGGGATCTCGTTCGCCCCCTTCCGCACGGTGGGCGGGGACCCTGTGAGTCCGGGCAACTGGAACGAGTTCTACGACGTCAACAGCACCAACGAGGTCCCGTACGCCCGCACCAACGCCCGCGGCGCCGGCGAGGTCTGGTTCGAGACCCAGACCGCCGTCGAGGCCCCCGGCCTCGGCTGCGGCTCCGCGATCCCCGGGGCCCAGGTCCCCGCGACGGGACGTGGCTGCTGGCTGGTGATCGTGCCGCGCGGCGAGAAGGAGGTCGACGGCAGCCCGTACACCGCGCAGTCCAGCGGACAGCTCCAGTCCTCCCCGCTCAGCCCGGCCAACTGGAAGCAGCGCATCGTCGTCCCGCTCGGCTTCGAACCCCTGGGCAGCTACTGCCCGATCGGCGCCGAGGAACGCGGCACCATCGGCAGCGAGATGGCCGCCGAGGCCGTCACCCGCTGGCAGCCCGCCCTGTGCCGGACCGGCGGCAAGGCCATCTACGGCTACGCCCAGGTCCCCGACGAGACCGCCCGCGTCAAACTGCTCTCCGGCGCCCCCGGGCTGGTCTTCCTCGGCCGGCCGGCGCCGGCCGACCCCGTGCGCAAGCCCGTCTACGCACCCGTGGCCCTCTCCGGCATCACCATCGGCTTCTTCATCGAGAGCCAGGCCGGATTCCAGGCCCCCGACGAGGTCAAGGCCCGCAACGGAACCCGGCTCGGCAGCCTGCGGCTGACCCCGAGGCTGGTGGCGAAGCTGCTGACCGAGTCCTACCAGGACGGCAACTCGCGCTTCGCCGAAAGCACCGCGAAGAACCCGGCGAACCTGGGCCGCGACCCGGAGTTCATGCGGCACAACCCCACCTACGCGGGACTGGACTTCGGCGGCAAGCTCGGTGACGCCCTGGTCCCGCAGCCGCTCGCCGACACCACCCGGCAGCTGTGGGAGTGGGTGTCCCGGGACCCGGCCGCCCGGGAGTTCCTCGACGGCACGCCCGACAACACGGGCGCGCACGGGGACGCCGCGTACGCCGGCATGGCCGTGAACCCGAACTACCGGGGGCTGGTGCTGCCGGTGGACACCTTCCCCAAGAGCGACCCGTACTGCCAGCCGTTCCCGGAGGAGCACCCGAACAACCCGCTCTGCATCCAGGACAAGCACCCCTACGCCACCGACATGCACGCCGCCGCGCGCGCCGCGAGCCGCGGGGACACCCTGGCCCGTACCTCCTGGGACGCCACGGCCACCCCGCCCGCGTACAAGAAGGACCCGCCGCAGCTCGCCGGCTCGCGCGCCGTGCTCGCCGTCACCGACACCGCGACCGCCGACCGCTACGGCCTGGTGCGGGCCGAACTCCTCAACGCGGCAGGTACGTTCGTCGCCCCCGAGCCGGCCGCACTGATCGCCGCAGCGAACGCGCGCAAGGCCGGGACCGACGGGGTCAGCTCGCCCGACCCGGCGGCCGCGGACCCGGCGGCCTACCCGCTCACCGTCCTCACCTACGCCGCCACCGTGCCCGCCGACCTCACGCAGGCGGAGGGCAAGGACTACGGCGCCCTGCTGGCCTACGCGGCCGCCCAGGGGCAGACCCCCGGCGTGTCCGCGGGCAGCCTGCCGCACGGCTACGCCCCGCTGCCGGAGGCCCTGCGCGCCCAGACCCGGGCGGCGGCGCAGCGGGTCAGCGCCGAGGCGGGCAAGAAGCCGACGCCCGCTCCGGAGCCCTCGGCCCCGACGGCCCCGGCTCCGGGCGCCGTCGGCGGTACGCCGTCCGGCACGGGCGGCGCGGCGGTTCCCGGCGGATCCGGCTCGGCCGGTACGGGAACCTCCGCCTCCGGGGCCTCGACGGCGGGCGGCGGCGCGGCGGGCGGGGCGGCCGTGCCCGGCCCCGCCGCGGCCTCACCGAGCACCCCGGCGGGGATCACGGGCGCCGCGGGGGCCACGGGCACCACCGGCACCTCGGGCGCCCCGGTGGCTCAGGCGGCGGGAACCACCCCGGACTGGGGCGTCGGAGCCATCCGCAACGTCCTGCTGATCTGCCTCGTGGTCGGGGCGCTGGCCGCCTTCGCGGGACCGGTGCTCCCGCGCTGCCTGCCCGGGGCCCTGCTCCGGCTGCGGTCGCTGCGCGGCGCGGCCGGGGGAGCGCCCGTGGCGTCCGGCGGGCCCGCGGACCTGCCGGCGGACTGGGCGACCCACAAGAAGACCGGCCCGAGGGACTGGACCCCACCGGACCAGGACGACGAAAGGAGGTGATGCCCGGCGACAACCGTCTGACCAATCCGCGCCAACGGAACTTCATCCCACGCGCGCCGGGCACCACCCCGGGCGCAGCCTAGCTGAGGGGTCATCCCAAGTGAACAAGAAGAAAATCGCCTTCGGCGTCTCGGCCTTCGCTCTCGCGGCGACCATCGCCGGGGCCGGCCTCGCCGCCGCCGACCCGTCGGGCCCGCCGCCGTACCGCCAGCTCTCCGGCGTCGGCTCCGACACCACCCAGGACGTCATGAACGGCCTGGCCGCGGCCATCACCGTGAACGGCCAGAAGGTCATCGGCTCCTACGACTCCACCGGCTCCGCCAACATCACCACCAAGGACCCGGCGGTCAACGCGAACTGCACCATCGCCCGCCCCAACGGCTCGGGCGCCGGCCGCTCCACGCTGCTCACCTCCCTCCAGGCGAACAACGGCTGTCTGGACTTCGCCCGTTCCTCCTCGCTGAACCTGGCGGCGGCGGCCCCGGGCCTGACCTACGTGCCCTTCGCGGTCGACGGCGTCAGCTACGCGATCACCCCCGGCTCGGCGATCCCGCGCAAGCTGTCGCTGGCCGACCTGAAGGCGATCTACCACTGCGACCCGAACTACGTCGGCACGGGCCCCAACTTCGGCATGACGGTCTACCTGCCGCAGGCCGGCTCGGGCACCCGCAGCTTCTGGGAGTCCCAGATGGGGATCACGGACGCCGATGTGGTCGCGGGCATCTACCCCTGCATCAAGGACAAGAAGGGCACCACCCCGGTGCAGGAGCACGACGGCCGCCTCCTCGACGACAAGTCGATCGTGCCGTTCTCCATCGCCCAGTACCAGTCGCAGTCCTCGCAGACGATCGCGGACCTGCGCGGCCGCGCCATCCTCGGCACGGTCGACGGCACGGCGCCCACCGTCCTCAACAGCGGGTTCGGCGTGAAGCGCGACGTCTACAACGTGATCCCGACCAGCAAGGTCGCCGTGGCTCCGTGGAGCACCGTCTTCGTCGGCGCCACCTCCGAGATCTGCAAGCAGACCTCGGTGATCAACACCTACGGCTTCGCCGCCAGCCCGAACTGTGGCGACACCACCAAGCAGACCCCCTGACCCTGATCGCCGCCCGAGCTTCACATCTGGAGACGTTGTGCTGAAGAACAGAGTTATGCGGACCATGGCCCTGGGGGTCGCCGCCGTGACCACCGCCTTCGCGGCGGGTCTGGCCGGGGCGAGCGCCGCGTACGCCGCCCCGATCGGCACCATCGAGATCAACCCGGCGACCGGCGCGGACACGTCCGGCATCGCCTTCACGACCTCGGCCGCCTGCCCGGCCAACGCCACCAACGTGCTGGTCACGGTGGCGGGTTCCGGCTTCCCGGCCGAGGGCCTGAACGTGGTCGGCAACTCGCCCATCGCGACCTACCCGACCGCCGCCAACGGCGGCATGGTCATCCCGCTGACCTCCACCATGCGGGACTACGCCAGCCAGGCGGGCTTCACCACCCTGCAGGGCAAGTACGACTTCACCGTGATCTGCCGGACCGCCTTCAACGGCACCAGCCTCGGCGACTACACCGGCGCGATCTGGTTCACGTCGAACACCACCTACCAGAACACCGACCCGGCGGTGAAGACCGACACCGTCACCTCGCTCGCGGTCACCCCGGCCGGCCCCGCGCAGGCGGGCACCCCGGTCACCCTCACCGCGGGCGTCACCCCGGCCGGCGCCGGCGGCACCGTCCAGTTCAAGGACGGCGCGGCCGACCTGGGCACCCCGGTCACCGTGAACAACGGCACCGCGGCGCTCACCACGTCCAACCTGACCGCCGGTACGCACAGCCTGACGGCCGTCTTCACGCCGGCGAGCGCCTCGTACAACGGCTCGGCCTCCTCCGCCGTCTCCTACGTGGTCACGGCCGTTCCGGCCGCGACGACCACGACCGCCCTGGCCGTTTCCCCGGCCGCCACCGCGCCGCAGTTCAGCCCGGTGACCCTGACCGGTACGGTCACCCCCGCGGGCGCTGCGGGCGCGGTGAAGTTCACCGACACCGTCGGCGGCTCCACCGTCACCCTGGGCACCGTCCCGGTGGCGGGCGGCACCGCGGTGCTGAACACCAGCAGCCTCCCGGTGGGCAACCACTCCTTCACCGCCGTGTTCGTCCCGGCCGACGCGGGTGCCTTCACCGGCTCCGACTCGGGCGCGATCCCGTACGTGGTGGGCGCCTTCGCCGGTGTCTCCGCCTCCGAGACGATCACCACCACCGTCAACTCGGGCGCGCTGGCCATCAGCGTCGCCAACCCGCAGGTCACCCTGCCCTCGCCGGTGCTCAACTCCGACGGGGACCTGCTGACCACGGCCGGTTCCATCAACCCGGTCACCCTCACCGACACCCGCGCCGGCAACCCGGGCTGGACCGTCAGCGGCCAGGTCACCGACTTCTCCGACGGTGCCACCCACGCCATCAACGGCCAGAACCTGGGCTGGAGCCCGAAGCTCGTCGACAAGGCGCCCGCGCAGACGGTGACGCCCGGTTCCGCCGTCGCCGCCGCGCACGGTGCGGCCACCGGCGACGCGGGCACGGCGGGCCTCAAGTCCGCCCGCACACTCGCCAACGGCACCGGACTCGGCACCGCGCACGTCACCGCCGACCTGGCGCTGAACGTCCCGACCTCCACGGTCGCCGGCACGTACTCCGCGACCCTCACGCTCACCGCCATCTGATCCAGGCGTGAGCCCCGGGTCGGAGCGGTCCGCGCCTCCGTGCGGTCCGTTCCGACCCGCCCCTGACACCTGGACCCGCCGCCCCCCTTCCCCGGATCGGACGCCCGAGCCATGAACCCCACCGCCCCCGCCGCCCGGCGCGGCGGCCGCCCCGGCCCGCCGGCCGCGGCCCCGCTCCCCTCCCTGCTGCTCGCGCTGCTCACGCTCGTCGGGCTGCTCGTCTCGGCCGGGCTGCTCGCCGCAGCGCCCGCGCACGCCGCGTCCTCGGCCCCGGCCGCTCCCGGGGAGGACCGCAAGTCCACCTTCGGCGTGCAGCCCGCCGGGCCGAAGGGGCCCGACGCACGGCCCCACTTCTCCTACGGGGTCACCGGCGGAGCCACGACGCGCGACCAGATCGCCATCTGGAACTACGGCGAGGAACCGCTCACCCTCGCCGTCTACGCGAGCGACGCGGTCAACACCCTCGACGGCGGCTTCGACCTGCTCCCGGCCGGCCGGGCCCCGAAGGACGCGGGCAGCTGGATCAAGCTGGAGAAGGACACGGTGACCGTCCCGCCCAAGGGCAACGTCGTCGTCCCCTTCACCGTCACCGTCCCCCGCGAGGTCACCCCCGGGGACCACACCGGCGGCATCGTAGCCTCGCTCGCCGCCGGAGCCCAGGACGGCCAGGGCAACAAGGTCAAGCTCGACCAGCGGGTCGGCGCCCGCGTCTACATCCGCGCTGCGGGGACCCTCACCCCGCGCCTGGAGGTCCAGCAGGTCGCCGCCTCGTACGAGGGATCCGCGAACCCCTTCTCCGAGGGCTCGGCGACCGTCACCTACACCCTGCGCAACACGGGCAACGTGCGGCTCGGCGCCCGGCAGGCCGTGCGCATCAACGGCCTGTTCGGCACCTCCGTCACCGCGGACGGCGCGAAGGACCTCGGCGACCTGCTGCCCGGCACCTCGCTGACGATCACCGCCAAGGCCGACGGGGTGGCGCAGGTGCTGCGGTCCTCCGCCGTCGTCTCCGTCCAGCCGGTCGCCGCCCGCGACGGCGTGGACCCCAAACTTCCGTCCCTGACCCGATCGGTGTCGCTGTGGACGGTCCCGTGGGCGCTGCTCGCGCTGGTCCTCGTGATCACCGCGGGCGGGCTGTGGGTGTGGCGCCGCAGGCGCCTGGCCCGCGCAGCGGCCGCGGTCACCGCGTCGGCCCGCCGGCGCGCCACCTCGGATGCCAACGAACGCCAGAACGCCAAGAAGGAGCCCATCGTGCAGTTCACCCGCACCCGCCGGCGATCCGCGGCAGGCGCCGCGACCGCGGCCGCCGCCGCCCTCGTGGGCCTGGCCGCCCTGACCGTGCCGACGACGGCCCACGCCGCTCCGACCGGCTCGGCGAAGATCAACCCCGCCACGGGCAACGACGGCAGCAGCGTCGACCTGACCACCTCGGCCGCCTGCCCGGATCCCTCCACGAACATCCTGGTCACGGTGGCCGGCAAGGGCTTCCCGGCCGAGGGCCTCAACGTGGTCGGCAACTCGCCCATCAGCACGTACCCGCCGGCGCCGTCGGGCGGCATCAACGTCCCGCTGACGATGACCATGCGGGACTACGCGAACCAGGCCGGCTTCACCACCCTCGAAGGCCGCTACGACCTGACGGTCGTGTGCCGCAAGGCCTTCGGCACGGACACCTACGGGACGTTTGCGGCCTCGCTGTGGTTCACCTCCAACACCGCGTACCAGACCACGGACCCGGGGACGGGCAACCAGACGCCGACCCCCACGCCGACCCCCACCGCGAGCCCGACTCCCACCCCGACCCCCACCGCGACGCCCACCCCGAGCCCGACCGCCACCCCGACCCCGACCCCCTCGGACTCGGCGTCCCCCACCCCGACCCCGACCGATACCCCCTCCCCGACCGGGTCGGCCTCCACCGGGACGACCACGAGCGGCGGCAGCAGCGTGGGCGTCTCCACCAACGTCACGGGCGGAGCGGCCGGAGGCTCGGGAGGCCCCGGTGGCCTCGCCAACACCGGCGCCGACGCCACCGCGGTCGGCCTGCTCTCCGGGGTCCTCGTCGTCACCGGCGGCGGGCTCGTCTGGTGGGCCCGCCGCCGCGGCCTGCTGACCTTCGCGGGCAACTGACCTTCGCGGGCGACCGACCTTCGCGGGCGACCGACCGCAGCATCCGCATTCCCGCAGCATCCGCTTCCGCATTCGGAGAAGACACGATGACAGCCACCTCCACCCCGCCGGTGGACGTGCGCCCCGACCCCGCCGGAGCCCCCGAGGCCCCGGCGGGGCGTACGGGCCCACCCGGCCTGTGGGCCACCGGCGCGGCCCTGGCCATCCTGGGCGCCCTGCTCCTCGGCTTCGTCGCGGAAGTGGGCCCGCTGGGACACCTGCGCCACGAACGGGACCGCCGGGTGGGGTACGCGCAGCTGCGCGAAGGCCTCGCCAACGCCACCGCCCCGCTGGGGCCGACCACCCCGGGCAGCCCCGTCGCCCTGCTGGAGATCCCGCAGATCGGGCTGCGCGAGGTGGTCCGCGAGGCGACCACCTCCGGGGTACTGGCCTCCGGGCCCGGCCACCGGCGCGGCACGGTCCTGCCCGGCCAGCCCGGGACGAGCATCCTCATGGGCCGCCAGGCGGGCTACGGCGGCCCCTTCGCCCACATCGCGGACCTGGAGCGCGGGGAGACCTTCCTCGTCGTCACCGGCCAGGGCGAGCACACGTACAAGGTGCTGGGCGTCCGACGCGCGGGCGACCCGCAGCCGGTCCGGCCGACCGGTGACGCGGCCCTGCTCACCCTGATGACCGCGGACGGGACCCCGTACATGCCGGACGGCGTGGTCCACGTCGACGCGGAACTCACCACGCCCGTCCAGCAGTCAGGCGGCCGCACCCCGGGACGGCTGGCCGCGGACGAGGCCCCCCTCGGGAGCCAGACCTCGGCCTGGTTCCCGCTGGTCCTGTGGGCGCAGGCGCTGCTGCTCGCCGCGGCGGCCCTCGCCTGGGCGCGGATCCGCTGGGGCCGCGCGCACACCTGGCTGGTGGGCTTCCCGGTGCTGGCCGCCCTCGGCCTCGCGGTCGCCGACCAGGCCGCCCTCCTCCTGCCCAACCTCCTGTGAACGAGGCCGTGATGACGACGCAGACGCTCCCCCTTCCCACGCTCCCCGCAACGGGAGCGTCCACCCTCGACGCGCGCGACGTCTCGGCGTGGTTCGGCGGCCGCAAGGTCCTCAACCGGGTCTCCCTGACGATGCCCGGCGGCCGGGTCACGGCCCTGATCGGCCCTTCGGGCTGCGGGAAGTCCACCTTCCTGCGGATCCTGAACCGGATGCACGAGCTGATCCCGGGCGCCGAACTGGCCGGTGAGGTACTCCTCGACGGCGAGGACGTCTACGCCCGCGGCCGCCGCCTCACCGATGCCCGCCGCCGGATCGGCATGGTCTTCCAGAAGCCGAACCCCTTCCCGGCGATGTCGGTCTACGACAACGTCACGGCGGGCCTCAAGCTGACGGGCACCCGTGCCTCGGCGGCCGAGAAGGACGAGCTGGTGGAGGAGTGCCTGACCAAGGCCGGGCTGTGGAAGGAGGTCCAGGACCGGCTGCGCCAGCCGGGCGGCGCGCTCTCCGGCGGCCAGCAGCAGCGCCTGTGCATCGCCCGCTCCCTCGCGGTCCGGCCGCGGATCCTGCTCATGGACGAACCCTGCTCGGCCCTGGACCCCACGTCCACGCGCCGCATCGAGGAGACCGTCCGCGAGCTGGCCGACGAGGTCACCATCGTGATCGTGACGCACAACATGCAGCAGGCGGCCCGGGTTTCCGACCAGTGCGCCTTCTTCCTCGCGGAACAGGGCACGCCCGGACAGATCGTGGAACACGGACCGACGGAAGCCATGTTCTCCGCCCCCGCCGACCCGCGCACCTCGGACTACGTCCAGGGCCGCTTCGGCTGACCCCCGGCGGGCCGCCCCCGACGGCCGGGCCCGGCAACGGATCACTACATTGGGGCCCATGTCCACACTGCCGCTGCCACTGCCCGTCATCCTCTTGCTGTCGGGGAGCCTGCGGGCCGCCTCCTCCAACGAGACCGTCCTGCGCACCGCACGAGCGGCGGCCCCCGCGCACGTGCGGACGGTCCTCTACGAGGGGCTGGCGGACCTCCCGCACTTCAACCCCGACGACGACGCCGCACCGCTGCCGGGTCCCGTGGCCGGACTGCGCGCGGCGATCGCCGAGGCGGCCGCGGTCCTCATCTGCACCCCGGAGTACGCCGGCACCCTGCCGGGTTCCTTCAAGAACCTCCTGGACTGGACGGTCGGCGGCACCGAGATCTGCGACAAGCCCGTCGCCTGGGTGAACGCGGCGGCCCCGGGACGCGGCGAGGGCGCGGAGGCCACCCTGCGGACCGTCCTCGGCTACACCGGCGCCGACATCAGGGCCGAGGCGTGCGCCCGGATCCCCGTGGACCGCAGCAAGCTCGCCGCGGACGGCACCATCACCGACGAGTCCGTACGCACCCGACTCACTCACATCCTCACCCTGCTGGCGGACCAGGGCTAGGGCCCGTCTTGCGGGATTACGGTTTGTGGGTGATCCAGAGCAGTTCCGCCGGCCAGTGGTGTGCCCAGTCGGGTGGGTCGGTTTCGTTGTAGCCGTTGGGGGTTCCGCGTTCGGGCCGGGGCTCGATGAGGTCGTCGATGACGAGGCCCGCGCCGCGCAGGACCCTGACCCAGTCGCCGTAGGTGAGCTGGTAGCTGGTCGCGCCCTCGTCCTCGGCGATGGTGTTCAGGCCGAAGTAGTCCTTCTGCAGCGTCGTGGTCACGCGGCCGGCGGCTTCGTCGTAGCACGCTTCGAACCACGGACTGGCGACGTTGAACACCAGGCGCCCGCCTCGGCGCAGGACGCGCGCGGCCTGCGGGACGGCCAGGTGCGGGGACGCCCAGCTGAGCCCACCGAAGTCGCAGAACACCAGGTCGAAGCTGTCCGCGGCGAAGGGAAGCTGTTCGGCGGCGCCTTGCACGAGCGGGTAGCGGGCCGCTCCCATCGCGTCGGCCGCTGCGGCGAGCTGGGCTTCGGAGAGGTCGAACCCGACCACGGAGGCGCCCTCGGCGGCGAGCGCCCTGGACCACTGGCCGGCGCCGCAGCCGAGTTCGAGGACGCGCTTGCCGGTGACATCGCCCAGGGCGTGCAGGTGCGCGTCGGGGATCGAGTACATGCCCCACAGCCGGGGTGCGGCGCCGATGTGCGGGTCGTGCTCGTGCTGGTAGGCGCTGCTGATCCGGTTCCAGAACCGCCGGTTGGCGGGGATGCTGTCCACGGCCCGACTCCAGCACTTCCGGCCGGGGGCGGTCAACACGATTAGGGCACCGGCCGGTCCTCGGTCCGGAAGAGGCGGGCCACGTCGGCGCCCCGGTCCCGCAGCCAGGGGAGCTGGTCCGGGTACCCGACGCCCGGTGTGGCCTCGGACAGCCGGAGCCATCCGGCCGTGGGCCGGTAGGAGAGCAGGGTGGAGGGGTGGTGCGCCCGCAGTACGGCGGTGACGCCCTGGCGATCTTCCTGTCCCACGTACCAGGCGATCTCCGGCTGTCCCGGGCGCCGCCAGGACCCGGGCACCCGCACCGCTTCCGGAGGCGTTCCGTGGACGTGCCGAAGCGGGAACCGCTGCAGGTGCTGGGGTATCTGGGGTATCTCGACGGCCAGGATCGCCAGCCAGGTCAGCCCGAGCACGAGGGCCGGCCAGCTCGTGCCCCGCCTCCAACAGCTTCTCCTCTCCGTAGGCTTCGCGGCCACCGCCGGAGGTGTTCCTCCGCGGGTCTGCCCCCTCCCCCTTGATCCCGGCATGGTCGAACTGCTCACCCTGGCAACAGCGGTTGCCGGTGCCGTTCAGGCAACGATGCTCGTCATCCACGGCCTCCAGAACCGCAAGCCGCGCCCGCCCCGGCAGAAGCGGGTGTGGCGCCGCCGGTAGGCGGTCTACGGAGTTTCTTCCGGACCGGGTTTGAGGCGGCGCAGGGTGTAGCCCTCGTGCGTCGGGTCCAGGGCTCTGGTGGCCTGCTTGAAGAGGTGCTCGGCCCGCTCGTAGGACAGGCGGCGCCGGCCCGTGTCCGGGCACAGGTCGGCCGGGCCGGGGGTCCGGGCCGGGCCGGGACGCCGGTCGGAGAGGAACACCGGGCCACGGGTGCGGCCGGCCAGCAGGACGGGCAGGAGGCGGGCCGTCCCGGAGCGCCAGCTCACCCAGGTGCGGCCCGCGCGGGCCCGGCGGTCCTCCAGGTCCAGGTCCTCCACGTCCAGGGACAGGACGGCCTTCACCCCCGCCGCCGATTCGTGCAGGAGCAGCCACAACGTCTTTTCCCGCAACGGCACTTCGGGGTCGCTCCACAGCGCATCGAGCTGCGCGGGCCCCAGGGCGGACGCCCGGGGGCGGGTTTCGGCGCGTCGCTCCAGCCCGGCCGCGAGCCCGTCCAGGCCGGCCCAGGCACCGAAGGAGCGTACGGCCGAGCGGTGCCGGTTCCAGGTCCTGGCCGCCGCACCGCCCCAGGCGGCCGCGCACACCCGTGCCACCTCCTCGGCCGTCAGCCGGGACAGCGGCATGCCGTCGCCGAGGTCCAGGCGCAGCCGGCGCAGGGTCTGGCCGTACGAGCGGACCGTCGCGGCGTCCAGATCCGCCCGGCCCAGGAACCCCTGTGCGGCCCCGCCCAGGGTCGGGCCCGGCGCCGCCGTGGCGGGCACCTCCTGTGCGCGCCGGTGCAGGAAGGCGCGCTCGGCGGCGTTCCTGGCGAGGGCCGCCGCCCGGAGGAACTCCTGCCGCGCCTCCGGGCCGCGGCCCAGGCGCAGCAGCAGGTCTCCCCGGACGCTGGGGAGGAGGTGGTAGTCACGGAGTACGGGATCGGCGACCAGGGAGTCGACCAGGTCGAGGCCGGCCTGCGGCCCGTACGCCATCCCGAGCGCCACCGCCCGGTTGAGCCGGACCACCGCCGTCGGCCGCAGCCGGTCCAATGCTCCGTACAGGGTCGCGATCTGCGCCCAGTCGGTCTCCTCGGCGGTGCGCGCCTGCGCATGGCACACGGCGATCGCCGCTTGCAGCATGTACGGGCCCGGGGCCCCGCCGGCCTCCCGCGCGCGCAGCATCGCGGTGAAACCGCGGCGGACCAGCAGTTGGTCCCAGCGCCCCCGGTTCTGCTCGTGGAGCTGGACGGGCTCGCCCGAGGGCCCGGTGCGCGCCGCCGAACGGGAGGCCTGGATCTCCATCAGCGCGACCAGGGCGTGCACCTCGGCCTCCCGGGGGGCCAGCTCGGCCAGCAGCCGGCCCAGCCGGAGCGCTTCGAGGCAGAGTCCGGGGCGCATCAGATCGTCGCCGGAGGTGGCCGAGTAGCCCTCGTTGAAGATCAGGTAGATGACCTCCAGCACCGAGGACAGCCGCTCGGGCAGTTCCGGCCCCTCCGGCAGGTCGAAGGGCACGCGGTGCTCGGCCAGCGTGCGCTTGGCCGTGGCGATGCGCCGGGTGACGACGGCCGCCGTGACGAGGAAGGCCCGTGCGATCTCCTCGGCCGTCAGACCGCCCAGCAGCCGGAGCGTGAGCGCCGCACGGGCCTCGGTCGGCAGCACGGGGTGGCAGGAGAGGAACATCAGCCGCAGGACGTCGTCGTCGTGTTCGGGCTCCTGCCGTTCCTGCCGCCCCTGGCCTTCCTCCAGCTCGTGGGCGAGCTGTTCCTGTTTGTCCGTCAGCATCCGGGAGCGCCGGATGTGGTCGACCGCCCGCCGTTTGGCGGTGGTCGTCAGCCAGGCGCCGGGGTTGTCCGGGACCCCGGCGCCTGGCCATTGTTCGAGCGCGGCGACGAGCGCGTCCTGGGCCAGTTCCTCGGCCAGGCCGACGTCGTGCACCATGCGCGTCAGCGTGGCGATGATCTTGGCCGATTCGAGCTTCCAGACCGCGTCGATCGTCCGCGAGATGTCCGGCACGGATCAGGGGCCGAAGACCTGCTGGACCACGCTCTCGCCGTCGCCGACGATCCTGCGGAAGCGGCGGGCCAGCTCGATCGCCTCTTCCCGGGACCGGACCTCGATCAGCGCGAAACCGGCCACGGCCTCCTTGGCCTCGGCGAACGGCCCGTCCGTCACGGTGATCTCCTCACCGGCGGAGGTCACCACGATGCCGCCCGGCTCCAGTCCGCCCGTGGCCAGCAGTACGCCGGCCGCGGTCAGCTCCTCGATGAACTTGCCCATCTCGGCGTACAGCCGCTCGTCGGGGGTGGTCTCGGAAGGCTTCGTCGTCATCAGGTAGCGCATGGGGACTCCTCGTCTCGTGGTGCCGAGCTGCTGCCCGCACCCTGCCTACACGTCGAACCGCCGATGTGACAGGGAACGCGCCCATTCCCTGTCACTTTTCCGGTTCGACGTACCGGCGAGAACCAAAAGAGAACCGCGTTCGACGAACCCGAGAGGTACCCGCCATGAGCACCCAGGCCCCCACCGCCGCCCGCTCCTCCGCCGCCGCCCGCTCCTCCTCCACCACCCGCTCCCTCCTCACCTGCGCGGTCGTGGCCTCCCCGCTGTGGGCGGTCGTCTCCCTGACCCAGGCCGCGACCCGCCAGGGCTTCGACATCACCCGCCACCCGCTCAGCGCCCTGAGCAACGGCAGCCTCGGCTGGCTCCAGATCACCAACTTCCTGCTCGCCGGAACCCTCCTCGTCCTCGGGGCGAGCGGCCTGCACCGGGCCCTGCGGGGCACCCCGGGAGGCACCTGGGCCCCACGGCTGGTCCGGATCGGCGGCCTCGGCATGATCGCCGCGGGAGCCTTCGTCATGGACCCGGTCGACGGCTTCCCCGCGGGAGCCCCCTCCGCGGAGGCCGCCGCGCTCACCTGGCACAGCTACGCCCACTTCGCCGCCGGCTCGGTCACCTTCACCTCGCTGATCGCCGCCTGCTACGTCCTGGGCCGCCACTTCGGCCGCGCCGGGAACCGCCGGTACGCGCAGGCCTCCCGCGTCGCCGGTACGGCCCTCCTGATCGGCAACGGCTGGGCGATGGGCGGAGGCCGGGCAGGCACCCTGACCCTGGCCGTCGGAGCCGTCACGGCGATGCTCTGGATCTCCGTGGTCGCCCGGCGCAGCCGCCGCGGCGTCTGACCCGCCAGGACCCGTCGCCCCACGGGCGTGCGTGTGGATCACTGGATAGACTTGCCACGGGAGGCGCCTGATGGGCACGGCAGCGAACCGGGGCCTTTATACGGGCCGTGCCTCCGGCCTGATCGGGAGGCAGATCGCCGGCTACCGGATCGAGCGCATCATCGGCCGGGGCGGCATGGCCGTCGTCTACCAGGCCAAGGACCTGCGCCTGGACCGTACGGTCGCGCTCAAGCTGATCGCCCCGGAGCGCGTGCGCGACGAGGTCTTCCGGCGCCGCTTCGCCCACGAAGCCCGGGTCGCCGCCAGGATCGAGCACCCGCACATCGTGCCCGTCTTCGAAGCCGGCGAGACCGACGGGGTCCTCTACATCGCCATGCGCTACGTCGCCGGGCCGGACCTGCGGACCCTGCTGGGCCAGGAGGGCCCCCTGCCCGTCCCGACCGCGCTGCGCATCGCCGCGCAGGTGGCATCGGCGCTCGACGCGGCCCACGAGCACGATCTCGTGCACCGGGACGTCAAACCCGCCAACGTCCTGGTCGCCGAGGGCACCGACAGCGAGCACCCGGAGCACATCTACCTCACGGACTTCGGGCTGACGAAGAAATCGCTGGCGCTCACCGGATTCACCACGGCGGGCGAGTTCGTCGGCACCGTCGACTACATGGCGCCGGAGCAGATCTCCGGGCGTCCGGTCGACGGGAGGTGCGACGTCTACAGCCTCGGCTGTGTCGTCTACGAGACCCTCGCCGGCGGGCCGCCCTTCGTCCGGGACGACGCCCCCGCGCTGCTGTGGGCGCACCAGTACGACGAGCCGCCTCCCCTGGCGGAGAAGCGGCCCGACATCGCGCCGGAGGCGGGCGCCGTACTGGCCAAGGCTCTGGCGAAGGTCCCGGAGGACCGCTACGACTCCTGCCTGGAATTCGTGGCGGCGCTGCGTGCCGCCACCGCCACCGCCCCCGCACCGGCCCGGCGGGCCGTCGCTCCGCAGTCCGGGGATGCGGTGAGCGCAGTGCCGCCCAGGGAGCCCCCGGACTGGGCCCGGCCGGTGTTCACAGGCCCATGGAGATGGCCAGGCGGGTCATCTCCGCCGTGGTGTTGATGTTCAGCTTGGCCCGGATGCGGCGCAGGTAGGCGTCGACCGTGTGCTTGGAGAGTCCCATCGAGCGGGCCGTCTGCACGTAGGTGCACCCGGCGGCGATGTAGCGCAGGGCCTCCTGCTCACGCGGGGCGAGGGTGGCTGCGGTGGCTTCGGCTTCGGTGTGCGGCGCGACCAGTGTGAGGCTCATGGGACTTCCTCCGCTTCGGCTCAGTCATCACGGCTGCTCGCACCTTTGAAAGCAGAGAACATATCCACGAATGTGGGTGTATGTCCGTGTTAAAGAGACTGTCGGTCGGAGTTCATGAGCGTGTCCGTCGTCTGTCACGGGGGCGTAACAGGGCAGGGGAGAAGGTCCTCAGAAGTCGACCAGGGACTGCTCGGCCCAGATGGTCTTGCCGAAGAGGGTGTGCCGGGTGCCCCAGCGCTGGGTGAGCTGCGCGACCAGCAGCAGGCCGCGCCCGCCCTCGTCGAAGATCCGGGCCCGCCGCATGTGCGGGGCGGTCCCGCTCGAGTCCGAGACCTCGCAGATCAGCGTGGTGCCCTCGTGGATCAGCCGGAGCTGTACGGGCGGCTTGCCGTAGCGGATGGCGTTGGTGACCAGTTCGCTGACCACGAGCTCGGTGACGAAGGCGGCCTCGTCGAGCCCCCAGACCGTCAGCTGGTCGGTGGCGTCGCGGCGGGCCTGCCCGACCAGGGAGGGGTCGGACGGCAGGTCCCAGACGGCGACCTTGTCGGTGTGCAGGGCGCGGGTCCGGGCGACGAGCAGGGCCACGTCGTCATCGGGACGATGGGTCAGCAGAGCCGTCAGCACCCGGTCGCACACGGTGTCCAGGGTGGAGGAGGGCCGGACCAGGGCCGCGAGCATGCTGTCCAGGGCCTCGTCGATGTCGTGGTCGCGGGCCTGCAGGAGGCCGTCGGTGTACAGCGCGAGGAGGCTGCCCTCGGGAAGTTCGACCTCGACGGTCTCGAAGGGCAGGCCCCCCAGGCCCAGCGGCGGCCCCGCCGGGACGTCGAGCAGGTACGCGGAGCCCTCGGGGGAGACCACGGCGGGCGGGGGATGACCGGCCCGGGCGGCGGTGCACCGGCGGGTCACCGGGTCGTACACCACGTACAGGCACGTGGTGCCGATGCCCCCGGCAGCCTCCCCGCCGCCGCCCGTCTCGTCCGCCGACAGGTGGATGATCAGGTCGTCGAGGTGGGTGAGCAGCTCGTCCGGCGACAGGTCCACGTCGGCCAGGGTGCGCACGGCGGTGCGCAGCCGGCCCATGGTGGCGGAGGCGCGCATGCCGTGGCCGACGACATCGCCCACGACCAGGGCCACCCGGGCTCCGGACAGCGGGATCACGTCGAACCAGTCGCCGCCCACACCGGCCTCGCCCGCGGCCGGCAGATAGCGGGAGGCGATCTCCAGCGCCGACTGCACGGGCAGGGTGTGGGGGAGCAGGCTGCGCTGCAGCGTCATGGTGCTGGTGTGCTCCCTGGCGGTCCGGCGCGCACGGTGGATGCCGGTGGCCGCCCTGGCCGTGAGCTCCTCGGCCAGCCGCAGGTCCTCGGGGTCGAAGGGCTCGGAGTTCTGGTGACGGCTGAAGACGGCCAGGCCCAGGGTGGTGCCGCCGTCGCGCAGCGGCACCAGCATCATCGAATGGGTCCCGTACTCGCTGATCCAGCCGGCCGTGGGATCCTGCGCGACCCACCGGGAGACGGCCGGGTCGGCGGTCCCGTACACGGCGCCCCGCCCTGCGGCCAGGCACTCCGCGGGGGGCGACAGCGCCGGGTAGACGGTCGTCTCCCCGACCGCGAACCGGCTCTCCCGGCTCCCGCCGAGGACCGACCGTACGGCGCTGCGGGTCACCGTGAGGGCGCCGGTCCCGGGACTCCGGGCCGGGACCTCACCGCGGAGGGAGGGTTCCAGCAGGTCGACGATCGCCAGGTCGGCGAACCGGGGGACGGCCGCGTCGGC
This sequence comes from Streptomyces sp. NBC_00193, assembly GCF_026342735.1. Lineage (GTDB taxonomy): Bacteria > Actinomycetota > Actinomycetes > Streptomycetales > Streptomycetaceae > Streptomyces > Streptomyces stoeckheimensis. The sequence goes on from NZ_JAPEMM010000001.1 coordinate 5,826,507, forward strand.
CAGGTCCTGCACGGTGCGGGCACTGTCCGGGGTGGTGCCGGTGCCGGTGCTACCGCTGCCGGTGCCGGGGCTGCTGCCCTGGCCGCTGCGGGCGCCGGCGAGGGTCGGCGGGAGCGCCTGCCGCGGGGCGGTGTCTCCCGCGGCCTTGTCGTGCGCGGTCAGGTACACGGCCCGCACCCGGCCGTCCGGACCCGGTACGGGGGCCAGCGAGGTCGCCCAGCCGTGCGCCGCGCCCGCGCCGGGCGGCAGCACGAAGCCCTCCACGGACTGCGGCTCGCCGGTCTCCAGGACCCGGCGCATTCCCCGCTCGGTCTCCTCGCTCACCGCGTCGGGGGCGATCTCCGACAGGCGCAGCCCGTGCATCTCGGCCTCCGTGAGGGAGAGCGCGCGGTGCATGCCCGCGTTCGCCCGCACCAGCCGCAGGTCCTCGTCGAAGACCGCCAGGACGCAGGGGGACCGGTCGAAGGCCCATTCGCCCAGGGGCCCGTCCCAGGAGGGCTCGGGCCGGCCCGTCACGGCGGACATGACGAACCACTCGGCGGTGCCGCCGGCGGCCGCCCTGCGGTGCGCGAGCAGTCCCGCGTCCAGCCGCCGGCCGTCCCGGTGGCGCAGCGGGACGGTGCCGCTCCACCGCTCCTGTCCGGGCGCGACCGGCCGCGCCGCAGTGTCCGTACCGGGCGCAGTGCCCGTACCGCCGGATCCGCCGGACCGGTCCGCGAGCAGTTCCGAGGCGGGCCGCCCCACGACCTCCGAGGGCGCGTAGCCGAGCAGCCGGCGGGCCTCCTCGCTCCACCCGGTCACGATGCCCTGTTCGCTGACGGTGGCCGTGGCCGTGTACGCCGCCCCAGGGGAGGCGTGCGTGGTCCGGGCCTGCCGCTCACCGGGAGGGGTGGGAACTTGCTCCATCGCCGCTCATCTCGCCTTCGCTGGCCAGGGGCTCCACTGACAAGCATCATCCGGCGCGGCAGCGAGCACCAACGCAGTGCGGGGGCGCGCCTGGGGCGTGGGCCGAGGCTGCCAGCGGCGTACGGTCCGCCGCGTCGAGTACGTCGAATACCGCGCCGACGTGCTGGTCCAGGAGCTCGGGGCGGGCGCGTGCGGTGTCCGCGGCGTGCTCCGGAACGCGGGCGTGCTCCAGAAACCGGGCGTGGACCGGAAACCGGTCCCGGACCGGGTCGGGGAGCTCCTCCCGGGTGCGCCGGGGAAGCGGCGGCCGAGCCCGATGGTGGCGATGTCGTTCATGGCTGCCTGCCTTCGGTCCCGGTGGCGCGTCGCTCCCGCGGTGTGCAGGACGGTCGCTTCCCACCGTGCCCGGAGGCGGCGCGAGGCCGTAGACCCGGCTTCTCGTTACTTGACAGGCGCCGCGGCCGCCTCCTGGAGGTGGGCGGCGCCGGTCTCGGCGAACACCTTGCCGGGCACCTCGCCAGGGCACCGCCGCCCGCGCCGGGTGCGGTCCGGGGGGTGCGGCGTACGTTGGGAAGGGGACCGGACGAGGCTGCTGCAGGAAGGGCCGACCCATGGCGCACACGGCTGGTGCCCACGGCACGCACAAGGTGGCACGGTTCCTGGACAGCCCGTTCGTGGGGCTGTCCCCCTGGATCGTCTTCGCCCTCGTGGTGGGGCCCGGACGCTTCGAATGGGCGGTGGGGCTGGCCCTGGCCATCTCCGTCTGCCTCGTCGTCGGCAGCCGGCTGCTGAATCCCGGCTCCTCGCTGAAGATCCTGGAACTCGCCGACGTCGTGTTCTTCGCGATCCTCACGGTCGTCGGGATCTTCGCCAGTGACGGCACACGACGCTGGCTGGAGACCTACGCGGGCGAGATCGCGAACGTCACCCTCTTCGCCGTCGCCCTCGGTTCCATCCTGGCCGGGATGCCGTTCACCCTCCAGTACGCCCGGGAGCAGGTCGACCGGAAGTTCTGGGACACGCCGGTCTTCAAGCGGACCAACTACGTGATCACCGGGGTCTGGGGACTGGCCTTCCTGATCAACGCGGCCGTGGGGGCGTACGGCGACCTCGTGCTGCGGGACCCGGAGAACGCCTGGACCGGCTGGATCATCCAGGTCCTCACCATCGTCGGGGCCCTGCGCTTCACCCGCCGGTACCCGGAGGCCGTACGGGCCCGGGCCCGCGCCGAGGGGGCGGCCCCGGCCGGTTCCTGACACCGCGCGAGGCCGGGGGCCGCCGCGGAACTCCGCGACGGCCCCCGGTGCTGCGAGGTGGTGGATCAGCCGGTGAAGCCGGCCGTGATGGAGGTGAACTGCCAGTCGCTCTGGGCGATGCCGGAGCAGGTCTCCTGCAGGCCGCCGCCGGGGCAGCCGCGGTCGCGGTTCACCGACCAGAAGGCGAGGCGCGCGATGTGGTGGGAGTTGGCCCAGTTGCGGATGTCGGTCCAGTTCTGGACGGTGGTGGTCTCCTGGGTGTCGCTGATGCCGTTCATGCCCGAGATGCCGATGTGGGAGTAGGCGGTCGCGTCGTCCCATCCGTAGGTGGACTTCAGCTTGGCCTTGAGGCCCTCGGTCGCGCTGACGGTGCTGGCGTACATGTCCGTCGAGGCGTTGCCGAAGTCGAAGGGCATGATCGTGAAGACGTCGATGCCGGCGTTCAGCGCCTTGGACTGCTCGATCAGGCGGTTGCCCCAGCTGGTCGGGCCGCTGGTGGAGGTGCCGAAGGTCAGGATGGTCTTCAGACCGGGGTTGTTCTGCTTGACGATCTTGAGGGCGCCGAGGATGCGGTCCTGGACCACGGCGTTCTCGAACTCGTCGGTGTTCTCTATGTCCACGTCGATGGCCTTGAGGCCGTACGCGTTGATGACCTGCTGGTAGGCGCCGGCCAGGGCCTCGGCGCTGGAGCAGTTGGGGCCGAGCTTGTTGCCCTGCCAGCCGCCGATGGAGGGCACGATGTCGCCGCCCGCCGCGCGGATCGAGGCGATGGTGCTCTGGTCCACGCCGCCGGTCAGCGGGCGCTGGCCGTCCCAGGACGGGTTGCAGCCGCCGGAGGAGAGGATGAACGCCATGGTGAACCACTTGGTGCCGGTCGCGTTCATCACGGTGGTCGGGCTCGGCGGGTTGCCCCAGCCGAGGTAGAGGTACGGCGCGGCCTGCTTGAAGCCGGCCGGCGGCGTGGTCCCGGTGTCGGTGGTGACGTTGACGGTGTTCGAGGCGGCCGAGGTGTTCCCCGCGGCGTCGCGGGCGCGCACGGTGAACGCGTAGGCGGTGCTGGGGGTCAGGCCGCTGACGGTCGCGCTGGTCGTCCCCGAGGTGGCGACCTTGGTCCCGCCCTGGTAGACGTCGTAGCCGTTCAAGCCGACGTTGTCGGTGGACGCGTTCCAGCTCAGGGACGCCGTGGTGGAGGTCTTGCCGGTGGCGGTGAGGCTGCCGGGCACGGTGGGCGCCTGGGTGTCGACGGTGCCGCCCGGGCCGTCCAGGGTGATGTCGTCGGCGTAGTAAGTGCCCTGTCCGTACCAGCCGTTGAGGTAGACCTCCGCGCTGGTCTGGGAGGCGCCGGTGGTGAAGGCGACGGTCAGCTTGGTGTAGGCGGACGCCGAGGGGGTCCACGTGGAGGCGCCGCCGGTGACCCCGAGGTAGACGTAGCTGCCGCGGACCCAGGCGGAGAGCGTGTAGCTGGTGTTGGGCTGTACGGCGACGGTCTGGACGCACTTGGCGTTGTCGCTCGCACTGGCCGCGCCGGCCAGGGCCTTGCTCCCGCCGTGCACGGGCGAGCCGACCACGGAGCCGAGCCCGCCGGAACAGGACCAGCCGGCCGTGGTGCCGGACTCGAAGTCGCCGTTCGAGAGGATGTTGGCGCCGAAGGCCGCACCGGGAGAGGTCAGCACCGCGGCCGCGCCGAGCAGGGTCGCGCCGAGGGCGCAGGCCAGCCGGGTTCGGGTTCGGTTGGGGGTACGCAAGGAAGTGCCTCCAGTGGGAATGGGGGGACGGCATCGAGCGCAGACGCGCAAGCGTGGGCGTCGTGCGGCCCGCCGGGGACGTGTGGGGACGGGTGGCGGGCCCGTGGGGTGGGGGCCCTGCGGCAGGGCGGGCGTGGGGAGTTGACGACGTATCCGCTTCGTGGCCGGGAACCTAATCCTCCGGAAGGACCGCCGTCAACAGGTCTGGACCAACTGATAGGTGGTTATCTCAATCGGAAGGTTTACTAACCTTGACGCTTGACAAGCTTCCCGCCCCTTCGGAAGCATGTCGCGGTGCCAGCCTCCCGCCCCCACCACGTCGCCGTCCTCGTCCTCGAGGGCGCGAAACCCCTCGACGTCGGCATCCCCGCGCAGGTGTTCACGACCCGCGCGAGCATGCCCTACGAGGTCCGGGTGTGCGGCGCCGCACCGGGACTCGTGACCGGCGGTGACGGCCTGTCGTACGCCGTCGCCCACGGCCTCGAAACCCTCGCCTGGGCCGACACCGTCTTCGTCCCCGGCTACCGGTTCCCCGACCGCGAGGACCCCCCGCAGGCCGTCGTCGACGCACTGATCGCCGCCCACGCACGGGGCGCCCGGCTCGCGGCCATCTCCACGGGAGCCTTCGCGCTCGCCGCCACGGGCCTGCTCGACGGCAAACGCGCCACCACGCACTGGCACTACGCCCGGGCGCTCGCGGCGAAGTGGCCGCTGGTACGGGTCGACGAGAACGTCCTGTTCGTCGACGAGGGCTCCGTGCTGACCTCCGCCGGAGCCGCCTCGGGCATCGACCTGTGCCTGCACGTCCTGCGCAGCGACCTCGGGGTGGCGGCGTCGAACCACACGGCCCGGCGGCTGGTCGCGGCCCCCTACCGCAGCGGCGGCCAGGCGCAGTACGTCCCGCGCAGCGTGCCCGAGCCGCTCGGGCCGCGGTTCGCCGCCACCCGCGAGTGGGCGCTGCACCGGCTCGGCGAACCCCTCACCCTGGAGGTGCTCGCCAAACACGCGGCGGTGTCCCCGCGCACGTTCTCGCGGCGGTTCGCCGAGGACACCGGGTACACGCCGATGCAGTGGGTGATGCGCGCCCGCCTCGACGTGGCCCGCGAACTGCTGGAGCTCTCGGAGCGGAGCGTGGAGCAGATCGCCGCGGACGTGGGCCTGGGCACCGGCGCGAACCTGCGGCTGCACTTCCAGCACATCCTGCGGACCTCGCCGAGCGAGTACCGGCGCACGTTCACCCGCGGCGAGTGACCGGGGCGGAGCCCCCTCGCGGCTCCCCGCCGCATGGCGCGATCCTTGCGGACCGTGGCGATCGCGCCGCTGTCGCGGGCGCTCCCGACCCGCGAACCTGGTGGGGAACCCAAGGGACAGGGAACAGGGAGACACCATGACTCGCATCGCCATCAACGGATTCGGCCGCATCGGACGCAACGTGCTGCGCGCGCTGCTGGAGCGCGACAGCAAGCTCGAGGTCGTCGCCGTCAACGACCTCACCGAGCCCGCCACCCTCGCGCGGCTGCTCGCCTACGACACCACCTCGGGCCGCCTCGGCCGCCCGGTGAGCGTGGACGGGGACGTCCTCGTGGTCGACGGCCGCCGCATCAAGGTGCTGGCCGAGCGCGAGCCGGCGCAACTGCCCTGGGCCGAGCTCGGCGTGGACATCGTGCTGGAGGCGACCGGCCGCTTCGCCACCGCCAAGGCGGCGAGCGCGCACATCGACGCCGGAGCCAAGAAGGTGCTCGTCAGCGCACCCGCGGACGGTGCCGACATCACGCTCGCCTTCGGCGTGAACAGCGACTCCTACGACCCGGCCCTGCACACGATCGTCTCCAACGCCTCCTGCACGACCAACGCGCTCGCGCCGCTGGCCGCCGTACTGGACGAACTCGCGGGCATCGAGCACGGGTTCATGACCACCGTGCACGCCTACACGCAGGAGCAGAACCTCCAGGACGGTCCGCACCGCGACCCCCGGCGCGCCCGCGCCGCCGCCGTGAACATCGTGCCGACCACGACGGGCGCCGCCAAGGCCATCGGCCTGGTCCTGCCCAACCTGGACGGCAAGCTGTCCGGCGACTCGATCCGCGTCCCCGTCCCGGTGGGCTCGATCGTCGAGCTGAACACCACCGTCGCCCGCGACGTGACCCGCGAGGAGGTCCTGGCGGCCTACCGCACCGCCGCCGAAGGCCCGCTCGCCGGCGTGCTGGAGTACTCGGAGGACGCCCTCGTGTCCTCGGACATCACCGGCAACCCCGCCTCCTCCATCTTCGACTCGGAGCTCACCCGCGTAGAGGGCCGCCACATCAAGGTGGTCGCCTGGTACGACAACGAGTGGGGCTTCTCGAACCGCGTCATCGACACGCTCGAACTCCTCGCGAGTCGCTGAGGCCCGCCGCGCACCTTCGGCCGCGCCGTGGACCGTGTTTCCGGTCCGCGGCGCGCCGCCTTTTACCGTCCCTTCCCGGCCAAGCGCAAGGCTTGAACCAGAAAATCCTCGATGTCGCACTAGACTGGCGGGTTGTTTGGCGCTGGACCGGAACAACCTGGGCAGACCCGGGCTCCGCCCGGCGACCCGGAGGCTTCCGGGAACACGACGCGAGGGCCGATGGCAGCCACACCAGAGCACGGTGAAGTCACTCTGCTCGACGACGGGACCGGGCTCGGCGAAGGGCCCGGGGCCGACGCCGGGTACGCCGGGGAGCGGCCCGAGGAGTCCGGCAAATCGGCCCGGTTCTCCGCCGGACCCGCCGCCCCGACGCGCACCCTGGTCGACATCTTCGAAGCCTCCGTACGGGCCCACCCCGACGAGCTCGCCCTGGACGACGGAACCACCCGCCTGACCTACCGGGCCCTCGCCGTCGAGGTGGAGCGCCGGCGCCGGGCCCTCGCGGCCGCCGGAGTGGGGCTCGGCGACCGGGTCGGCGTACGCGTGCCGTCCGGGACCAACGAGCTGTACGCGGGCATCCTGGCCGTCCTCGCGGCCGGCGCCGCCTACGTGCCCGTGGACGCCGAGGACCCGGACGAGCGGGCCGACCTGGTCTTCGGCGAGGCCGGAGTACGGGCCGTGCTGGGCGCCGACCAGCGCATCGAGGTCGCCGCGCCGGGCAAGGGCGCCGGACCCGCCCCGGAGCATGCGGCCCCCGCCGCCCGCCCCGGACCCGAACACGACGCGTGGATCATCTTCACCTCCGGCTCCACCGGCAAGCCCAAGGGCGTGGCCGTCAGCCACCGCAGCGCCGCCGCCTTCGTGGACGCCGAGGCCGCCCTCTTCCTCTCCGAGGAGCCGATCGGCCCCGGCGACCGGGTCATGGCCGGACTGTCCGTGGCCTTCGACGCCTCCTGCGAGGAGATGTGGCTGGCCTGGCGCTACGGCGCCTGCCTCGTGCCCGTCCCCCGCTCCCAGGTCCGCAGCGGCGCCGACCTCGGCCCCTGGCTGGCCGAGCAGGAGATCACCGTGGTCTCCACGGTGCCGACCCTGGCCGCACTGTGGGAGCCCGAGACCCTCAACGAGGTCCGGCTGCTGATCTTCGGCGGCGAGGCCTGCCCGCCCGAACTCACCCAGCGCCTGGTCACCGAGGGCCGCGAGGTCTGGAACACCTACGGCCCCACCGAGGCCACCGTCGTCGCCTGCGCCTCCCTGCTGACCGGTGAGGAACCGATCCGGATCGGCCTCCCGCTCAACGGCTGGGAACTGGCCGTCGTCGACGAATCCGGCGAACCGGTGCCCATGGGCGGCAGCGGCCAGCTCGTCATCGGCGGCGTCGGCCTGGCCCGCTACCTCGACCCCGAGAAGGACGCCGAGAAGTACGCCCCGCTGGAATCGCTCGGCTGGGAGCGCGCCTACCGCAGCGGCGACCTCGTCCGCGCGGAACCCGAAGGGCTGGTCTTCCTGGGCCGCGGAGACGAGCAGATCAAGCTCGGCGGCCGCCGGATCGAGCTCGGCGAGGTGGACGCCGCCCTCCAGGCCCTGCCCGGCGTCGCCGGCGCGGCCGCAGCCGTCCGCACCGCGCGCAGCGGCAACCAGCTCCTCGTCGGCTACCTGGTCACCCAGGACGGCTGGGACCACGCGGCGGCCGTGACCCGGCTGCGCGCCGAGCTGCCCGCAGCCCTCGTACCGCTGCTCGCACCGGTGGAGGAGCTGCCCACGCGCACCTCCGGCAAGGTGGACCGCAACGCACTGCCCTGGCCGCTCCCGGAACTGGAGACCAGCGGCCCCACCGAACAGCTCTACGGGACCGAGGCCTGGCTCGCCGAGCAGTGGAGCGAGACCCTGGGCGTGGCCGTCACCGGCGCCGCCGACGACTTCTTCGCGATCGGCGGCAACAGCCTCGCCGCCGCCCAGCTCACCACCCGGCTGCGCACCCGCTACCCGAGCGCGGCCGTCCTCGACATCTACCAGCAGCCGACCCTGCGCAAGCTGGCCCGGCACCTGGAGAAGTCCGCCCAGGACGACGGCTCGGTCCGGACCATCGCGCCCGTGCCGCTGCGGACCAAGGTCATCCAGTCCCTGCTGCTGCTCCCGCTGTTCACCCTGACCGGCCTGCGCTGGACGGTGGCGCTGCTCGCCCTGGGCAACGTACTGCACTGGTTCGGTGCCTATCCGTGGGCGCCGGCCGCCTCCTGGTGGCTCGTCGCCGCCGGCGCCGCCCTGCTCTTCAGCCCGCCCGGCCGCCTCGCGATCGCGGCCGGCGGCGCCCGGCTGCTGCTGCGCGGGGTCAAGGCGGGGCGCCACCCGCGCGGCGGAAACGTTCACCTGCGGCTGTGGACGGCCGAGCGGCTCGCCGAGTACTCCGGCGCGACCTCGCTCACCGGCTCCTGGCTGGAGCGCTACGCTCGGGCCCTGGGCGCCAAGATCGGCCCCGAGGTGGACCTGCACTCGCTGCCGCCCGTCACGGGCATGCTCAAGCTCGGCCGTGGCTGCGCCGTGGAATCCGAGGTGGACCTCTCCGGCCACTGGCTGGACGGGGACCGGCTGGAGATCGGCGCCGTCAAGATCGGCGCGGGCGCCGTCGTCGGCACCCGCAGCATCCTCTTCCCCGGCGCCCGCGTCGGGAAGCGCGCCGAGGTGGCCCCCGGCTCCGCCGTCGTCGGCCAGATCCCGACCGGCCAGCGCTGGGCCGGAGCCCCGGCGGGCAAGCTCGGCAAGGCCAAGCGGAACTGGCCCAAGGAGCGCCCGCCGCGCGGTCTGTTCTGGCGCGCCGCCTACGGGACGGCCGGCTTCTGCCTCACCTCCCTGCCCGTGCTCGCCGCCCTGCCCGCCCTCCTCGTGGCCGGCCGGTTCGTGCCCGCCGACGCGGGACTCGGCCGGGCCCTGGCCGGAGCGCTGCTCGCCGTGGTGCCGGGGGCGCTCGCCTTCGGATTCGCGTACGCGGCCCTGCTCCTGGTCTCCGTACGCCTCCTCAGCCTCGGGCTGCGCACGGGAACCCATCCCACGCACAGCAGGATCGGCTGGCAGGCCTGGACCGTCACCCAGCTGATGGACCTCTCCCGGGAAACTCTCTTCCCCCTCTACGCCGGGCTGATCACACCGGTGTGGCTGCGGCTCCTCGGCATGAAGATCGGCCGGGGCGCCGAGGTGTCCACGGTGCTCGCCCTGCCGAGCCTCACCACCGTCGGCGAGGGCGCGTTCCTCGCCGACGACACCCTGACCGCCCCCTACGAGCTGGGCGGCGGCTGGCTGCGGATCGGCCACTCCGAGATCGGCCGCCGGGCCTTCCTCGGCAACTCCGGAATGACCGCGCCGGGCCGCTCCGTGCCGGACGACGGGCTGGTCGGCGTCCTGTCCGCCACCCCGAAGAAGGCCAAGAAGGGCAGCTCCTACCTCGGCCTGCCGCCGGTGCGGCTGCCGCGCTCCGCCGCCGACGCCGACCAGAGCCGGACGTACGATCCGCCCGCCCGGCTGCTGTGGGCGCGCGGGCTGGTCGAGCTGTGCCGGCTCGTCCCGGTGTTCTCCTCGGCCGCGCTCGGCGTCCTGACCGTGGCGGCGCTCTGCGCGCTGGCCGGGACGGACGGACCCGGCCCGTGGGGGACCGCGCTGCTGTCCGGGGCGGTCCTGCTCACCGCCGGAGTGGCCGCCTGCGTGGTCGCGGCGGCCGCGAAGTGGCTGCTGGTCGGCCGCCACCGGGTGGGGGAGCACCCCCTGTGGAGCGGCTTCGTGTGGCGCAACGAACTGGCCGACACCTTCGTCGAGGTCCTGGCCGTGCCGTGGCTGGTCGGCTCGGTGCCCGGCACGCCGGTGCTGTCCCTGTGGCTGCGCGGACTCGGTGCCCGGATCGGCCGCGGCGTGTGGTGCGAGAGCTACTGGCTGCCCGAGACCGACCTGGTCGTCCTGGGTGACGCGGTCAGCGTGAACCGTGGCTGCGTGTTGCAGACGCACCTCTTCCACGACCGGATCTTGAGGACGGATACTGTGGTCCTGCGTGAGGGCGCCACCCTGGGCCCGGGTGGAATCGTCCTGCCCGGGAGCACGGTCGGGGCCCGCAGCACACTGGGTCCCGCCTCCCTCGTGATGGCCGGGGAATCCGTTCCCGCCGACACCCGCTGGCTGGGCAACCCGATCGAGGCGTGGCGGTCCTGACGGGCGGGTCCGACAGGACGGGCCCGGCACCACCAGCACGTCGTACGAGCACAACGCAGGGAGCGGAAGCGGCAGTGAACGGCCAGAAGACAGCGGCATCGGACCCGTACTTTCCGGCCAACGGCGACCCCCGTTACCGCGTGCACCGGTACGAACTCGCTCTGGAGTACCGTCCCGGCCCCAACCGGCTCGCCGGGACGGCCCGGCTCAGCGCGATCGCCGGGCGGGCGCCGCTCACCGAGTTCCACCTCAACCTGGCCGATTTCAAAATAGGCCGGGTCCTGGTGAACGGCCGGGCGCCGCACTACAGCCACCGCGGCGGCAAACTCCGCGTCCGGCCGCCCAAGCCGCTGCCCGCCGGCGCCGCCTTCACCGTGGAGGTGCACTGGGCGGGCAACCCCACCCCGGTGCGCAGCCCCTGGGGCGGGCTCGGCTGGGAGGAACTGACCGACGGCGCGCTGGTGGCCAGCCAGCCGGTCGGCGCCCCGTCCTGGTACCCCTGCAACGACCGGCCCGCGGACAAGGCCTCGTACCAGATCTCGGTCAACACGCCCTCCGCCTACACCGTCGTCGCCGGCGGCCGGCTGCTCACGCGGACGACCCGCGCCTCCACGACCACCTGGGTGTACGAGCAGCCGGCGCCGACCTCCACGTACCTGGTCGGCCTGTCCATCGGCATGTACCAGACGGTGCTGCTCGGCGACCCCGGGCTCGGCGGCGTCCCGCAGAGCGCCCACGTACCGGCGCACCTGCTGCCCCGGTTCTCCCGCGACTTCGCGCGGCAGCCCGCCATGATGCAGCTGTTCGAGGAGCTGTTCGGCCCCTATCCCTTCGGCGAGTACGCCGTGGTCGTCGCCGACGAGGAGCTGGACGTGCCGGTGGAGGCGCAGGGGCTCTCCCTGTTCGGCGCCAACCACGTGGACGGCGTACGGGGCTCCGAGCGGCTCATCGCCCACGAGCTCGCGCACCAGTGGTTCGGCAACAGCGTGACCATCGCCGACTGGCGGCACATCTGGCTCAACGAGGGCTTCGCGAAGTACGCGGAATGGCTCTGGTCGGAGCGCTCCGGCGGCCGCACCGCGCACGAACTGGCGGCCGCCGCACACCGCTTGCTGTCCGGACAGCCGCAGGACCTCCTGCTGGCCGACCCGGGACGCAAGCTGATGTTCGACGACCGCCTCTACCGGCGCGGCGGGCTGGCCGTGCACGCGATCCGCTGCGCGCTGGGCGACGGACCGTTCTTCCGCATGCTGCGGGAATGGGCCACCGTCAACCGCCACGGCGTGGTCACCACGGCCGGGTTCACCGCGCACGCGGCGCGTTTCGCGACCGGACCGCTGGAGGAGCTGTTCGCGGCCTGGCTCTCGCAGCAGGCCCTCCCGCCGCTGCCCGCGCCCGCCGGGGCTGTCTAGGGCTTCCTAGAGCCACCCCTTCTTCTTGACGAGGACGAAGGTGCCCAGGGACGCGGCGAGGACGGTGCCGACGAGGACCGGCAGGGCGAAGAAGTTGTCGAAGCCGTACTCGTTGAGGTGCTCGAAGTTGGCGCCCGGGATCGCGGCGAAGGTGGACGGAATGACGAACATGAGCGTCAGCGCCGTCAGCTTGCGGTTCTCGACGGTGGACTTGACCTGATCCTCGGTCAGGGAGTTCAGGCGGTCCATGTCCTTGTTGAAATCGCGGAGTTCGTCGCGGATCTCGTGCAGGACGGCCAGGGTCTGCGCCTGCTCTTCGGTGGTCGCGGTGGTCGTGGCGGTGGTGAGGGCGGTGTTGATGGTCATGACAGTGCTTCCTTCTGGACGGGGGTACGCGGACATGGCTGTCTGTGGACAGAACCGTGCGCGGACAGGGCAGAGCGGCCGTGGGGCGCCCTGGAAAAGGGTGGGTGGAGGAGGGGCCCGGAGCATGGCGGACGAGCCCGCCGCAAGGGCTGGGCGCGGGTCGCCGGAACGGGCCCGAGAAGGGTGCGACGGTTGGGCGGAGAAGGCCGAGGGGCCGTCGGGGGGTGGAGAGAGAGCTCTGGCTACGCGGAGGTGCGGCTCAGAGCGCGGCGGAGGACGAGGCGACGCGGTGCGGCTGGTTCAGTGGACTCGGACTGTGATCCATGGGGCGATCGCCTCCTCTCGGCAGGGCGTAGTACCTACGCGGTCGCGGCCATCGGCCATCGGATGGGCGAGCGCAGTGCACTCACGGGCGGCGACACCTGAACGCTAACAGCAGCTCACGGGCACAATCCGGGCCCTTGGTCCCGCGGGGCGGGCCGAAGGTCCCTTCCGGCGGGAACGCGAAACGCCCGGCCCGCCGCTCCCGGAGCTGGTGTCCGGGGTGGCGGGGGCCGGGTGGGGCGCGGTGGCGGACTCAGTACCGCAGCGCGGTGCCGAGGGCGGCGCGCACCTCGCCCGAGAGCTCGTGGGTGCTGCGCGCCGTCGCGTCCTCGGACTGCCCGGCGGGCACGTCGGACACCGTGACGACCACCGTGTCCAGCGGATTGCCGGAGGCGTCCTTGTAGTCGACCTGGACGGCGAAGGACTTCGTCGAGCCGTCGGTGTTGTGGGCCGTGACCGTCACGGCCGACAGCCCGTCGCCGTCGGTGCTGACGCCGCCCGGCGTCACCGCGTCCTTGGCGTCGACACCGTCCTTGACCTCGTCCAGCTTCTTCTTCGCGGCCGCGGTGGCCGAGTCGACCGCGTCGGCGGCCTGCGACCGGACCGAGGCGGCGGCCGAGGCCGCCTTCGACACCCCGGCCGAGGCGTCCCCGTCGGAGTCGGAACAGCCGGCCGTCGTGGCGAGTACGGCCGCTGCGAGCAGGGCGCCGCAGGCGCCGCGGATCCTCGTGGGGGTCAGGGGCACGTGACACCGGCCGAGGCCGCGACGAGGGTCTCGTCGAACTTCTGGATCTGGGGCTTCATCTGGGTCAGTGCCTGGGATCCGGTGGTGTCGCCCGGCAGGTTCCCGAAACCGGACTTGAGATCGCCGACGGCGGATCCCACCGCCGACCGCTTCGCGGAATCCAGGTCCTTCAGGGAGGAGGAGATCTTGTCCCAGTCCGCCTGGACGGCGTCGACGGCGTCCTTGATCTGGTCCTTCGTCGCGGAAGCCGGGTCCAGCGCCGCCAGCTTGGCCTGATCGCCCTTCAGGGTGGAGAGACCGGTGCAGAGCTCCGAGGCGGCCTGGGTCGCCTGCTCCTTGGGGCTCGGGTCGTCCGAGGAGCACGAGGTGAGGAACAGGACCGCGGTGGCGCCCAGGGCCGCGGTGATCGGGAGACGCTTCATGGAAATCCTTCCCAGTTCTGAACACCCGGGACCGGGGGAGGAGTCCACCGGTCCCGGGCCGCAGAGTCGACTCGGGTCCGTAGGTGCTCAGGCCGCGAAGACCTCGCGGAGCTGCTGCTCCTGCGCACCGGAGAGGTTGGAGCGGACCAGCTGCGCCTGGCCGCCCGGGAAGGCGCTGCGCACCCGCTCGACCACGGCGTCGGAGGAGAGCAGGAACAGCGCGGAAGTCCCGGGCTTCACCTCGGACTTCACCTCGTCGATGAACTGGTCGTCGATGCCGACGTCGGACAGCGATCCGCCGATGGCCCCGGCCGCCGCACCCACGGCGGCGCCGAGCAGCGGCACGAAGAACAGGAGTCCGAAGAGCATCCCCCAGAAGGTGCCGGAGAGCGCTCCGGCTCCCGTGAGGCTGTTCAGCTGCTGGGTCTTCGGCTTCTTGGCATCTTCGCGCCAGGTGACGACCGCGGCGTCGTGCACCTGTATCAGCTGTTCCTTCTGCAGGGCGAGCAGGGCGGACTCCGCCTGCTGGGCCCCCTCGGGTGTGGGAAACTTCCAGACGGTGAGAGTGGTGGATGCCACGTAACGCTCCAGTTCATGGATGGTGTTGCTTGGCGTCCAGTACAACCCACATTCGGACAATCGACCACAATTAGGGCGACTATGACTCCTGGTCACCTGCCGAGCCGTCAGCGTCATTCGCCCGTTCGGCGGTACCCGGGCTCACGGCATGAGGTGGTAGTCGGGGAAGTTGCCCGGCAGGCGTTCGTCCGCCGGCCCCCGGGTCACCGCGCGGACCAGCAGTTCTCCGCCCACGAACGCGCCGCGCCACGAGGCGCCGAAGCCGCCGAAGAGTTCTTCGCGGTCCCCGCGGGAGCGGGGTGTGCCGTGGCCGACCTTGAACGCGCGGATCTGCGGTGCCAGCCGGTCGTAGGTCGATCTGTCGTCCGTCGACAGGGTGGCGACGAGCGCCCCGTTCGAGGCGTTCATGGCGGCGAGCAGCTCGGCCTCGGTGTCGACCAGGACGATGGTGTCCACCGGGCCGAAGGGCTCGGCGTGGTGCAGCGGTGAGGACGGGGGAGGGCCCAGGATCGTGACGGGCTGGACGTACGCCGAGGTGTCCTGGCCGGGCAGGAGGCGGGCGTCGGCGAGCCGGCCGCGGTGCAGCGGGACGGCGCCCCGGTCGATCGCCTCGGCCACCTGGTCGTGCAGCTCCTTGGCCTTGGCCGCGTTGATCACCGGGCCGAAGTCCAGCTCCGGGTACGGGTCGTCGGGGTGCTCGACCGCGAGCGGATGCCCGATGCGCAGCGTGCGGGCCGCCGGAAGGTAGGCCGTCAGGAACGCGTCGAACAGGGACCGCTGGACCACGAAGCGCGGATACGCGGTGCAGCGTTGCTTGCCGTAGTCGAAGAGCTTGGGGATGACCGCCGTCAGGGCGTCCCAGTCGGTGTGGTTCCAGATGCCCCAGGTGTTCAGGCCCTCCTGTTCCAGGATGTGCCGCTTGCCGAGGTCGGCGACGGCCGTGGCCACCGCGGCGCCCGTGTCGCGCCCGCCGACGAAGGAGACGCACCCGATCTCGGGTGCGCGCACGAGCGCCTCCGACAGCTCGCGTCCGCTGCCGCTGACGAGGGTGACGGGGATCCCCTCGCGGGCGGCGAGCGCGCAGGCCAGGGTGAGGCAGGCGACGCCGCCGTCCGTCGGGGTCTTGGCGACCACCGCGTTGCCCGCCAGCGCCTGCACGAGCATGGCGTGCACCAGCACGCTCATCGGGTAGTTCCAGCTCGCGATGTTGGACACGGGCCCGTCCAGCGGGGACCGGCCCGCCACCATGGGCTCGATGCCGTCGACGTACCAGCGCACCCCGTCGATGGCCCGGTCGACGTCGGCGAGGGCGAGCCGCCACGGTTTGCCGATCTCCCAGACCAGCAGGAGCGCCAGCAGCTCGCGGTGTGCGGCCAGTGCGTCGAGGGTCGCCGCGACGCGCGAGCGGCGCTCCGCGAGCGGCACGTGGCGCCAGGTGCGGTGCTGGTCGAGCGCGGCGCGCACGGCCTGCCGGGCGGTGACGCCGTCCAGGCGCGGCGGGCCCGCGATGGGGCTGCCGTCGACGGGGCTGGTGGCGGGCAGCATCAGGCCGTCCGCCTGCCAGGCGGAACCCCAGAGGTTCAGGACGCGGTCGTCCCGGAACGCCTCGGGCGCGACCCGGAGGCAGCGCTGCCACGCCTCGGCCCAGGCCGTACCGGATTTCACGACGAGGTGGGCGGGATTGCGGGTGGTTTCCATTCGGTCTCTCCGCTCTCGGTGCACGGTCGGGGGCGGGGCGCCGACCTCAAGTCTCCTTTCGTTAAAAGTTGTTGCACGCCCCCTGGACATCACCCATGGGATACGGGATAACAATCCTTCATACAGTATTCGTCGACTGTATGCAATGTACAGATGGCGGGGAGGCGGGTTCATGACCTGAGTCCATGCAGGGCCGCGAGCGCACGACAAGGCATGAGGGCAGGGGGCGCTGTCCAGATCCTTCGAACGCAAGGGGTGCTCGAACAACATGACAACCACCGACTACGCAACGCCCGTCGCCTACAGGGAGGTGACGGACGCCGGAGGCCGCCTGTACCGCATCGGGGAAACCGACCGCGACATCATGGGGCGCCCGCGCTGGACGATGGTGCTCTTCCCCTGGATGGGCATGCTGGGCATCAGTTCCTCGGAGTACGCGTTCACTTCCGCCGAGGACACGCTGAGCGAGGCCCATCTCTGGTCGAGCGGCCACATCTTCTGGCTGATGGGCGTCTGGGTCTTCTTCCAGGCCGCCGTCGCCTTCCCCGCCGGTCAGCTGCGCGAGAGCGGAAGGCTGCCCGCGCGGTACGCCATGATGCTGGGCGCGCTCGGCACGGTGCTGGGCTATCTCTCCCTCGCGTTCGCGCCGCACGTGATCGTGGCCTACATCGGCTTCGGCATGTTCAGCGGCATCGGGGCCGGTCTGGTCTACGCGACCTGCGTGAACATGGTCGGCAAGTGGTACCCGGAGCGCAAGGGCGGCAAGACCGGCCTGGTCAACGGCGGTTTCGCCTACGGCTCGGTGCCGTTCGTCTTCCTGTTCACCTCGGTCCTGGACCTCGGCAACTACCAGGTGCTCTTCACCTGCGTGGGCTTCGGCCTGTGCGCGCTGGTGGCGACGGCGGGCTGGTTCTTCAAGGACCCGCCCAAGGGCTGGTGGCCCGCCCACGTGGACCCCCTGAAGGTGTCCGAGGACCCGCGGATCCGGCGGGCCCTGGCGGTGAACCCGCCGGCGGCGAAGCAGTACACGCCGCGGGAGGCCGCGCGCACGCCGCTGCTGTGGATGATGTGGTTCTGCCTGCTCTGCACGGCCGGCATCAACATCTTCGGCATCGCCTTCCAGGTCCCCTTCGGCAAGGACATGGGCTTCGCCGGAGGCATCGTCGCCACGGCGATGTCGCTGAAGGCCATCGTGAACGGCACGGGCCGCGGGGTGATCGGGTGGATATCCGACCGCTACGGCAGACGCAACACGCTGATCATCGTCTGCCTGGTGCTGGGGTCCGCCCAGTTCGGGGTGCTGATCTCCGGGTCGATGGGCAGCATGCCGTTCTTCCTGTTCTGCTCGATGGTCTCCGGATTCGGCGGCGGGGCGATCTTCCCGCTCTTCGCCGCCATGACCGCCGACTACTTCGGCGAGAACAACAACGCCTCCAACTACGGGATCGTCTACAGCTCGAAGCTGATCTCGGGCCTGGTGGGCTCCGGCGTGGGCGCGGTGGTGGTCGGCGCGTGGGGCTACGAGGGCGCCTTCGTGATCGCCGGATGCGTCGGACTGATGTCGGCCGTACTGGCGGTGTTCCTCAAGTCCCCGGGCCGGGCCGCGGGATGAGCTGAGCGACGGCCCTGACGCCGCTGCCGGCGTCAGGGCCGGGCCCGCGACGACACGCAACCGGCGACACACAACCGACGGCACACAACCGAGGTGGCGATCATGAAGAAGGCCCTTGAAGGCGTCCGCGTCCTGGACATGACGCACGTGCAGTCCGGCCCCTCCGCAACCCAGATCCTCGCGTGGCTCGGTGCCGACGTGGTCAAGGTCGAGCCGCCGGGCGGGGACATCACCCGGCGCCAGCTGCGCGATCTCCCGGACGTGGACAGCCTCTACTTCACGATGCTCAACGGCAACAAGCGCAGCATCACCCTGAACACCAAGACCGCCCGCGGGAAGGAGATCCTGACCGAGCTGATCCGTGGCTCCGACGTCATGGTCGAGAACTTCGGGCCGGGCGCGGTCGACCGCATGGGCTTCACCTGGGACCACATCCGCCGGATCAACCCGCGCATCGTCTACGCCTCCATCAAGGGCTTCGGCGAAGGCCCGTACACCGACTACAAGGCGTACGAGGTCGTCGCCCAGGCCATGGGAGGCTCCATGTCCACCACCGGGTTCGAGGACGGGCCGCCGCTCGCCACCGGTGCGCAGATCGGCGACTCCGGCACCGGGATGCACGCCGTCGCGGGCATCCTCGCCGCCCTCCTCCAGCGCACGCACACCGGCCGCGGCCAGCGGGTCAACGTGGCCATGCAGCACGCCGTGCTCAATCTCTGCCGGGTGAAGCTGCGCGATCAGCAGCGGCTGGCCCACGGGCCGCTCGCGGAGTTCCCGAACGAGGACTTCGGCGACGAGGTGCCGCGCTCGGGCAACGCGAGCGGGGGCGGGCAGCCGGGGTGGGCGGTCCGGTGTGCGCCGGGCGGGCCGAACGACTATGTGTACGTGATCGTCCAGCCCGCCGGCTGGGAGCCGATCAGCGGGCTCATCGGCAGGCCCGAGCTGTCCGAGGACCCCGAATGGGCCACGCCCGAGGCCAGGTTGCCCAAGCTCGGCAAGATGTTCCAGCTCATCGAGGAGTGGACGAGCACGCTCCCCAAGATGCGGGTGCTGGAGGCGCTCAACGCCCACGGCATCCCCTGCGGTCCGGTCCTGTCCACCAAGGAGATCATCGAGGACGCCTCGCTCATCGCCAACGAGATCGTGGTCGAGGTCGAGCACCCCGAGCGCGGTACCTACGTGACGGTCGGCAGTCCGCTGAAGCTGTCCGACTCCCCGGTGAAGGTGGAGCGCTCACCCCTGCTGGGCGAGCACAACGAGGAGGTCTACCTCCGTGAGCTGGGCCTCTCGCCGGAGGAACTGCCGCTCCTGAAGAGCCAGGGGGTGATCTGACCGGTGGCCGCCCCGCAGACACCCGACACCGGGACGGTCACCGACCGGCTCGTGGAGTCCAACCGGGCCTACGCCGCCGGGTTCGCCGCCCCCGGCAGGAGCGCCCGACCGGTGCTGGGCGTCGCCGTGGTGTCCTGCATGGACGCCCGGATCGACCTGCACGCCGCCCTGGGCCTGGAGCTGGGCGACTGCCACACCCTCCGCAACGCGGGCGGCGTGATCACCGACGACACGATCCGCTCCCTGACGATCAGCCAACGCGCCCTCGGCACCCGCAGCATCGTCCTGATCCACCACACCGGCTGCGGTCTGCAGAGCCTGACCGAGGACTTCCGGCTCGACCTGGAGGCCGAGGTCGGCCAGCGGCCCACGTGGGCCGTCGACGCCTTCCGGGACGTGGACCAGAACGTACGGCAGTCGATGCGGCGGGTGCGCAGCTCCCCGTTCCTGCCCCGCACCGACGACGTACGGGGCTTCGTCTTCGACGTGGAGACCGGCCTGCTGCGGGAGGTCGCCCCGGAGCCGGCCGGCGCCGCGCCGCGCTAAGGGGTAGGCGTCAGCCCTGGGCGGCCCGGGCGGCGAGCTGCTTGCGGTAGAAGCCGGTGGTGCGCTCGGTGTGCTTCTGCATGACCTCGCTCGCACGGTCGCCGTCCCCGGCGGCGATCGCCTTGATGAGCTGGGCGTGCTCGTTCCAGGCCTCCTTGCCGCGGGGCTGCGCGATGGGGGCGTAGTACCAGCGCACCTTCTGGCTCACCACGGAGATCAGCTCGGCGAGCACGGCGTTGCCGCCCATCGAGGTGATCGCGGTGTGCAGTGCGGTGTTGGCCGCGACCAGGCGTGCGACATCACCCTGGGCGAGTGCTTCGACGCCCTCCCGCTGCAGTTCGCGCAGTCCCTCCACGTCCTCGGGCTTCGCGTTCTCGGCGGCGAGCCGGGCCGAGTAGGTCTCCAGCACGGCGCGGACGCTGAGGAGCTGGACGGCCTCCTCGTCGGTGGGGGAGTGGACGAAGGCCCCCTGGGCGGGCCGGAGGTCGACCCAGCCGTCGGTCTGCAGGCGTTGCAGGGCCTCGCGGACCGGCTGGCGGCTGACGCCCAGGTACTCGGCGAGTTCGGCTTCGACGAGGTGCTGGCCGGGCTTGAGGGAGCCGCTGACGATCAGCTCGGTCAGGGCCTCGTAGACGGCCTGGCGCAGCGGTGCCGGGCGGGTGACCCGCAGGGAGGCGGCGGCCGTGAGTGCCTCGCGCATGATTGCCCCGTTCCGCCACCGGGTCCGTGGGGCCGACGGCTCTGTCGAGTGGAGGCCGTCGGAGGATGGCCGGCGGCGGCCCGAGTATACAGGTTTTGGTATGCAAAATGGCGGCGAGGGAAGGATGGGACGGTGCTTGATGTCGACTGAACACTGTATACAGAAGTCTGTATGGGGTATCGTCTCAGTCCCCTGCACGCATCGCTATCGGCTCTTGGGGGAGCGATCATGACGACCAGCGGGAGTGACGTGACAGTCGAGAACGTGGTCCGAGGAGTGGCGGCCGGCCATCGGGGCGAGCGGGGCGCGCTGCTTCCCGTACTGCACGCGGTCCAGGCCGAGTTGGGGTACGTACCGCAGGAGGCGATCCCGGTGCTCGCCGACGAGTTCAACCTCTCCCGCGCGGACGTCCACGGAGTCGTGACCTTCTACCACGACTTCCGCCGCGAGCCCGCCGGACGCACCGTGGTGCGGATCTGCCGCGCCGAGGCCTGCCAGGCCCTGGGAGCCCAGGAGTTGGTGGACTACGCCCGCGCGGCCGGACTGCCCCTGGGCCAGACGACCCCGGACGGCGCCGTGACGGTGGAACAGGTCTTCTGCCTCGGCAACTGCGCCCTGGGACCCGCGCTGGAAGTGAACGGACGCCTGCACGGACGGGTCGGACCGGCCGAACTGGGCGCACTCCTCGAAGGAGCGGCCGCCTCGTGAACGCGCACCCGGTGAAGGTCTACGTTCCCCGCGACTCGGCGGCCCGGTCCGTCGGCGCCGACGCGGTCGCGGACGCCCTGCAACACACCGCGGACCAGGGCGGCATCGGCATCGAGCTGGTGCGCAACGGATCGCGCGGCATGCTCTGGCTGGAGCCGCTGGTCGAGGTGGTGACCCCGCGCGGCCGGGTCGGGTACGGGCCGGTCACCCCGGCGGACGTGCCGGGCCTCCTCGCCGCCGGCATGCTCGACGGCGCCGCACACCCCCTGCGGCTCGGCATCGTGGACGAACTGCCCTGGCTGGCCCGCCAGACGCGCGTCACCTTCGCCAGGATCGGCGTCACCGACCCCCTGTCGACGGCGGACTACCTGGAACACGGCGGCCTGGTGGGGCTGCGCGCGGCTCTGGAACGCGAACCCGCCGACGTGGTCGCGGAGGTCACCGACTCGGGGCTGCGCGGCCGTGGCGGCGCCGGCTTCCCGGCCGGCATCAAGTGGAAGACCGTACTCGGCTGCGCCGACGAGCTGAAGTTCGTCTGCTGCAACGCCGACGAGGGCGACAGCGGCACCTTCGCCGACCGCATGGTCATGGAGGGCGACCCGTTCATGCTCATCGAGGGCATGACCATCGCCGCGCACGCCGTGGGGGCCACCGAGGGCTACCTCTACATCCGCTCGGAGTACCCCGAAGCCGTGGCCACGATGCGCGCGGCGATCGGCATCGCCCGCGAGCAGGGCTGGCTCGGCAAGGCCGTCCTCGGCTCCGCGCTCGACTTCGACCTGCACGTACGCGTCGGCGCCGGTGCGTACATCTGCGGCGAGGAGACCTCCATGCTCGAAAGCCTGGAGGGCAAGCGCGGCACGGTCCGCCCGAAGCCGCCGATCCCCGCGATCGAGGGACTGTTCGGCCGGCCGACCGTGGTCAACAACGTCCTCACGCTCGCCACCGTCCCCGTGGTCCTCGCGGCCGGGGCCGCGGCCTACCAGGCCCTGGGCGTCGAACGCTCACGCGGCACCCAGGTGTTCCAGCTCGGCGGCAACATCGCGCACGGCGGCATCGTGGAGACCGCCTTCGGCGTCACCCTGCGCGAGCTGGTCGAGGACTACGGCGGCGGCACGTACTCCGGACGCCCGGTGCGCACCGTGCAGGTCGGGGGCCCGCTCGGCGCCTACCTGCCGACGTCGATGTTCGACCTGCCGATGGACTACGAGGCCTTCGCCGCGGCCGGGGCGATGGTCGGCCACGGCGGTCTCGTCGTGTTCGACGACCGCGTGGACATGGCCGCCCAGGCACGCTTCGCGATGGAGTTCTGCGCCGAGGAGTCCTGCGGCAAGTGCACCCCCTGCCGGGTCGGTTCGGTGCGCGGCGTCGAGGTGATCGACAAGATCATCGCCGGTGAGCACCGCGACGAGAACCTGGCCCTCCTCGACGACCTGTGCGACCTGATGACCGAGGGCTCGCTGTGCGCGATGGGCGGGCTGACCCCGCTGCCCGTGCGCAGCGCCCTCACGCACTTCCCCGACGACTTCCTCGGAGGCCGCCGGAGCCTGGAGATCCAACCCGTACGAGCGACCGGCAGCAGGGCTGCCACCACGACGGAGGGACGGGCGTGACACTCCTCAAGGAACCCGACTACGGCACCCCGGAGCGGCCCGGCGAGGCAACGGTCTCGGTGGAGGTCGACGGGATGCAGGTGTGCGTCCCGGAGGGCACCTCGGTGATGCGCGCCGCCGCGCAGGCCGGCATAGACATCCCCAAACTGTGCGCCACCGACAGCCTGGAGCCCTTCGGCTCGTGCCGGCTGTGCGTGGTGGAGATCGACGGCAGGCGGGGCACCCCGGCCTCCTGCACCACCCCGGTGGCGGACGGGATGCGGGTGAGTACGCAGACCCCGAAGGTGGAGAAGCTCCGCCAGGGCGTCATGGAGCTGTACATCTCCGACCACCCGCTGGACTGCCTGACCTGCCCGGCCAACGGAGACTGCGAGCTGCAGGACATGGCCGGCGTGGTCGGCCTGCGCCAGGTGCGCTACGGCTACGAGGGGGAGAACCACCTCGACGCCGAGAAGGACACCTCGAACCCGTACTTCGACTTCGACCCCTCCAAATGCATCACCTGCTCCCGCTGCGTACGGGCCTGCGGCGAGGTGCAGGGCACCTTCGCGCTGACCATCGAGGGGCGCGGTTTCGCGTCCAAGGTCTCGGCAGGCGCCGGCGAGAGCTTCATGGACTCCGAGTGCGTCTCCTGCGGAGCCTGCGTGCAGGCCTGCCCGACGTCCACGCTCCAGGAGAAGTCCGTCGTCGAACTCGGCATGCCGACCAGGTCGGTGATCACCACCTGCGCCTACTGCGGGGTCGGCTGCTCCTTCAAGGCCGAACTCCGCGGGGACCAGGTGGTGCGGATGGTGCCCCACAAGGACGGGGGAGCGAACGAGGGCCACTCCTGCGTGAAGGGCCGCTTCGCCTTCGGCTACGCCTCGCACCCCGACCGGATCCTGAAGCCCATGGTCCGCGAGCGGATCACCGATCCGTGGCGCGAGGTCGAGTGGGACGAGGCGATCGGCACGGTCGCGCGCAGGATGCGCGAGCTCCAGAAGCAGTACGGGCCCAGTTCGATCGGGGCCATCTCCTCCTCGCGGTGCACCAACGAAGAGGTCTACGTCGTACAGAAGATGGTCCGCGCGGCCTTCGGCAACAACAACATCGACACCTGCGCCCGGGTCTGCCACTCCCCGACGGGATACGGACTCAAGGCAACCTTCGGGGAATCGGCCGGCACCCAGGACTTCCGGTCGGTGGCCGAGGCCGACGTGATCATGGTGATCGGGGCCAACCCCACCGACGGGCACCCGGTGTTCGCCTCCCGGATGAAGCGCCGACTGCGGGAGGGGGCCGAGCTCATCGTGGTCGACCCCCGCCGCATCGACCTGGTCCGCTCGCCGCACATCCAGGCCGCGCACCACCTCCAGCTCAAGCCGAGCACGAACGTGGCGGTCGTCAACGCGATGGCGCACGTGGTGGTCACCGAGGGTCTGGCCGACCTGGCCTTCGTGGCCCAGCGGTGCGAGGGCTTCGCCGAGTGGGCCGAGTTCGTCGCCCGCCCCGAGCACAGCCCGGAGGCGACCGAGGCGATCAGCGGCGTACCGTCCGCGGAACTGCGGGCCGCCGCCCGGCTGTACGCGGCCGCCCCCAACGCGGCCATCTACTACGGCCTCGGCGTCACCGAGCACAGCCAGGGCTCGACCATGGTGATGGGCATGGCCAACCTCGCCATGGCCTGCGGCAACATCGGCCGCGACGGGGTCGGCGTGAACCCACTGCGCGGCCAGAACAACGTGCAGGGCTCCTGTGACATGGGCTCCTTCCCGCACGAACTGCCCGGCTACCGGCACGTGTCCGACGACGCCGTGCGCGAGGTGTTCGAGAAGCTCTGGGGCGGCACGATCCTGTCCGAGCCGGGACTGCGGATCCCCAACATGTTCGACGCCGCGATCGACGGGACCTTCCGCGGCCTGTTCGTCCACGGCGAGGACATCGCCCAGTCCGACCCGAACCTGGGGCACGTCACGGCGGCCCTGGAGGCCATGGAACTGGTCGTCGTACAGGATCTCTTCCTCAACGAGACGGCCAAGTTCGCGCACGTCTTCCTGCCGGGGGCGTCCTTCCTGGAGAAGGACGGCACCTTCACCAACGCCGAGCGCCGCATCAACCGGGTGCGCGCGGTGATGAAGCCGAAGACGGGCAAGCACGAGTGGCAGATCATCAGCGAGATCGCCACCGCCATGGGCTACCCCATGTCCTACGAGCACCCGGCACGGATCATGGACGAGATCGCCGCCGTCACCCCGACCTTCACCGGTGTCTCCTTCGAGGTCCTCGACAAGCTCGGCAGCGTCCAGTGGCCGTGCAACGAGTCGGCGCCGGAGGGCACGCGGGTCATGCACGTCGACGAGTTCGTCCGCGGCAAGGGCAAGTTCGCCGTCACCGCGTACGTGCCGACGAACGAGCGCAGCACCCGCCGCTTCCCGCTGGTCCTGACCACGGGACGGATCCTCAGCCAGTACAACGTCGGGGCGCAGACCCGCCGGACCGGCAACGTCGCCTGGCATCCCGAGGACGTGCTCGAACTGCACCCGCACGACGCCGAGACCCGCGGCATCAGGGACGGCGACCTGGTGACCCTGGCCAGCCGGGTCGGGCGCACGACGCTGCACGCGGAGATCTCCGACCGGATGCCGGCCGGCGTCGTCTACACCACCTTCCACCACCCCGTGACGGGAGCCAACGTGGTGACCACGGAGAACTCGGACTGGGCGACCAACTGCCCGGAGTACAAGGTGACCGCCGTACAGGTCGGCCTGGTCCACCCGCTCGCGGCGGGGAACTGAGATGGCGGGCACCGTGCCGCCGGAGTCCCGGATGGCCAACGACATCGCCGCCCATCACGGCCACCTGACGCCCGGAGCGGCCGCCGAGGCGATCGCGGGCCACCTGGGCCTGTTCTGGGATCCGCGCATGCGCACCCGGCTGTACGCGTACGTCGACGCCGGCGGGGACGGGCTCCACCCGCTGGTGGTCGCCGCGGTCGGACTGATGCGCTGACCGGACCGACCGCCGGTGAAAAGGACCGCCGGCGAACCAGGCCCGCCGCCCGGCGGCCTTGGGTACCCTTGGCCGCCCCGTGGCACCCAGCAAGGAGTCGCTCATGCTCTTCCGCCAGCTCGAGTACTTCGTGGCGGTGGCCAGGGAGCGGCACTTCGCGCGGGCGGCGGAGTCCTGCTACGTATCGCAGCCCGCGCTCTCGGCGGCGATCGCCAAGCTGGAGCGGGAGCTGAACGTCACGCTCATCAACCGGGGCCACAACTACCAGGGCCTGACCCCGGAGGGCGAACGGCTCGTCGTGTGGGCCAAGCGGATCCTCGCCGAGCAGGACGCCTTCAAGGCCGAGGTGGCCGCCGTCCAGTCGGGCATCACCGGGACGCTCCGGCTGGGCACGGACCCCACGGCCTCGACCACCCTCGCGCTCCCCGTGGCCGCCTTCTGCGCGGCGCACCCGCTGGCCAAGGTGCAGGTCCGCTCCCGGCTGTCGACGAAGGAACTCCACCGCCAACTGAGGGAGTTCGAGCTGGACGTGGCGATCGCCCACTTCGACCCCGGCGACCAGGAGGGCCTGCAGGTCGTCCCCCTGTACCAGGAGCGGTACATGCTGCTGATCTCCGCCGACCAGCTCACGCCGCAGAGCGCCTCCACCATGACCTGGGCGGAGGCCGCGCAGTTGCCGCTCGCCCTGCTGACCCCCGACATGCGGATCCGGCAGATCATCGACCGCGTCTTCGCGGAGAAGGGGCTCGTGGTGAGCCCCCAGGTGGAAACGGACTCGATCGCCTCCCTCCACGCGCACGTGGGGGGAGGCGGCTGGGCGAGCATCGTGCCCCACGCCTGGCTCAGCGCGATGCCGGTGATCGGCTCGACCCGGGCCCTGCCCCTGGTCGAGCCGGAGGCCGGTACGCAGATCTCGGTGGCCATCCACGCCGCGACCCCCGGCTCGGTCGCCGCCCGGGCCTTCGTCGACGCGGCGAAGGGGCTGGCGCTCGACGAGTTCTTCGACCGGGCCCGGCCGGACGGGCCCCGCGTGAGGTGAGGCGGGCGAGTGGAAGCGGAACGGCAGCCGGCCGCCTCACCGCGCGTACCGGGCCTCCACCGCCTGCCGGTCGAGCGCACCCTTGGCGGTGTGCGGCAGCTCGGCCACGAGATCGAGCCGGTCGGGCACCTCGAAGGGCGCGAGCCGGTCCCGGGAGTACCGCAGGATCTGCTCCGGTCCGACGTCCTCCCCCTCGCGCACGACCACGGCGGCCCCGACCCGCTGCCCGTAGACCGGGTCGGGGACGGCGAACACGGCCACCTCGCCGACCCCCGGACACCCGGCGATGATGTCCTCCACGTGCTCGGGCGAGATCTTCTCGCCCCCGCGGTTGATGAGGTTCTTGATGCGTCCGGTCAGCGACAGGTACCCGTCCTCGTCCAGCGATCCCAGGTCGCCGGTGCGCAGCCACCCCTCCACGAAGCTCCGGGCCGTCTCCACGGGGTTGCCGAGGTAGCCCCGGGTGACGGTCGGACCGTGCACCCACACCTCCCCCTGGGTGCCGGCCGGACACGGACGCCCGTGCGCGTCGACGATCCGCAGCTCCACTCCGGAGGACCGGCCGACCGACCCGTGCTTCAGGGGTCCGCGCACCGGCAACGGCTCGCTGGCGGCCTGGTGCGTGGACTCGGTCATGCCGTACGCGGACAGCAGGGGCGCGCCGAAGGTGCGCTCCAGCGCCCGCTGCGTGGCCGTGTTCAGGGGCGCGCTGCAACTGCGGATGAACTTCAGCCGCGGCGCCCGCGGCCCCGGGAACTCGGTCTCGGCCCGGTTCAGCAGGACCTCGTGGATGGTGGGGACCGCGGTGAACCAGGTGGCGTCGACCGCCCGGATGTCGTCCCAGAAGGTGCGCGCCGAGAACCGTCCCCGGGCGGGCAGCAGCACGCGCCCGCCGCCGGCCAGGGAGGCCAGGAGCGAAGCGAACAGCCCGTGGCCGTGGAAGAGCGGCATCACCGCGACCGTCCCGTCCCCGGGCCCCAGCTCGTACGTGGCGCAGATGCCCCGTACGGAGGCGGCCACGTTGGCGTGCGTCAGCGGGACCATCTTGGCGCCGGCCGTGGTGCCCGCGGTGAACAGCACCAGGGCGTCCCGGTCCGAGAGACCGCCGGCCGCGCCGCCCGCGCGGCGCACCGGCGGGGTCCCGGTGTCCAGGGACACCGTCGCCGTCCCGGCGCGGGAGGCGCTCACCCGCAGCGGCCACGTCGGTACGCCGGTCCGGGCGGCCGGCCGGGCGCCGGCCGCGGCCGGGCCGAGCAGGACGGCCCGCGCTCCGAGGGCTTCGAGCCGGGCGGTCAGCTGTGATCCGGGCAGCGCCGGGTCGAGCGGAGCGACCACCAGTCCGGCCCGCGCGGCGCCGAGCAGGGCGACGACGAACTCGGCGCTGTTGGCGCAGAGCAGTCCGATCGCATCGCCGCGCCGCAGGCCGGTGGAGCCGAGCCGGGCGGCCACGTCGCCGGCCAGGGCCGCGAGGGCGCCGTAGGACAGGTCCACCCGGTCCGCGGTGACGACGAGCGCCCGGGCGTGCGGACGCGTCCGCACGTGCCGGTCGAGCAGATCGGCCAGCCCCGTGATCGCGGGCGGCCGGTACTCGCCCTGGTGCTCGCCCCCGTCGCACACGGATGTCTTCGCCGGAACGGCCATGACCCCACCTCCCACGCCACGTCTGATGAAGCAGTCCCCAGCGAGCCTGCGGCCGGGGGAGGTGCGCGTCCAATACGCAACGGCGAACGCGCGATAACGGCTGCCTATCAAGGGAGTTGGAGGGCGGGTCCGGGACCTTGCGGCAGCCGTCGATAGACACCGGTTATCAGCTGGTCGCCGATGCGTCTTGGACGCGGGGAGCCCAGGTCAGGAAGGTGGAACGAGCAGCCGCACCGCAGGACCCGTCCAAGGAGGACCTCGGATCATGACCGCCCCCTCGACTCCGGAGACAGCGGCGACCGCCGACGTCCCGACCGAGCTCACCGACGGCTACCACCTGGTCGTCGACGCGCTCAAGTTGAACGACGTGGACACCATCTACGGGGTGGTCGGCATCCCGATCACCGACCTGGCCCGCCTCGCCCAGGCACAGGGCATCCGCTACATCGGATTCCGCCACGAGAGCAACGCGGGACACGCGGCGGCGGCGGCCGGCTACCTCACCAAGAAGCCCGGCGTGGCCCTGACGGTGTCCGCACCCGGCTTCCTCAACGGGCTCGTCGCGCTGGCGAACGCCACCACCAACTGCTTCCCGATGGTGCAGATCTCCGGCTCCAGCGAGCGCCACCTCGTGGACCTCAAGCAGGGCGACTACGAGGAGATGGACCAACTCGCCGCGGCGCAGCCGTTCGTCAAGGCCGCCTACCGCGTGAGCCGGGTCGAGGACATCGGCCGCGGCATCGCCCGCGCGCTGCGCACCGCGATCTCCGGACGTCCCGGCGGGGTGTACCTGGACATCCCGGCCGCGGTGCTCGGCTCCGTCATGGACGCCAGGGCAGGCGCCGCCACGCTGAGCCGCCTCGTCGACCCCGCGCCGCGCCAGCTGCCCGCACCCGAGGCGGTGGACCGGGCGATCGAGCTCCTGGCGGGGGCGCGGCGGCCGTTGATCGTGCTGGGCAAGGGGGCCGCGTACGCCCAGGCGGACGCCAGGGTCCGCGAGTTCGTCGAGTCCACGGGCATTCCGTACGTACCGATGTCGATGGCCAAGGGCCTGCTGCCCGACGACCACCCGCAGTCGGCGGCCACCGCCCGCTCCCTGGCCCTGAAGAAGGCCGACGTCGTCGTGCTCGTCGGCGCCCGCCTGAACTGGCTTCTGGCACACGGCGAGGCACCGCAGTGGAACCCGGAGGCGAAGTTCGTCCAAGTGGACATCGAGCCCCGGGAACTGGACAGCAACCAGCCCATCGCGGCCCCGCTCGTCGGAGACGTCGAGTCCGTGCTGGAGGCGATCGCGGAGCGCACCAAGCCCGGCCAGATCACCGCCCCCGCCGCCTGGCGGGAGGAACTGGCGGCCCGCTCGGCGCAGAACGTCGCCAAGATGGCGGAACGCCTGGCGGCCGACCCGCACCCGATGCAGTTCATGGGGGCCCTGAGGGCCGTGCGCGACGTGCTGCGCGAGCGCCCGGAGACGTACCTCGTCAACGAGGGCGCCAACACCCTGGACATCGCGCGCAACGTGATCGACATGCACGTTCCGCGGCACCGCCTCGACAGCGGCACCTGGGGCGTCATGGGCATCGGCATGGGGTACGCGATCGCCGCCGCGGTCGAGAGCGGTGCACCGGTCGTGGCGGTGGAGGGCGACAGCGCCTTCGGCTTCAGCGGCATGGAGCTGGAGACGATCTGCCGCTACGGGCTGCCCGTCGTGACCGTGGTCATGAACAACGGCGGGGTCTACCGGGGCGACGACGTCAACCCGCTCGACGAGGCCCCCTCCCCGACGACGCTCATGCTGTCGGCACGGCACGACCTGATGATCGAGGCCTTCGGCGGCAAGGGCTATCGCGCGACCACCCCCGCCGAGGTCACCGCCGCCCTCACCGAGGCACTGGCCTCCGGCGGGCCGGCGCTCATCGACTGCGCCATCGACCCCTCGGCCGGCACCGAAAGCGGCCACATCGCCCACCTCAACCCCAAGGGCATCACCGTCGGCAACATCGTGCCGTCGAAGAAGTAGCCCGTACCCGAAGCCCGTTCACGAGGAGGAACCCACCATGAGCGACCCGAGCCGCAAGCCGCTCGCCGGAATCAAAGTGATCGACTTCACCGGGGTCCAGGCCGGCCCCGCGTGCACCCAGATGCTCGCCTGGTTCGGCGCCGACGTCGTCAAGGTCGAGCGCATCGACGGCGGCGACGTGACCCGCCGTCAGCTCCGGGACATCCCCGACCTCGACGCCCTGTACTTCACCATGCTGAACAGCAACAAGCGTTCGCTGGCCATCAACACCAAGTCGCCCGAAGGCAAGGAGGTCATGGAGAGGATGATCCGCGAGGCGGACATCCTCGTCGAGAACTTCGCACCGGGCGCGATGGACCGCATGGGCCTCGGCTGGGACCGGATCCACGAGCTGAACCCGCGGCTCATCTTCGGTTCCGTCAAGGGCTTCAACGACGACTCGAAGTGGAACGACCTCAAGGTCTACGAGAACGTGGCCCAGGCCGCCGGCGGCGCCGCGTCCACCACCGGCTTCTGGGACGGCCCGCCCACCATCAGCGGCTCCGCCCTCGGCGACAGCAACAGCGGCATGCACCTGCTGATCGGCCTGCTCACCGCGATCATCCAGCGCAACGCGACGGGCCTCGGCCAGAAGGTGTCGGTGTCCATGCAGGACGCCGTGCTCAACCTGACCCGGGTCAAGCTCCGCGACCAGCAGCGCCTGGAGAAGACCGGTTACCTGGAGGAGTACCCGCAGTACCCGAACGGCGAGTTCGGCGACGCGGTGCCCCGCGGCGGCAACGCCGGCGGCGGCGGCCAGCCGGGCTGGATCCTGAAGTGCAAGGGCTGGGAGAACGACCCCAACGCCTACATCTACTTCACGATCCAGGAACAGAACTGGGCACGCACCTGCCAGGCCATAGGCAAGCCCGAGTGGACCCAGGACCCGCAGTACACCACCGCCACGGCCCGCCAGCCGCACATCATGGACATCTTCGGCGAGATCGAGAAGTGGCTGGCGGACAAGACCAAGTACGAGGCGGTCGACATCCTGCGCACCTTCGAGGTGCCCTGCGCACCCGTGCTCAGCATGAAGGAGCTCGCCGCCGACCCGGACATGCGCAAGAGCGGCACGATCGTCGAGGTCGAGCAGAAGGAGCGCGGCACCTACCTGACGGTGGGCAGCCCGATCAAGTTCTCCGGCTTCACGCCCGAGATCGAGGGCGCGCCCCTGCTCGGCGAGCACACCGACGAGGTGCTCGCCGACCTCGGCTACGACGCGGACGCCATCCGCAGGCTCCACGAGGGCCGCGTCGTCGCCTGACCCCCGGCCCCGGAAACCCGGATGCCCTGCACGCGGTCCTCGCGTGCAGGGCATCCGGCCGTGTGGGGCGGTGGGTTCAGGCGGGCGGGGACCCGCCGATGGCGTCGTCGCCGGCCGCATCGCGCCGCAGCCGCGCCTTCTCCCGGGCCCGTCGCGCGGTGACGTCCCGGATGACGGCGCCGCAGTGGGTGGCCGCGCCGTCGGGGCCGGTCAGCAGCACCACGCTGAACTCGATGGAGAGCCTGCGGCCGTCCGCGCCCTCGGCGGGCACCGCCAGCAGATCGGCCTCCCCGTACCTGCTCGCCCCCTGCGCCATCGCGGTCACGAAGCCGTCCCCGTGACGCTTGCGGTGCTTCTCGGGGATGATCAGGTCCAGGCTGCGTCCGGCGACCTCCGCCGCGGAGTACCCGAAGATGCGCTCCGCGCCCCGGTTCCAGTAGCGGATCAGCCCTTCGCGGTCGACGATCACCAGGCCGTCGGGTGCCCGGGCGGCGATGCCCAGCACGACTTCGGGATCGAGCTCCGTCATTGTCTCTCCTCAATTTCCTTGGAACATGGCTGAGGCGGGGCCTCTCCGGCGCAGGGGGCGCTCCCCGCCGGTAGAGACCCCGCCGCCGTGCCGCGGGAGAGCGGGTCAGCCCCGGGAGGCCGCGGCCCGCAGGGCGATGCGGTGCTCGCCCGCGTACACGTTCATGGAGGCGCCGCGAAGGAAGCCCACGAGGGTCAGGCCCGTCTCCGCGGCCAGGTCGACCGCGAGGGAGGACGGGGCCGACACCGCGGCGAGCACCGGGATGCCCGCCATCACGGCCTTCTGCGCCAGTTCGAAGGAGGCCCGCCCCGAGACCAGCAGCACGGTCCGCGACAGCGGCAGCATGCCGCCGCGCAGGGCGCGGCCGACCAGTTTGTCGACCGCGTTGTGCCGGCCCACGTCCTCGCGGACGTCGACGAGCTCGCCGTCCTCGGTGAACAGCGCGGCCGCGTGGAGCCCCCCGGTCCGGTCGAAGACCTGCTGCGCCGCCCGTAGCCGGTCGGGGAGACGGGCGAGCAGGCCGGGATCCAGCCGGACCGGGGGAGTGTCGTGGATCGGCCAGCGGGCCGTCGTACGGACCGCGTCCAGGCTCGCCTTGCCGCACAGGCCGCAGGACGAGGTGGTGTACACGTTGCGTTCGAGCGTGATCTCGGGCAGCACGAGGCCGGGAGCCGTCCGGACGTCGACGACGTTGTACGTGTTGGCTCCGCCGGCCGTGGCTCCGGCGCAGTACACGATGTTCCGCAGCTCCTCGGCGCTGCCCAGCACCCCTTCGCTGACGAGGAATCCGGCCGCCAGGGCGAAGTCGTCGCCCGGAGTGCGCATCGTGATGGCGAGGGCTCGGCCGTTGAGCCGGATCTCCATGGGCTCCTCGGCGACGAGGGTGTCGGGCCGGGTGGAGACCTCGCCCTCCCGGATGCGGAGCACCTTGCGTCGTTCCGTGACCCGTCCCACGGCGGTCAGCCCGCCGGGGGCGGGGTCATGCCGCGCTCCGCAGCGCGAGCAGGTCCGAGATGGCGTGGACGGTCCGGAGCGTCTGCACCGGGACCCCGGTGATCTCCGCCAGCTCCACCACGGCCGCCAGCAGCACGTCGAGTTCGAGCGGTTTGCCGCGCTCCAGGTCCTGGAGGGTGGAGGTCCGGTGGTCGCCGACGCGTTCCGCGCCGGCCAGCCGGCGTTCGATGGAGACCCCGACCTTGCAGCCGAGGGCCTCGGCGACCGCGAGGGTCTCCGTCATCATGATCTCGATGACCTTGCGCGTGCCGCCGTGCAGGCACATCTCCCGCATCGTGGCCCGGGACAGCGCGCTGATCGGGTTGAAGGAGATGTTGCCGAGCAGCTTGAGCCAGATGTCGTTGCGCAGGTCCTGTTCGACCGGGCACTTGAGGCCGCCCTCCTGCATGGCCTCGCTGAACGCCAGACAGCGCTCGGAGAGGGACCGGTCGGGCTCGCCGATGGAGAAGCGGGTGCCTTCGAGGTGGCGTACGACCCCCGGACCCGCCAGCTCGGTCGCCGCGTAGACCACGCAGCCGATGGCCCGTTCGGGCGCGAGGACGGCGCTGACCGCGCCGCCGGGGTCCACGCTCTCGATCCGGTGTCCCTCGTACGGTCCGCCGTGCCGGTGGAAGTACCACCAGGGGATGCCGTTCTGGGCGGCGATCACGGCGGTGCCCCCGTGCAGCAGCGGCTCGATGAGCGGCCCGCACGCCGCGTACGAGTTGGCCTTGAGCCCGAGGAAGACGTAGTCGACCGGACCGATCGCGGCCGGGTCGTCGGTGGCGTGGGCGCGGGCGGTGAAGTCTCCGCGGGGGCTGAGTACCCGGACCCCGTGCTCCCGCAGGGCCGCCAGATGGGGTCCACGGGCGACGAGGTGCACATCGGCGCCTGCTCGGTGCAGCGCGGCGCCGACGTAGGCGCCGATCGCACCGGCGCCCAGAACTGCGACTTTCACTGTGTGGCACTCCGTTCGGTCGAGGGTACCGAGGAACTGCCGAACGTTGTCGACGAAATATTGTCTACAGGATGGAATCCTGGGCGGCAAGGGCTGACGCAGGCCGGGGGAGGGGGAGTTGGCCGTCCGGGGGTGGCCGGCGCGGTGCGCCGTAGACTGTAGGCGAAAGACAATCCAT
The DNA here is from genome assembly GCF_026342735.1 of Streptomyces sp. NBC_00193. Classification (GTDB taxonomy): domain Bacteria; phylum Actinomycetota; class Actinomycetes; order Streptomycetales; family Streptomycetaceae; genus Streptomyces; species Streptomyces stoeckheimensis. The sequence continues at coordinate 5,860,694 of NZ_JAPEMM010000001.1, forward strand.
CATGAGGTTTCGCTACGCAGCGACCGGCGCTGCCCAGGAGGGGACCTTGATGTTGTCGACAGGACTGCCGCAGGGGGCGGTGCCCAAGCTCGAACGGCCCGGCCCGCTGCGTGACCGCGTCTACGGGGCCCTGTTGGAGCTCATCACCACCCGCGCCCTCCAGCCGGGTCAGCACCTCGTCGAGAGCGAACTCGCCGGACACCTCGGGGTGTCCCGGCAGCCGGTACGGGAGGCGCTGCAGCGCCTGAGCACCGAGGGATGGGTCGATCTGCGGCCCGCCCAGGGGGCGTTCGTGCACGAGCCGACCGAGGAGGAGGCGGACCAGCTCCTCACGGTCCGCACGCTCCTGGAGGCCGAAGCCGCCCGGCTGGCCGCCGCCCACGCCGGCGCCGAGGCAGTCGCCGCGCTCGAAGAGCTGTGTGCGCAGGGGGAGCGGGCCGTCGCCGCCGACGACGTGGACACCGCCGTCGCGACGAACGCCCGGCTCCACGCGAAGATCATGGAGCTCGCGGGCAACGCCGTCCTCGCCGAGCTGGCCGCACAGGTGGACCGGCGCGTCCGCTGGTACTACACCCCCGTCGCCCGCCAGCGGGGCCACCAGTCCTGGGTCGAGCACCGCGAGCTGATCGCGGCGATCGCGGACCGTGACGGGGAGGCCGCCACCGCGATCATGCGCGCGCACACGGAGCACACCCGCAAGACGTACCACGAGCGGGAGAAGTAGTCCGGCGGGCGGCCCGAGAGCGCCGCCCGAGACCCGTCGTGTCTCAATTCGCCGTCCGGCATGTGGGAAGTCGTGTTCATTCCGCGGCCGTCCGACCTAGTGTGGGCCTCGCAGCTGGTTCGCCCCCGTCCGCCAGGCGGGATGCGTCGTAAGAGGGAACCCGGTGGGAATCCGGGACTGCCCCGCAGCGGTGAGCGGGAACGACCGCCGTCATACGCACTGGGACCGGAACCGGTCCTGGGAAGCGACGGCCATTAGGAGCCCGCCGGGAGACCGGCAGGCGAGCCCGCGAGTCCGAAGACCTGCCCGTTGCCCGTGCGCGATCGACCGCGCACGGTTTCCCGGTGACCTCGTGGGCGGGTCGGCGTGCACCTCAGGCGGGTCCTCCCGTCGCGTACCCCAGCCGTACGCGACCCCGGCGGTCCGCCCGTTCCGGCACCCTTCGCCTCCGCGACCCGTCACCGGGTCCATGGAGACACGCTCGCGAAGGAGAGTTCCGTGACCACCGAGTCCGCAGCCGCGCCCGTACGGGCCACCGTGTACGGCTACCCCCGCCAGGGACAGAACCGGGAACTGAAGAAGGCCGTCGAGGGCTACTGGAAGGGCCGCGTCACCGCCGAGGCCCTGCGCGCAACGGCCCGCGACCTGCGCCGGACCAACTGGGACCAGCTCGCCGGGGCCGGCATCACCGAGGTTCCGACCGGTGACTTCTCGTACTACGACCACGTCCTGGACACCACGGTCATGGTCGGCGCCATCCCCGACCGCCACCGGTCCGCCGTCGCGGCGGACGCCCTGGACGGCTACTTCGCGATGGCCCGCGGCACCCAGGACGTGGCCCCGCTCGAAATGACCAAGTGGTTCGACACCAACTACCACTACCTGGTCCCCGAACTCGGACCCGACACCGTCTTCACCGCCGAACCCGCCCGGCAGGTAGCCGAGTTGACGGAGGCCCTGGCCCTCGGCCACACGCCCCGCCCGGTCCTGGTCGGACCGGTGACCTACCTCCTGCTCGCCAAGCCCGCACCGGGCGTGGCCCCCGGCTTCGAGCCGCTCGCCCTGCTCGACCGGCTGCTCCCCGTCTACGCCCGGGTCCTCGCGGAGCTGCGCGCGGCGGGCGCCGCATGGGTCCAGCTCGACGAACCGGCCCTGGTCCAGGACCGCACACCGGCCGAACTGAACGCGGCGGCCCGCGCCTACCGCGAGCTCGGCCGCCTCACCGAGCGCCCCAAGCTGCTCGTCGCCTCCTACTTCGACCGGCTCGGCGACGCCCTGCCCGTCCTGGCGAAGGCGCCCGTGGAGGGACTCGCCCTCGACTTCACCGACCGGGCCGCGGCCAACCTCGACGACCTCGCCGCCGTCGGCGGCATCCCCGGCAAGCGCCTGGTCGCGGGCGTGGTCAACGGCCGCAACATCTGGATCAACGACCACCAGAAGTCGCTGACCACCCTCGGCACCCTGCTCGGCCTCGCCGGACAGGTCGACGTGGCCGCCTCCTGCTCCCTGCTGCACGTCCCGCTCGACGCCGACGCCGAGCGGGACACCGATCCGCAGATCCGGCGCTGGCTCGCCTTCGCCCGCCAGAAGGCCACCGAGATCAGCACGCTGGCCCGCGGACTGGCCGGGGGCACCGACGCGATCGCGGCCGAACTCGCCGCGAACCGGGCCGACCTGGCCTCCCGTACCGCCTCCCGGATCACCCACGACCCGGCCGTCCGGGCCCGCACCGCAGCGATCACCGAGGCCGACGGCCACCGCGCCCAGCCCTACGCCGAACGGGCCGCCGCCCAGCGCGCCCACCTCGGCCTGCCACTGCTTCCCACCACCACCATCGGCTCCTTCCCGCAGACCACGGAGCTGCGCACCGCCCGCGCCGACCTGCGCGCCGGACGCATCGACACGGCCGCCTACGAGGAGCGCATCCGGGCCGAGATCCGCGAGGTCCTCTCCTTCCAGGAGAAGACCGGCCTCGACGTGCTCGTGCACGGCGAGCCCGAACGCAACGACATGGTCCAGTACTTCGCCGAGCAGCTCACCGGATACCTCGCCACCCAGCACGGCTGGGTCCAGTCCTACGGCACCCGCTACGTCCGCCCGCCGGTCCTCGCCGGGGACGTCTCCCGTCCCGACCCGATGACCGTCCGCTGGACCACGTACGCCCAGGAACAGACGGCCAAGCCGGTCAAGGGCATGCTCACCGGCCCGGTCACCATGCTCGCCTGGTCCTTCGTACGCGACGACCAGCCCCTCGGCGAGACCGCGCGGCAGGTCGGACTGGCCCTGCGCGACGAGGTCGGCGACCTGGAAGCGGCCGGGACTTCGGTCATCCAGGTCGACGAGCCCGCCCTGCGCGAAACGCTGCCGCTGCGCGCCGCGGACCACGCCGACTACCTGGCGTGGGCCACGGAATCCTTCCGCCTCACCACCAGCGGCGTCCGGCCGGACACCCAGATCCACACCCACATGTGCTACGCGGAGTTCGGGGACATCGTCGAGGCCATCGAGCACCTCGACGCCGACGTCATCAGCCTTGAGGCGGCCCGCTCCCACATGCAGGTCGCCGACGAGCTCGCCGGCGCGGGCTACCCGCGCGAGGTCGGCCCCGGAGTCTGGGACATCCACTCGCCCCGCATCCCCTCGGCCGCGGAAGCGGCGACCCTGCTGCGCAAGGGACTCGGGGCGATCCCCGCCGAACGGCTGTGGGTCAATCCCGACTGCGGTCTGAAGACCCGCGGCTGGCCCGAGACGAGGGCCTCGCTGGAGCACCTCGTCGAGGCGGCCCGCCGGGTGCGTGCGGAGATCCGGCCGAACGCCTGATTCAGCGGGGGACGGCCGGCGTACGGGATGCCCGTGCGCCGGCCGGCCCGCGTCAGTGCACGGCCACGGCGGAGGCGGGCTCCCTTTCCGGGGTGTCGTCCTGGTCGGTGCGGCCGATGTGGTTGAAGGCGAGGTTCAGCAGCACCGCGGCCACGCAGCCGGTGCTGATCCCGGAGTCGAGGATGATGCGCATGCTCTCGGGGAAGCCGTGGTAGAAGCCCTCGCTGGCCATGGGGATCACGCCGATGCCGAGGCTGATGGCGACGATGAGGACGTTGTCACCGCGTTCCAGGCCGGCCTGCGCGAGGGTCTGGATGCCGCTGGCGGCCACCGTGCCGAACAGGGCCAGGCCGACGCCGCCGAGGACGGGCTGCGGCACCAGTGAGACCACCGAGGCGAGGAACGGGCACAGGCCCAGCAGGATGAGGATGCCGCCGCTCGCGGCCACGACGTAGCGGCTGCGGACCTTGGTGATGGCGACCAGGCCGACGTTCTGCGCGAAGGCGCTGGCGGCGAAGCCGTTGAAGAGAGGGCTGAGCGCGGTGCCGAGGCCGTCGGCGCGCAGCGCCGCGGCGAGGGTCTTCTCGTCCGCGGGCTTGTCGACGATCTGGCCGAGGGCGATCACGTCGGCCGTGCTCTCGGTCATCGAGACGATCATCACGATCATCATGGAGATGATCGCGGCGACGGCGAACTGCGGAGCGCCGAAGTGGAAGGGCGTGGGGAAACCGATCACGTCGGCGTCGGTGACGACGCTGAAGTCCGCGAGTCCGAGGGGCAGGGCGATCAGGGTGCCGGCAAGGAGTCCGAGCAGGATGGAGATCTGCTTGAGGAAGCCGCGCAGCACCCTGCGGAGCACCACGGTGATCAGCAGGGTCACCGCGGCGAGGCCGATGTACTTGACGTCTCCGTAGTCCGCGGCCTGCGGGTTGCCGCCCTGGGCCCAGTTGAAGGCGACGGGCAGCAGGGACAGGCCGATCAGCGTGATGACGGTGCCGGTGACCACGGGCGGGAAGAACCGGATGAGCTTGCAGAACCAGGGGGCGAGCAGGAAGCCGAACACGCCGGCCACGATCACGGCGCCGTAGATCACGGGCAGTGCGTCCTCGGGGCCCTCGGCCTTGGCGATGGCCAGCATCGGGGCCACGCCGGCGAAGGAGACGCCGTTGACGAAGGGGAGGCGCGCGCCGACGTTCCAGAAGCCGAGCGTCTGCAGCAGGGTGGCGATGCCGGCGGCGAAGAGGCTGGCGCTCATCAGGAACGCGATCTCGCTCTGGCTCAGTCCGACGCCGATTCCGACGACCAGGGGCGGGGCGACGACACCGGCGTACATGGCCGCCACGTGCTGCAGGCCGGCGCCGAGGAGCTTTCCGAACGGCAGGGTCTGGTCGACGGGATGTTTCGCGGCGGGGGCCGCGGCCGGGTCCGGCGCGGGGTGGGGCGTGGGGTCCGGCGTGGGGGCGGGGGTGGAGCCGGGCGTGGCCGTGGGCGACATGGAAGGTACCTCCAGAACTGCTGTGGCACGGCGGTCGCCGCGGGAAGGGCGCGCCGGTGCGCGGCCGATGCCTCGGGGGGGGGCCGTGTGGACTGGTGCGACGACGCAGTCGAGCGGGCGACAGGAGGGCCCGGGGGCATGGAGGTGCCCTGAGGAACGGGGAACGGGTGAGTTGCCCGAGCCGGGGTGCCGTGGGGTGAGCGAGCCCCGACGGCCCCTGCCGAAGACTGCATGAACGGATCGTCCACGATGCGGAAAGCAGTTTCCGTATGGCTGGGTGGCTCTAGTGCCTCACGCGGAGGGGGTCGTGTCAAGACCCGGTGTCCGGGACGCGGTTCCCGGGATCCGGGAGGCGGGCGGGATCAGGATCCCTGCGGGCGCAGCCGCTGCCACAGCTGCGCGTCGATCCGGTCGAGGAAGGCCAGGGCCTCGCGCTCGACGGCTTCGGCGGCGGTACCGGTCCGGCCGTGGTTGTCGATCCGCTGGTACTCCAGGTGGAGTTGCTCCAGGGCGCGGTGGATCTCCGCCGGCTCCACCGGCACGATCTTCGCGACGGGGCGCACGTAGTTCGGCCACCATCCGGTGACCGCCTCGCGCAGCAGCACGCGCAACTGCCCCGTCCTGCCGCACGCCCCGACGTAGCAGGCGGGCGGCGGCCGGAGCACCTCGAACAGCGCCTGGGTCTGCCGCCCCGAACCGCGCCAGCGGTTGCGCCGTTCCGCCTCGGCGTAGCGGTCGCGGGTCATGCCGACCCCCACGGCCGCCTGCTCCACCGTCAGCCCGAGGAGCGTCCGGCACTGCAGGAGGGTGGCCGGTTCGCCGAGCAGGTCGCCCGGTGCGCACCACAACGCGGCGGCCAGCGCCTTGATCTGATGGCTCGTCGGGGCCTGGGCGCCCTGCTCCCAGGCCAGGAGCGTGCCGGGGTGGAGCGGGTGTCCCTGGAAGGCCGATACGGCCCAGGCGACTTGGCCGTGCGTGAGCCCGAGCCGCTCGCGCACGCCGACGGCGCGGCGGGGGTCCAGCGGGGGGCCCGAACGCTCCGCTTCGCCCCTCCCCGTCCACCCCGCGGACGAGGTGCTGCCCATGCGGCGGATGGTCCCCGCCGCCCTGCAGCACGTGGCCAGCATGTACGCGGGCCTCGCGGCGCCCCCGCTGATCATCGGCGGCGCCCTGGGCCTGACCGCGGCGCAGCTCACCGCGCTGCTGGCCGCGAGCCTGGTCGTCGCCGGCCTGGCCACCGTGGCCCAGACCCTGCGCTTCCGGGGTGTCGGGGCCGGACTGCCCGTCACCAACGGCGTCTCCTTCGCCGTGGTGTCACCGGTCCTGGCCGCCTCCGTGTCACGGGGGCAGGACACCCTGCCCCTGGTGTTCGGCGCCACGCTGGTCGCCGGCGTCGTCTGCTTCCTCCTGGCCCCGGCCTTCTGCCGGCTCCTGCGCTTCTTCCCGCCCGTCGTCAGCGGCTCCGTCATCACGCTGGTCGGCCTCTCGCTGCTGCCGGTGGCCGGGGAATGGGCCCGGGGCGGCGACCCCGGGTCCTCCGGCTACGGTTCGCCGTCCAACCTCGCGCTCGCCGCCGGAACCCTCGCCGTCACGCTCCTCCTCCACCGGCTCCTCAGCGGACGCTTCCTGCAACGGGTGGCCATCCTGCTCGGGCTCATCGCCGGCACGGCCGCCGCGGTGCCGATGGGCAAGGTCGACTTCCAAGCCCTCTCCCAGGCACCGCTGTTCGCGCTCCCGGAACCGTTCGCCTTCGGCGCCCCGCAGTTCGAGGTGCCGGTCATCGCCACCATGCTCGTCATCATGCTCGTCTCCATGACGGAATCCACCGCCTCCCTGATCGCGGTGGGTTCGGTGGTCGACCGGCCGGTCGACGCCCGCGTCATCGCGGGCAGCCTGCGCGCCCAGGGCCTGGGCACCGCACTCGGCGGAGTCCTGGGCGCCTTCGTGAGCACCGCCTACGCACAGAACGTCGGCCTGGTCGCGATCAGCCGCATCCGCAGCCGGTACGCCGTCACCCTGTGCGGAGCGATCCTGGTCCTCGTGGGCCTCGTGCCGGTCCTGGGCTCGCTCGTCGCGCTCGTGCCGCTGCCCGTGCTCGGCGGGGCGGCGGTCGTCTTCTTCGGCTCGATCACCGTCGCCGGGATCCGGACCCTGGCCAAGGCCTCCCTCGCCACCGGGCACAACGGCATCATCGTGTCCGTCGCCCTCGCCTTCGGTCTCTTCCCCGTCGCATCGGCCGACTTCTACGAGCGGCTCCCCGCGCCCGTCGCCCTGGTGCTGGGGTCGGGCATCACGGCGGGATGCCTCGTCGCCGTCCTCCTCAACCTGCTCCTGAACCACTTCGGCCGGGGCAGCGAGGCCAACGAGAGCCACGTCCCCACCGCCCAGGTCAACGCCTTCGACGGCATCGGCCGCTCAGGCGCTCCGGGGGGTGGGGCTCGGACCTCCGGGTGAGACCCCGCCCGGCCAGATGAGCGGGTACCTCTCGCGCCCGGCCCGGTCGACCCACCGGAGCCGGTCCCGTACGGGCCCGCGCCGGCTCTCCGGGGCCCGCTCCGCAAGCCGGGCCAGCAGGTCGTGCATCCTGCGCAGCGCCATCGGGGAGCCGGTGGCGGCGTAGAGGACGTCGTCGACGGCCGTCCGCAGGTACCGCTCCCAGTCGGGCACGGGGACCGTCACCCTCAACCGGCCCGTCCCGTCGGTGAACTGACCGATGCTCAACTCGCGGCCGACGAGGCGGTTCAGCAGGTCCTCGATGCGGTCCAGGCTCTCCACCGCCGTGGCCGGGTCGTTCACGGCCGGGGAGAGGGCGCGCAGTGCGATGTCGGCGAGGAGCCTGAAGGGCAGGTCCGGGTCCTGGTCGAAGGTGCGCTCGACCCCGGTCTCCAGGGCGCCGCGCAGAACCGCCTCGGGTACCTCGCCGCCGGTCACCCCGGCCAGCGCCATGCCCCGGGACACGGTCGTTCCCGGGGGGACCAGGAAGGCGATGCGGCAGTCGCGCTCCCTGGCCGCGCCGACCAGGGAGCGCACGTCGATCTGCTGGATCACCGCCGCCGGTCCGGACCACAGGACGGTGGTGGTGGTCCCGGCCGCCGGGGGTGGCGGGGCCGTGCCCGGGCCCGTGTCCCGGTCCGATGCCGGGTCCGCCGCCGGGGTGTACGGCCGTACGTACAGGTCGTCGAACAGCCGGTGCGCCCGTGCGGCGATCGCGGTCAGGGAATGGCCGAGCTGGATCGACTGGAACGCCCCAGCCTGCAGTGACCGTATGAGAGCGAGCGCGACCAGGGTGAGCACCATGGCGGTGCCGGGAACGAGGGTCGAGACGGTCGCCCTGCGGGCACCGACGGCCAGCCCCGAGGTGATGCTGAAGACGAACACGCCGACGGTGAAGGCGAAGGCACGCCACACGATCGGGTCGTCCCGGAAGAGGCCGAGGCGCGGAGTGAAGGTGGTGGCGGAGAACTGGATGACGAGGAACAGCATCGAGTAGATGATGCTCACCAGGCTGATGACACCGAATCCGAGGGTGAACAGGAGCGTCACCACGGGTCCCGCGTCCACCTGGGGACCCAGTGAGAGCCTGGGGACCAGCACCCCCAGGGCCAGCCCGGTGACCGCGCAGACGAGCTGGGCCAGATCCCTGCGCATCGCGCGCCTGGGGCGGTGGAACGCGGATCTCCGCCCGCGCCGTCCTGTGCGGGCCCGCAGGCGCCCGGGGTCGTCAGCCGAGCCGGACATCCAGCCTCCTCCAGGTCCCGGTGAGCGCACCCCTCTGATGAGGATGCAACCACGGGAGCCGCGCGAGCGGGCGGCGAAATGCCGGATGTGAGGCATTTCGGGAAGTCTTGGCTCCTGGACGAGGTCCGTGCGCGCACCGAAACCGCCCCCGGCCGTACGCCTGGTGTCAACGGGGCTGCCGCACAGCGGATTCCGGCCGCCGGATAGGGTCGGGACGTGATCACGGCCGGAGCTGCATCCAGTGCGAAGCGGGCCCGCCGTCCGGCGGGTGCGCTGCGACTGCTGTGGCTGGTGGCCCTGTTGTTCGCGTTCCTCTACACGCATGCCGCCGGAGCCGACACCGCCACGGCGCACGTCGCCCGCGGGGTCGTGCCCGTCGCCCACCTGGACGCCATCGGGGCCGACGCCCCCGGCGCTTCCGGTGCCGCCGCCATGTCCGATTCCGGCGCCGCCGAGGCGCCCCACGGGCACGGTGACGGCAGTGGGCACGCGCACGCCGCCGAGGCGTGCGTCTCCGGTCACCCCCAGCAGGGTGCGGAGCTGCCCGCGCCGCCGCTGGTTCCGCTCGGCGTTCTGTCGCCCGCCGCCTCCGCGATGCGGCCGGCCCTGTGGGTGCGGACCGTTCCGTCCGGCCTTCCGCCCTTGCGCAGCGTCCTCGGCTCCGTGGTGCAGCAGGTATAGAACCGGGCGCTTTGTCCCGTTCTGACCCCACCTGACTCTCATGGCAGACCCCGGGCCGCCCTCGCGCGGCCGAGCGGGCGATGAGCCATGCACGCAGCACCCAAGGAACTCGCACGTGACCTCGACCCAGCTCTTCGGCGCCCGGACCACGGACACCTCGCCGAACTCTCCCGCCACGGGACGCGCCGCCCGGCGCAAGCACCACTCCAGCATGGCCAGGAGGCGGTCCCTGGCCGCCCGGTACCTCGGCTACGTCGGCTACTTCGTCGGCGCCGGCCTCATCAGCGGCGCCGTCGTCCACCACCCGCTCGACCCCGACCGCTACACCCGCATCGCCGCGTACGGCGCACTCGTCTTCCTCGCCGCGACCGTCCTCAACGAGTTCGTGCTCACCCGGGAGCGTCCGGGGCTGCCCCGGCTGCTGCTGGTGATGGGCGCCTCGCTGCTGCTGTCGTTCGGCATCGGCATGCTCAGCGGCGGCCTCCAGCACTTCGACGATTTCCCCGCCCGCGGAGCCGTCCTCGTCCCCGCCGGACTCGTCGTCTCCTTCGTCGCCTACGTGATCAAGGACGCGGACACCCCGGCGCGCCGGATCTTCGGCGTCGTCGGCCTGGCGGTACTCGTCACCGCGACCGTCGCCTTCCTCGGCCTGCGGGAAGTCGCCGCCTCCATGGAGAGCTCGTCCGCAGGCGGCGGCCACAGCCACGGCACCGCCGAGGAGCCCGAGGCCGACGACCACGCCCCCGCCGCCACCACGGCCCCGGCGAGCCCGGCAGCCCCCGCCCCCGGGACGTCGCCCACCGCGAAGCCCGCTCCTGCGACCCCCTCGCACGCCGACGGCCACGCCCACTGACTGGTGAGCCGCTGAGCCGCTGGTCCGCTGAGCCGCACAGGGCCCCGCACCCACCGGTGCGGGGCCCTGTCGGTCACGCCCCGCGCAGCGCGGAGCGGCCGGCGAAGCGGGCCGAGGAGCGGACGGGACCGGCCCGGAGCGCCACCCTCCCGGAGCGCCTGGCCACCCGCTGGCACCCAGGCCCGAGCCGACCGTCGCCCTCACACGTCCCCGCGCCGGACGACCGTCACGGCGACGATCACCGAGACGAGCGCCCAGGCTCCGAGCGCGATCCAGGAGCCGGTGACGGTGCCCGGGTGGGCGCCCAGGCTGGTGTACGAGTCCGGGTTGAGGGCCAGCCGCCCCTGGGCGGCGAGCGGCAGGTGGTTGCCGATCTCCTTCAGGGCCCGGTACCGGTCGCCGCCGAAGAGCAGGGGCAGGATGAAGAGCATGCCCACGACCGCGACGATCGAGGCCGTGGCGTGGCGCAGGACGGCCCCGAACGCCATGCCGATCAGGGCGCACACCGGGACGACCAGCGCGTAGGCCGTGACGGCCCGCAGGCAGCCGGGGTCGTGGATCGAGAGCCCGACGTGGCGGGAGGCCAGCATCGCGTTGACGGTGAAGAACGAGGCGACGGAGACGACGGCGCCGAGCAGCAGCGTGACCGCCGCGACCAGGACCACCTTGGCCGTGATCACCGCACGCCGGTCGGGGACGGCGGCGAACGTGGTGCGGATCATTCCGGTCGCGTACTCGCCGAAGACCGTGATGGCCCCGAAGGAGGCCGCGGCCAAGGTCATGACGGAGGCGGCGATGCCGTTCAGGCCGTGGAACAACGGGTCGTACACGTAAGGAGGTTCGCCGGGAATCGGGGGATGCGGCTGGTCGATGTACGGAAGGTCGGAGTGGACGGCGTTCACGTTGATCGCGATCGCGACGACGGCGCTGAGGACGAGCACCCAGTAAGTCGACCTGAGTGAACGCATCTTGATCCACTCGGCGGCGAGCAGGTCGGTGAACCCGGCCGCCCCGGGCTCGGCCGCCCGCTCGAACTGCCGGGCGCCGGACGGAGCCAGTGGGGTCATCGGGGTTCTCCTGCGAGGTACTCGACGCTGTCGGCGGTGAGCGACATGAACGCCGACTCCAAGGACGAGGCCTGGGCGGCCAGTTCGTGCAGCACGATGCGGTGCCGGTGGGCGAGGTCGCCGATCCGGGCGGCCGTGAGGCCGGTGACGCTGACGGCCGGGCCGCCTTCCCGTCGTACCGACGCACCCTCGGCGACCAGTACGGCCTCCAGGGCCGCCGGGTCGGGGGTGTGGACCGTCACGCCCCGGGAGGCGTGCCGTGCCGAGAACTCCGCCAGGCTCGCGTCGGCGATCAGACGGCCCCGGCCGATGACGATGACCCGGTCGGCGGTGTGCTCCATCTCGGCCATCATGTGGCTGGAGACCAGGACGGTACGGCCCTCGGCGGCCAGCCGTCGAAACAGCCCGCGCACCCACAGCACGCCCTCGGGATCCAGGCCGTTCAGGGGCTCGTCGAACAGCAGCACCGGCGGATCGCCGAGCAGGGCGCCCGCGATGCCGAGGCGCTGCTTCATCCCGAGGGAGAACCCGCCGATCCGGCGGCCCGCCGCCTTCGTCAGTCCGACGTCCCGCAGGACGGCGTCCACCCGGGACGGGGGGATGCGGTTGCCGCGGGCCAGGGCGGACAGGTGGGCCCGCGCACTCCGTCCGCCGTGCACGTCCTGGGCGTCCAACAGCGCGCCGACGTGGCGCAGTCCGCGCGGGCGCCGGGCGAAGGGAACCCCGTCCACGGTGACGGTCCCGGCGGTCGGCGCGTTCAGGCCCAGGATCATTCGCAAGGTGGTGGACTTGCCGGCGCCGTTGGGGCCGAGGAAGCCCGTCACCCGGCCCGGTTCCACGGTGAAGGTCAGGTCGTCGACGGCGACGGTGTCGCCGTACCGCCGGAGCCCGGCCCGGGACCGCGTCCTCGTACCGGACCGCCGGGACACAGGTGTCGGTGGCGGGCCTGAAGGGCGGCGCACCCCTGGTGGCGTACGAGGGCGAGGCGCCCGGCGCCGACCACACGATGGTGTCCGGCCGCTGGTTCGGCGCCCGGGGCGAGGCGGTCGCCCCGACCCGCTTCCTCGCGACCGCGGGGGTCCGGCTCGGGGACACCGTCACCCTGTCCGAGCAGGGGCGCACGGTCCGGCTGCGGATCGTCGGGGAGGTGTTCGACCTCGGCAGCCAGGGGATGACGCTGCGTACGGGCATGGATTCGGTCGCGGACCTGGGAAGCCGGTACCTGCCGAGCAACTTCAGCGTGCGGCTCGCCTCCGGGACGGATGCCGGACGCTATGTCGCGGACCTGAACGCCGCGTTGAAGCCGCTCGGCGCGGAAGCGGAGGCGGCCGGGCCGGGCAAGTCGAGCGTGATCCGGGCGATGCAGGCCCTGATCGCGATGCTCACGCTGATGCTGGTGGCCGTGGCCTGCCTGGGGGTGCTCAACACCGTGGTGCTGGACACCCGGGACCGCGTGCGCGACCTCGGGGTCTTCAAGGCACTGGGGATGACGCCCCGGCAGACGATCGTCCAGGTCCTCACCTCGGTGGGCGCCATCGGCCTGGCCGCGGGGGCGGTCGGCGTACCGCTCGGGGTGGCGCTGCACGGCTGGGTGATGCCGGAGATGGGCCGGGCCGTCGGCACCACGATCCCGCCGGTGGACGTGGACGTGTACGGCCCCGTGCTGGTGGGGGCGTTGGCGCTGGCGGGGGTGCTGATCGCGGTGGCCGGGGCGCTGTTGCCGGCCGGGTGGGCGGCGCGGACGCGGACGGCGCAGGCCCTACGGGCGGAGTGAGCCGGAGCGGCCCGAGCGGACCGGAGCGGAGCGGCCCGAGCGGACCGGAGCGGCCCGAGCGGACCGGCCCGCTCCGGTCAGGTCCGCTCCGGCCCGCTCCGGACCGGGGTCAGGACTTGGGAACGGTGTTGATGTGGCTGGTTCCGGCGCTGTAGAAGCCGTCCACCGTTTTCTGGACGTCGGCCTGGGAAACCGCCTCACCGGCCTTGTAGTAGAACCAGTTGACTTTCATGTTCCACGTGCGTGAACCACCGGTGAAGGGAAGATCGATGAACCAGTTGCTGAAATGCATGTCCACCTTCTCGCGCGGGACGTATTTGCCGGAGCTGGTGAACAGGTCCTTGCCGTCCAGCGAATAGGTGGCCTTTCCGTCCATGAAGGTGATCATCATGATGTGCCACCCCTCGAGGCGCTGCTTCTTGAGCGCGTGGGTGACCCGGTCCGGCGGATCGGCCTTGAACCAGCTCGTGGTGTCGAGCTGCGGACCCACCGAACCCCAGCCGCCGTTCGGCAGGTACTCGTAGTCGAGTTCGCTGTAGTTCGGCGAGGAGTCCGAGGCGGAGATCGGGAAGAAGGTCTCGACGACGTGGTCGCCGTTGCGACCGCTGACGGGCTTGTCGCTCAGGTAGACCCGCGCGGCGTAGGTTCCCGTGAAGAGCGGGGTGCCGGTGGTCTGTATCTCGACCTGCTTGGTGCCCTGCTTGGTGCCGTCGGTGGAGGACTGCAGCTGAAGGGCCCTGCCGCCCTGGGCGGTCGCGTCGGAAGGGAAGCTGGCGCCGGCGGAAGTCCAGGTGTCCTTGATCCCCGGGCCGCCCCCACCGGTACGGACCTCCCAGCCGTTCGCCTTGAGCGCGGGGTCGTCGGGGCCGCTGTACCGGAAGTCGTCGAACAGGGTTCCCGGCGGACCGGACGGGGTCGGCGAAGCGCTCTTGGCGGGGGCGGCGTCATCGGGGCCGGAGCCGCCGGATCCGCTGGTGCACGCGGCCAGTACGCACAGGAGGGCGGGCAGCGTGAGCGCGGTCCACGCGCGGCGGCGAGAGGTGCGGCGGGGGTGACTCACACGAGCTCCTTGGGGCGTAGAGGCGGTACCTGGACACGCCCTGACATGAGGATCAATGGCTGATCACATGAGGTGGTCATCCTAAGGTTCGCGGCGACCTGCTCGACCCCGGGGCGCCGCGGTCCCGCAGAAACGGTTCCGTCGGGCACGCAGTGATCAGTACCCGACAACCGTGCGTGTAGATATACCGACTGGTACTGCCAATTGGTATTCCAATCCGATTACGACACCGGAGCAGATGGCGTTAAAAGGGCACATCGGCCCCAAGTCGATTCAGGTCGGTGCACTAGCGTTCGCCCTGCCATCCCGCGGTCTACGTACCCTGCACTGAAAGGCCCCGCAAGGTGCGATCAGCCCCTCTTTCCACCGAACGCGGACCGGCACACCAGGCACAGCCTGAAATGTCCGAGTCGGGTTTCGACGACCCCGCTCCCGCACCGGTCTTCGTCGACCAGTCGGGTCTGCGCGGCCGTCTGCTGCGGGGTCTGGGCTGGCCCGTCTCCGTGGTCGGCGCGGTCCTGGCCGTCGCCATGGGCAGCAGCCTGATCGGCATGCAGGCGGACGCCCCGGCGATGGGCATCCCCGTACAGCCCTCGCGGTCGCCCGCCCCGCCCGGCTCACCCGCGCCGTCGGCCACCCCGGCGGGGCCGGCAGCGTCGGCAGCACCCTCGGGATCGCCCTCGCCCCGGACGGCCACACCCTCCGCGACACCCGCGACGAAGCCCTCGGGCGCCACGCCGAAGCCCTCGGCCGGCACACCGAAGCCGTCGACCGCTCCGTCGAAGTCCTCGGCCGCCCCGCCGAAACCCCCGGCCGCACGCACGGCGAAGCCCACGCCGAGCGCGCCGAAGCCCATGGCCGACCCACAGAACCCCACGGCCGCCGCGCCGCCCGGCGCGAGCCCTTCGGGTCCGTCGGCCAAGAACCCCTGATCGTCCGCACCACCCATCTCCAGGAGCGTCATTGTCCCGCCATCAGCGCCGCCGGCAGTCCCTGCTGAGGCCGCGCCGACTGGCCGCGCCGCCGCTGCGCTTCTTCATGCCGCTGTCCCTGCTGGCGTGCCTGCTTGCGCTTCTCGTGCTGCGCGGCCTCGCCACCAACGAGGCCTTCCACGACGACCGGATCGCGATCTCGGTCGACAAGACGACCGTCCCGCAGCACCTGCTCAAGGGTGGTCCGGTCATCGACGCGCGCGGCAGCAAGAACGAGAAGCCCGTGAGCTATCACATCCCCGACCGCACCGTGGTCCTGAGCTTCGACGACGGTCCCTCGCCGCAGTGGACCCCGAAGATCCTCGAGGTGCTCGCGCGCCACGACGTCCGTGCGGACTTCTTCGTGACCGGTGCCATGACCACGCGCAACCCGGAGCTGATCCGGCAGATCGTCGCGGGCGGCCACGAACTGGGCGTGCACACCTTCACCCACCCCGACCTGGTGTACCAGTCCCACACCCGGATCAGCTGGGAACTGGCGCAGACGCAGCTGGCGCTGGCCGGAGTCGCGGGCGTCCACAGCGCGCTGTTCCGCCCGCCGTACTCCTCCGACGCCTCGGCGATGGACGACTGGAACTATCCGGTCATCAAGTACGTGGGCGCGCGCGGCTACCTCACCGCCTTCATCGACCGGGACACCGACGACTGGAAGCGTCCCGGTGTCGAGGAGATCGTCAAGGCGGCGATGCCGGCCACGCCCGGCGCGGGCGAGCTGATCCTGCTCCACGACGCGGGTGGCGACCGTACCCAGACCATCGAGGCGCTCGAGCAGATCATCGTCAAACTGCAGGCCCAGGGGTACCGCTTCACCACCATCTCCGACGCGCTCGGCGCCTCCAGCGCCACCGTGCCGGTGACCGGATTCCAGCTGTGGGCGGGCAAGGGATACATCTGGGCCACCCAGTTCTCCGTGCACACCCTGCCGGTCCTGGTCGGGCTGCTGGCCCTCGTCGGCTTCCTCAACTTCGGCCGGTTCGGGCTGATGCTCGTCCTCGCGCCGATGCACGCCCGCCGCGCCAAGCGGCGGGACGCCTGGGGAACGCCCGTCACCGAAACGGTCACCGTCCTGGTCCCCGCGTACAACGAGCGCGAGTGCATAGCCAACACCCTCAACTCGCTGGCCGTCAGTGACTATCCGATCGAGGTCATCGTCATCGACGACGGCTCCTCGGACGGCACCGCGGACATAGTCGAGGCGATGAACCTGCCGTTCGTCCGGCTGATCCGCAAGGCCAACGGCGGCAAGTCCAGCGCCCTCAACACCGGTATCGCGGCCGCCTCGCACGAGATCATCGTGATGATGGACGGCGACACCGTCTTCGAACCGTCCACCGTGCGCGAGCTGGTCCAGCCCTTCGGAGACGCGACGATCGGCGCGGTCGCGGGCAACGCCAAGGTCGGCAACCGCGACAGCCTGATCGGCGCCTGGCAGCACATCGAGTACGTCCTCGGCCACAACCTGGACCGCCGGATGTACGACATGCTCAACGTCATCCAGACCATCCCCGGCGCGGTCGGCGCCTTCCGCAAGGAGGCCCTGCGGCGGGTCGGCGGGATGAGCGACGACACCCTCGCCGAGGACACCGACATCACCATCGCGGTGCTCTGCGACGGCTGGCGGATCGTCTACGCCGAGGAGGCCCGCGCCTGGACCGAGGCTCCCGCCAGCCTCCAGCAGCTCTGGTCCCAGCGGTACCGCTGGAGCTACGGCAGCATGCAGGCGATGTGGAAGCACCGCGCCGCGGTGACCTCCCGCGGCCCGGCCGGGCGCTTCGGCCGCATCGGGCTGCCGCTCGTCGTGCTGTTCGGCGTGATCGCCCCGCTGCTGGCGCCGTTGGTCGACCTGTTCCTGCTGTACGGCGTGTTCTTCGGGGACGCCGGGATCACGCTCACCAGCTGGGGCGGCTTCATCCTGCTCCAGGCCGTGCTGTCCTGGTACGCCTTCCATCTCGACCGCGAGAAGCCCTGGTACCTGATCAGCCTGCCGATCCAGCAGCTGGTCTACCGGCAGCTCATGTACATCGTTCTGCTGCAGTCCGCGATCACGGCGATGACCGGTGGCCGACTGCGCTGGCAGAAGCTCCGGCGCACCGGCGAGGTCGCTGTACCCGTGGAGGCCTGACCGTGACCGGATACACCGACCTGGGGCGCAACCAGGAAACCGTCCAGTTGCGGGTCCCCGCCATCGTGCGACAGCGGTGGGAGGCCGAGTGGGAGCCCGAGCAGCGGCCGGAGCCGCAGCAGCAGCCCGATGCGCAGCCGGAGTCCAAGGCGCCGTCCCCGCGCAAGGGCGGCCGCGACCGCTACCTCGACCTGCTGCGCGCGCTGGCCCTGGTGCGCGTGATCTTCTACCACAACTTCGGCTGGTTCTGGCTGCCCCTCGTCTTCCCGTCGATGGGCGTGATGTTCGCGCTGGCCGGCTCGCTGATGGCCCGCTCGCTCAGCCGTCCCGCCCTCGGCGTGATCCGCGGCCGACTGCGCCGACTGCTGCCGCCGATGTGGCTGTTCGGCATCGTCCTGATCACCCTCCAGCTCTTCGACGGCTGGGGTCCCGACTCCGATGGCCATCCCACCTGGTGGTGGACCAAGATGGCGTTCTGGATCCTGCCGCTCAGCACTCCGCCGTTCGCGGAGGACCTGCCCGGGTTCGGCCGCGTGGAGGGCGGCTGGGCCCTGCAGATCACCGTCCCGCTCTGGTACCTCCGTGCCTACCTCTGGTACGTCCTGCTCTCACCGCTGATGCTCCGCGCGCTGCGGCGGCTTCCGTGGGTGACGCTGTTCAGCCCCCTGGCGGTGCTGATCGTCATGAACTCGTTCTTCGCCGACCAGGAGTTCGTCTACGGCCGGGTCTGGGAGACCGCCAACGACTTCGCCATGTTCGGCTCCTGCTGGCTCCTCGGCATGGCCCACCAGGAAGGGCTGCTCAAGAAGATCCCGCAGTACGTCCTGCCGTCCATCGCGCCGCTCGTCATGGTGGCCGGCCTCTGGTACCTGCAGACCCGGCCGGTCGACCCGACCGTACCGACGGACATCGAAGCCTGGCCGATCGCCCAGGCCCTGTGGTCCTTGGGCTTCGTCGCCATCCTGCTCCACGTCAGCCCTTCCTGGGATCAGTGGCCCAGAGTGCTGGAACGCTGGAACGGCCTGGTCAGCCTGCTCAACTCGCGCGCGGTCAGCGTCTACCTGTGGCACCAGGTGGCACTGGTGGCCGCGATCCCGCTGATCGACCCCCTGTGGAGCGTCCCCTTCGTCTACGAGAACTTCCAGTGGCTGCTGGCCAGCCAGTGGTTCACCCTGCTGGTGGCGATCCCGCTGATCGGCCTGCTGGTCCTGACCTTCGGCTGGATCGAGGACGTGGCCGCCAAACGCTCGCCGCGGCTCCTGCCGTACCCGCGCCGCCAGCGGGGCAGACGCCGGTCCACCGACTGACGGGCCTCCGCCCGCTAACGGAGGGGCCGTTCCGGAGCGATCCGGAACGGCCCCTTCTCGCTGTGGTGCGTCAGCGGGCGGCGCCCCGCGGGACGGCGAAGTCGGTCAGCCGGGCCGAGCCCGGCGCGAGCTCCCGCCAGGAGCCGGGGCAGGCGAGCACCGCGATCGCGGACGTCGGGAACTTCTCCGCCAGGCGCGCGATCGCCCCGGCCTCCGCGGCATCTCCGGCCTCCGCGGCGCCCGCGGCATCCCGCGCGAGGCCGAGGGCCAGTTCCTCCAGTCCCGGGTTGTGGCCGACGAGCAGCAGCGTCCCCACCTCGTCCGGCACCTCGGACACCACCGCCAGCAGCTCCTCCGGCTCGGCGGCGTACACCCGCTCGTCGAAGCGCACCGGGACCTCGGCGCCGAGCTCTGCGGCAGCCAGTGCCCAGGTCTCCCGGGTCCGCCGGGCGGTGGAACAGATGACCAGGGCCGGCAGGCAGCCGGCCTCGCGCAGCCAGCGGCCCGCCGCGGGCGCGTCCCGCAGACCGCGCGGGCCGAGCGGCCGCTCGTGGTCCGCGACGTCGGGCCAGGCGGACTTGGCGTGGCGCAGCAGCACCAGGCGGGCGGCGGACGGCGCGCTCATGATCTCAGCCTCATCGCCCCAGCCTGCCACGGTCCACCGGCCGGGACGTACGCCGGTGCGTCCAGCTCCACCCATACGCACTTTCCGCCGCCCACCGGCTCCGAGCCCCACTTCCGTGCCAGCCGTTCCACGATGACCAGCCCGTGGCCTCCGGGCCGTGCCGGGTCCGCCGGGTGCCTGACGGCCGGCGCGACGGGGCTCGCGTCGGTGACCTCGATGCGCAGCCCCTCGGCGGTGCGGCGCAGGAGGAGCGAGCTCGGCCCGCCCGCGTGCATGCAGGCATTGGCCACGACCTCGGACACCAGCAGCAGGGCATCGTCCGCGGTCTCGTCCCGGAGGCCGTCGTTGCGGCGGCCCTCCGCCGCCGGCAGCCACTGCCACTCGGTCAGGGCGGCGCGGGTGAAATCCCGGCAGCGGCCGACGACGTCCGTGGTGCCGTGCAGCACCAGACGCCGGGTCTGTTCCGGTGACCGGTGCTCAATCATCGTGCTCCTCCGCTACGCGCTCCGGTGACGTGCCAGCGCCGCATCCACATCGGGGTGCAGCGGGAACAGTCCGACCACGCCCGTGATGTGCAGCATGCGTTCGACCGGCTGGTGGAGCCCGATCAGTTCGAGACTGCCGCCCGATTCCCGGACCGCGAGCCGCCCGTGCAACAACACGTTCAATCCCGTGGAGTCGCAGAAGTCCAGCCCGCTGAAATCGAGGAGCAACCGCTGCCCACCGCCCGCCCGGGCGGCTTCGATGGCCGCCCTCAAGGGTTCGGCGGTGTCGTGGTCGAGCTCGCCCGCCAGCGCGAGGACGGTGGCTCCCTCGACGGGCCGTACCTCGACCGCGAAACGGTCGCCGTCCGCCGTGGCCATCGTGCACCCCTTTCCCGCGGGTTCCTCACACGGGCTCGTCTTCCGGACACGTTGCGCGCCTACCCCCTCACACGCCACCGAACCGTGACGTCAGGGGTGCCACCGCGCCGGTCACATGTGGGGCTGGTTGTAGTACCGGGCGAACTGCTCCAGGTAGGTGGGCCCGCCGCCGTACTTGGCCCGGTCGAACTCGGGAGCGTTCTTGATCTGCTCCTTGCTCCGGCCGACGTAGACCTTCTCCTCGACGGTGTCGATGCGCTGGATGGTCCCGGCCGGGAGCAGTACGTGCTTGCCGAAGATCCAGACACCGGTGTCGACGACGATGTGGGATGCTCCGACGTCCTCGGAGTGCTTGTCGACCTTCCCGATGCTGCCGTCGGTGGCCTCGACCTTGTATCCGACGAGGTCGATCCCCTTCTGGTATCCGGCGTCCTGGTGGTAGCCCCAAATCTCTTCCGTGCTCATGGCACGTCCCTTTCTGTGCGAGGCGACGGTCGTGCGTCGCCGTCCCACAGGCGTCTCCCCAGAAAGCGCGCGGGCACGCACCGCGGCTCCCGTCCGGCCGGTACGCGGGAGGTTTTCCGCCCGGGCGTTCGGGAAGGGGCGATATGAGACCCGGGAGGCGATGTCGCATGACCGAAGGCGCGATCCCCTACCTTCCCCCGGCTCGGGTCACCGTGCTCGGGGTGTGCCCCGCCGACCCGCCGTTCCGCATCGTGGAGATCGACGGCGAGGTGGCCAGCACCGCCCGGTCGATGACGGACGTGGTCCTGACCGCGGCGGCCGCCGGCATCACGATCCACGACCTCGACGACCCGGACGAGGTCCGCTGGGTCGGAGGCGGGAGGTTCCACTGGACCGGGTGAGCGCGGGCGCTACATGGGGTCCATCGTTCCGCTGCCCGGGCCGTTCTCCTGCTCGCTCTTCTTCCGGATGTGCAGGGCCTTCTCGATGAGCCTCTGCCTCTCCGCCGGATCCGTCGCGCGCTGCGACGCCTGCTCCAGTTCCTGGGCCTTGTCACGCATCTGCCGGACCCGCTGGCTCGGCTGGCTCTCGTTGCTCATGAGCGATCCTCGCTTCGGGGGAATGCGGTACCCCTGCGGTACGGGTACTCCCAGCCAATCAGCACCGCACCGCACCCGCCACCGCGGCTCCCGGGACGCGGAACGGCCGTCAGGGGAATTCCGGTACGAAGGGGAGCCAGTCCCTGTCCGGAGCGGAAGGGATCACCGTGTAGCTGGCCTGGGGAAGCTCGTTCCAGACGCCGGGGAGGTCCCCCAGCGGTTCGGAGACCACGATGCGCGAGGCGTCGGAGATCTCGCGGAGGTACTCCACCTCGGGGTGGAGGTGGCGGACGGTCTCGGCGCGGCTGCTGTAGAAGAGCGAGCGGGCCGCACCCCCGCTGGAGTAGCGGAAGGCCCAGAGGTACGCGCCGTCGCTGATCGCCAGCGTCATCTGGAGCGGATCCGCGATGCCGTGCTCCTTGCCGAGGCGCTCCACGAGCCCGGTCATCCGGGCCACGGCGCCCGGGACGTCCTGGTCGAGCCCGAAGGTGACCGCCAGGTAGAACATCACCTCGGAGTCGGTGGACCCCTCGATGGCAGGGAAGAGGGCTGGGTCGACGGCCAGGCAGAGGTCCCGCTGCAGCCGGGGGAAGTCCGCGATGGACCCGTTGTGCATCCACAGCCACCGCCCGTGGCGGAAGGGGTGGCAGTTGGTCTGCTGGATGGCCGAGCCCGTCGAGGCGCGCACGTGGGCGAAGAACAGGTGCGAGCTGACGTGCGCGGCGAGCTCGCGCAGGTTGCGGTTGTTCCAGGCCGGGGCGATGTCCCGGAAGACGGCCGGTGTGCCGTCCCCGTTCCCGCTGTACCAGCCGATGCCGAAACCGTCGCCGTTGGTCGTCTCGACGCCCAGGCGGGCGTGCAGGCTCTGATTGATCAACGAGTGCTCCGGACGGTAGAGCACGGCGTCGAGCAGCATGGGCGAGCCCGAGTAGGCGAGCCACCGGCACATGCGCACCATCCCCTTCGCGGCCTCATCCGAGCGTAACCCCGCGACCTGCGCACCGGGGTTTGCCGACGGGCCGGGTGGAAAGACGCAGGGTACGGAGGTGCGACCATGACCCGTCGAGTCCACGAGGTGATGACCGGCAATCCGGTGACCGTCGAAAAGCTGACGTCCCTGGCGGAAGCCGCCAGGGTGATGCGGGACGCGGACATCGGGGACGTCCTGGTCGTCGACGGCGGTCGGCTCCACGGCATCCTGACCGACCGGGACCTCGTCATCCGGGCCGTGGCCGACAACCGGGACCCCGCCGAGACGACGGTGCAGGCGGTCTGCACCCCCGCACCGGTGACCGTCAAGCCCGACGACTACGTGGACCAGGCCGCGGATCTCATGCGGCGGCACGCGCTGCGGCGCCTGCCCGTGCAATCCGAGGACGGTGAGCTCGTCGGCGTCGTCACCCTGGGCGACCTCACGGTGGAACGCGACCCCGGGTCCACCCTCGCGGCCATCTCGGCCGCGGAGCCGGACACCTGAGACGCGGCACCCCCGTCGTCAGCCCTCCTCGTGGTCGGCCTCGTGGTCGGCCGAAGCGGCCGATGCCTTGCGGCACCACCGGATCACGAGCAGGAGCAGGCAGCCCAGGGTGAGGACCGCACAAGCACCGTCCGCAGCCGGGATGAGCTCGCGGGGCACGCGTGCCGGAGGCGATTGAGCCGCATCGGCGGGGGCAGGCGCGGGACGGAAACAGCCATGACCGACGACCCCCCGCCGGCACCGCCGACCCGGTAGATCCGGCGCCGGCCCCCGACACCCGACCGAAAGGAGCAGCCATGGGGATCCCTCCCCGTGATCCCGTTCCGCCCAGCCCCACCCCGGCTCCGGGCCCTGGACCTGGTCCGGAGCCCGGACCGGTGCCCGGTCCCGTTCCGCCTCCCGGCGGGCCCGACCCCGTGCCACCGGCTCCGCCGCAGCCCGGACCCGACCCCCAGCCGCCACCGGCGCCGCGGCCCGAGCCGCACCCGCAGCCGGGCCCCCTGCCCGGGCCCGCCCCGGCACCGGAGCCCGTCACCTGAAGGCGCCGCCGCGCGACCGCGCAGCGCTTCGCGTCAGGACGGCCGGTCCGGATCGCGCCCGCTCAGCCCGACCGCCCGGTCCAGCAGCGGGGCGTCGTCCGGTACCGGGACGACGGGGCCGAAGATGTCCCCGCGGCTGCCCTCCTCCTCGGCCGCGGCCAGGAGGAAGCCGTACGAGGTCTCCAGTGCGGCCTGATCGGGTGCGTACGCCTGGCCGGTGGCCCGAGCCAGGTCCCAGCCGTGGATGACCAGTTCGTTGACGGCCACCAGACCCGCGATCTCGCCCGGCAGGTCCACGCCGCCCGCGCGGGTCATGCCGGTCCAGGCGGCCGGATCCGTCCAGGCCTCGGCCAGTTCGCCGAGGACCCGGGGGAGTTCCTCGCGCCAGTCGGCGGGGAGGGCGGGCACGGCCGTGTCGGGGGCCGTGTCCGTCGTGGGGCCCAGGTCCTTGCGGCCGGCGTCGCGGAACGCGACGGCCAGGCCGGAGAGGTGGCCCAGCAGGTTGCCGACCGC